>CAYWWR010000001.1:0-71386 GCA_964462165.1 uncultured Nitrosopumilaceae archaeon
CACATTACCAAATTACCTCCAACGTCTATCTTGCAGCTTGCACCTGCCGCAAGTCCATTAGCGGTACTTTGATCATCACTTGCACATGTCGGAGTAGTCTCAGTCACTGATGTTGGAGAGTAAAAGTATCCCACATGTGATCCTGCTTGGCCAACAAACAAGATACGTACAGCGTTATTGAATGTCAGAGGAATTGAGGATCCTATTCCAATTACTGTTTTTGCAGTAGCCACTTGACCTTGTGGAACAGGCAGTATCAACGATGAAGATGATTGAGATGTGGGTAATTGTAACACACCATCCCATGCAGGGTTGCTGATGTCAGTTGCTGCAGGAATTGTGACTACTACATCTGCTTTGTTATCACCAGTTGTATCTTTTGTTATATTTAGAGCGTGTGCTACATGTACAGTTCCCAGAGAAATAATCTGTCCATAGTTTATTGTAGGAGATGCCACCGTTGTTGGAATCATTATTGATGAAAGGACAGTATCGTTATTTGTTACAACCAAGTTTGGCTTGTCTTGAGTGACAATCACTGTAGTTTGGTTGTTTGAAACAAGATGTTGATTAGCACTAATTTTTAGTAAACTTGCAGTATCCTTCACTGTTATAGTATCAGAATTATAGACTTGTCTAGAAGTAGAAGGTAATATGCCATCAGATACAGGAATTGATTCTATCAATGTGACATTCTTTGATCCAGCATTAGATGATAGACCAGAGACAGTTACTGATTCTGGCAATGTGATATTCATCGCAGATGATGTAGATGATGTATCAGATGGGGTGACAGATTCAGATAACATTGTGTTTTGTTCTGCTACAGTTGAGAGAACATCAGAGACTGTTACAGATTCTGACAATGTTATCATTCTTGCCTCTGCTGGCGATGAAATATCAGAGGTGGCTACCACATCATGCAACACAGTGTTAAATAATGTTGTAGTAGATGGGGTATCAAAAGATGTGACTGTTTCTGACAGCGTTACAGCCCTTGATGCGGCAGTTGTCATCAAGTCAGAGGCAGATGTTGTTTCAGATATCGTTGTGTTTTGCAATGCTGCAGTTGTCATACCGGTTGAAGCCATGACTGTTTCTTGCAATGTCATGTTTTTGGATGCTGCAGTTGTCATGGAATCATGGGGGGTTACAGTTTCGTATGGAGCAATGTTCTGAGATGTTGTAGTAGATGAGGCATCAGAAACTGTAACCGGTTCACTCAATGTGATACTCTTTGCCAGGGCATTAGATTGTAAATCAAACATGGTCACAGTCTCAAATAATATGGTCTTGTGTGATGCGGCAGTTGTTAGCAAGTCATGAGTGATTACGGTTCCAGCAAGATCAGTATTTCTTGAGGCTGCAGTTGATGTCAAGTCACTAGTGTTTACGGTTTCTGTTAACGCAATGCTCTTTGCCACTGCTGTTGATAATACATCAGAAGCGGCGGTTGATTCTGCCAGTATTACTTTTCTTGACGCAGTTGTTGTTAGATTATCAAAAGCAGTTATTGTTTCAGATAATGCTGCCTTTCTTGATGCAGCTGTGGTCATTGAATCATGTGTTGTAACATCTTCAGACAGGGTTATTTTTTTGGATATGGCTGTTGAGAATACATTAGAAGCGTTTACTGTTTCTGTAAGGGTTGCCTTTCTAGAAGTGGCTGTTGTCAAACCATCAGAGGCTGTAACAGTTTCAGATAATGTGATCTTGTGAGATACAGTAGTTGTCATACCATCAGAGACAATGGAATTATCAGACAATCCAGTTTTTCTTGATACAGCTGTTGTTAGTGAATCAGAAGAGCTAACAGATTCTGGCGATGTTGCCTTTCTTGATACAGCTGTTGCCATACCATTGTCAACAGTTATTGTTTCAGACAGCATTTTACTTTTTGATGTGGCAGTAGATGATGCATCTAAAGTAGTGACTGACTCTGTCAGTATTACTTTTCTTGATGCAGATGTTGTCAAGGAATCATGAACCATGAGTGTTTCAGGTAACGATATATTTCTTGACGCATCTGTTGATGATGCATCAGATAATACCATTGTTTCAGATAATGTTGCTTTTCTTGATGCTGCTGTTGATACCAAGTCATTACCAATGACTGATTCTGTCAGGGTTATTTTTCTCTGAGCTGTTGTTGATGACGTGTCTGATGTAGTGACTGATTCAGTCAATGTTATTTTCTTGGCAATTGATGTTGACAGGGAACTAGTACTAGTTACAGTCTCAGATAGACTTGCTTTTCTTGCAACAGTGGTAGATAGATCATCAGAAACGATAAGCGACTCTGTCAATGTTGCTCTTTTCATTATAGCGGTTGATACCAAGTCATGTTCAGTGACTGATTCTGTTGGATTTGCTTTTCGTAAAGTCGATGATAGTGAAGTACTTGAAGCAATGACTGATTCAGATAGTGTTTTACCCTTACCTTCAGATACAACACCTTGATCAGCAGATGTCACAGTCTCAGTTAACACCTTCTTTATAGCTGCAGAATGTATTAGCGAGTCAGATGTAGTGACTTCTTCAGCAAGGTTATTGCCAAATCCCAGTTGTGTATTAAATTGAATAAAGCTTGCAGCACTTGCAGCAGTACCTGCATTTGTCACATCAGTTGTTCCATCAAATAATAATTCTTGGGCCCATGCAGTAGCAGAACCCTGTGTAGCACTTCGCCACACCTCAAGAACTAGAACATCACCTGATTGCGCTGTTACAGAACTTCCGGACACAGTGAAAACCCTGCCTTGTGTTGTAGCAACCCACTCTGTTCCAAGTGCAGTGGAACCATCATAGACATATCCAACTACACTGCTAGTTGATGGTCTCCAGACATAGATAGAGGCTTGGAAGAACGAGTTTGCATTGGCATTTGTTTCAAGGGATTGTAGCCCAAGTGTCCATGTTCCAGCAGGTATTGTTTGATCAGCAAGTGGCGGTGAAGTAAATCTTGCAATGTAATTATCCTGTGCAGCAGTCTGTGCAAGACTGGTCAAAGACTTGGTTGCCTGCGATGTCCCAATCAGTGACGACATGGATAGATCTTCAAATCCAGTGCCACTGTTACCCTTGAATGTTCCAACAGGTAATGCAGTAGAATGTTCTCCGTCGGTTGGAGCATCAGACGAGGTTGCTGCATGCAGATAAAGTTTTGTAAACTTGAAGACCAAGTTGGTAGGAGCTTCAATATAGCTTGCAGCACTTGAACCAGTACCACCATTTGTGACATCAGTTGTTCCATCAAATAATAATTCTTGGGCCCATGCAGTAGCAGCTGTCTGAGATGCAGCATGCCTCCAAACTTCAAAGACAAGAACATCACCATCTTTTACAGTGACAGAACTTCCAGATACAGTTACCAATACACCCTTTGTGGTTGTGCCCCACTCGGTTCCAAGTGCAGTGGTACTGTCATAGACATATCCAACTACACTGCTAGTTGAGGGCCTCCAAACATAGAGCGAACCTTGTAGCATTGAATTTGCACCAGCATTAGTTTCCAAGGTTTGTACTGCAAATGTCCAAGTACCTGCTGCAATTGTCTGTGCAGCAAGTGGCGGTGAAGTAAATCTTGCAATGTAATTATCCTGTGCAGCAGTCTGTGCAAGACTGGTCAAAGACTTGGTTGCCTGCGATGTCCCAATCAGTGACGACATGGATAGATCTTCAAATCCAGTGCCACTGTTACCCTTGAATGTTCCAACAGGTAATGCAGTAGAATGTTCTCCGTCGGTTGGAGCATCAGGTGATGTGGCTGCATGTAGGTATAGCTTTGCAACAGCAGGATCGTTTGCAACAAACCATGGTCTTGCTTCTGTAAAGCTAGAGTTTGTTACATAACTTATCGTCGCAGGACCCAATGCATACAATTGTGGAAATTTCAATGGGACAGAGTATGAGTATTGTACAGAAGTAGCGTTCCCAATCAGACTTTTGTTCCATGATATGGTGGTGGAATTTCCAACAGTTTGTACTAGACCATCAGTTGTTACATGAAATACTGATGGAACAGTCTCTTGGATATTGATAGAGGTAGCATTGGTATAGGAAGATACATCAAGTCTTACGTTAAATGAATTTGGATTGTTAACTGGGTCTATCTTGCTTGCAGCAGTTCGAACAATATCAAATGGAAAACTCTTTTGCACTAGAAATGAAGTATTAAAAGTGGTTACACCAGATGGGTTTTTGGCAGCAACGTATACAGTATAGTTTCCTTCTTGCCCAGTGGTATATTGTGCACTATACAATCCACATTCTGTAGAGGGTATAACTCCATTTCCCGATGAAAGAATTGTTGAGAGCCCAACCGGATCTGTCACAGTCATCAAAACATTGGCATTGCATACAGAATGACCTTGATTGTCAAGTACTGCAATTACAAAGTTTGCAACATCATTTGGTTGGAAAATACTTTTATCAGTATTGAGTGAAACCAGCCCCCAAGAATAATCGGTTTGAGTTACAAAGGATTTACCATTTTGATTCAATGTAACCTGTACAATATACTTACCAGCACGAATTGACCTTTCAGATGCAAGTGAGATGTGAAATTTACCTTCCCTTAGTTTTGTAAATACGGTATTTATTGGAACTTTTGCTCCACTTGGATCAAACACAGTTACACTAATTGTAGAATTATTTCCAACCCACCTATTGTTTTGTCGCTGACTAGGATTTTCTTTTGTAACCTTGCCAGCCTTTTTCAGATTCTTATCAGAAAGAAACTCAAAATCAATTCCAGGCTTTTCTGTAATCAAATAATCAGATTTTACTGGCGTTACTGAAGGTGTGATGGGTATTGCAGTCCCATTTACAACATCAGTTGCGTTTACAATATTGGTTGCATTTACAAGAGCAGTTCCGTTTGCAAGACTAGTACCGTTGATAATCCCGTTAACAGGAACAGTTCCGTTGATAATTTTGGTTCCATTGGTAATCAGAGTTCCATTTGTAGGAATTGTACCATTGATGACCGTTCCTGAAATTGTTGTTCCATTGACTGCTCCATTGATTACGGCAGTTTGATTTACAGGAATGATACCAGTGGTAGCTGTTTGGTTGGTAGTGCCATTTACAGGTGCAATACCGTTTAGAACAGATGTAGTATTAGACTTGGTTTGTTTTTGAAGTGACAGTACGCCCTGATCGTATAGATTTTGAATTTGTGAGGAATCTAGCAATGAATCATACACGTTTACCTCGTCAATTTGACCACCAAACAGGTTTTGGACAGTAGTTTGAGGAGCCCTTACAGATTCTTGGGCACCAATGATTACATCTGCCTGTGATGTCAGATTAGCAATTGTCGTTGTCTCAAGATGTCCAGAAAGCGATATCCCTATCGTGCTCACAGGTACACTGGCTTCTTGTTTTCCGTTGACATAGATTGCAATAGATGTCCCATTAAACGTGGCAGCAAGATGAGTCCAATCTTGAGGAATTTGTGATGTTGATTCAACAGTATGCCATTGTATACCGTCATAGATTGAAAATATTGCAACTTTTTTTGGCGGTATGTAATTGTTTATTGCAAGCAAAAACGATCTGTCCTTGCTTAGGACAGTATATTCAGATGATCCTTTTTGATAATCCGGTTTCACCCATGTAGAAAGTGTAAAGTGTGATATTTGATCTGTTGAAGTCATGTTTTGAGACATGTACCCATGACCTGAGAGCTCAAGTGCAGTGCCATTTACACCAGATGTTGAAATTGATGCATCACCAAATGTGTTTGATGGATTCTGCGAAGTTGAGCTAAAGTTTACTTCTGCACTAGGTGTTGGAACTGGAATTGTACCAATGTTTTGAGGAATAACAACCGGTGGTGTAACAACAGATGGTGTAAATTCTGTAGAATCTACAGTTGATTTGTAGATACCATTTATTTGTACATCATCAAGATATGTATCATATATTGAAACTTCGTCAATCAAACCATTAAACGGATTACTTGTTTGCGTGTTTTCTAATTGAGATCCTATCAATACATCAGACTGGGAGTTTAGAGTTGCAAGACCTGATTGAATTTGTCCAGATTGTGAAATTCCAATTTCTGATACAGGCTGGCTTGCATCAAGAATTCCATTTACATAGATATCTATTGCACTTCCATTAAACGTGGCAGCAAGATGAGTCCAACCTATTGGAATTTTTTCTTTAGATTCTACAGTATGCCACGTTATCCCATCAAAGACTGAAAATGATGCAGTTCCCTCTCCAGATACAATATTGCCTATTTGAAATAGAAATGAATTGGCTTTGTTTAGAATTGTGAATGTTTGTCCCCCGGTACCATAGTCAGGGCTGACCCATGCAGACAGGCTCAGATTTGAAAGTCGGTCTGTTTCAGGAATACTCTCAGACACATACCCACCAGACGTGAGTTGCAAGGCAGTCCCCAATATACCACCATCCACAATTGTAGCGTTTTTTGCCATGTTTTCAGGAGAAACTGAATCTGGACTGAAATCAAAGTAACGGACTAGTCCTGACATGTTTGTTGGAAATTGTACAGTTGTAGCGTTTGAATTTGAAAAGACAGGACCGAGATTTGTAACATTAGTTTGAGTTGTAACATTTGATGGAATTTGCGTAGTATTGGTTTGAGTTGTTACATTTGAAGGAATTTGTAGAGTGGTGGAATTGGTAACAGTTGCATTTGATGGAATTTGAGAAATGGTAGAGTTTGAGCTTGACAACACGGGGTTGAGATTGGTAACATTAGTTTGATTTATCATATTTGAGTGAATATCAGATGTGTTGTTCCCATTCTGTGGAATATTGTATGTGTTATTTCCATCGGAGAAAAGCGGCTGATCATCCACAATATTGTCAACAATATAACCATTTGACGGAGTGATTTGTACATCACTGATTTCACCAGCAAAGAAATTATTTTCTCCCAGTCCGTCTGTTGAAGATCCTATCAAGAGATCAGCATCAGAAATATCACCATATGAAATTGGAAAAAGATCATCAAGTGTGGGAAGCTGTACAAGACTAGATGAATCAATTGTACCGTTAATGTAAATGGCAATAGAGCGTCCGTCAAAAACACCAAGCAGTTTTGTCCATTGTGAATTGATCTGTTTTTTTGATTCAACTACATGCCATGCAGTTCCGTCATATACTGAAAATTCAGCATGATATGATTTTCCCAAAGGTTTGAGATAAAGTGAAAATGATTCGGGTTTACTCAATATTGTAAATTGATTTGATGATACATCATAGTTGGGTTTTATCCAAGCAGATACTACCAAATTTTTTACATGTCCGATTTTTGAGCTTGCAATTTTTACATAATCATTGTTTCCATCAAAGTTTAATGAATGTCCAGTTGGACCATCCATCACCCGTATAGTATTAGAAAAAGTAATTTGATCAGGGTTGAGATTATCAAAACCCCATGTAAGAATTTCTTTGATTATCCCAGAGCTTGTATCTAATGATTCGTCTTGGGCTTGTACCGTTCCCCCATTGGACCCAAATGATGCATACGATATTCCAACAGATAAAAATGAAATTGCCAAATAATGCAATATGTGTTTTTTTTGCAAAGAAGATCATAAATGGCACAGATATTATATAAGCATATGAATTTTGATAGAAAAAATCATGATTTGAATGAAAAATTAATACAAACAATTTGAAACAATATCATATTTCTTACAGACAAACACATCTAACGTGTTACTGGATGAGATGCCAAAACATCGACTTGAGAGTGATTGATTTTTTAATTTATCAAGTTACCAGTCGGTTAATCCCTACATGTACCTATTGATAAAGAAATTCATGATTACCATATGGAAATACAAATAAGATAGAAACTTTATTTCCAGTACACATCTACCTTTAAGAACGACAATTCACTTGAATCTTTTTAATTACAAAGGATATGATATAACATGAATCAAAACATATTTGAAAATATCATTAGTAACAAAGCAATCATGCCAGAAATATCTAACTTTCTTTTAAATATGAGAAAAATGGTGATATGATAATTGCAGGGTAATTTAACCAAGTCACATAGAAACAAATATCTCATTTTAGCTCTGCTTACAATCGTAGGCATATGGAGTACAGGATATCTCCTAGGTCAAAAGGCGGCAACGCTAACAAGTGACTTTCTCTACATACCATTAACAATATTTTTGTCAATGACAGCAATTTTTCAGGCACGTCAGGCATACATTGAACGCAAAAACGTTTTCATGTGGACAATATTTTTCATTTTTTCAATATCATTTCTTGTTGCACAACACATTTTTTCATTAGACGAAATAATACTTGATGAAAAACCATTCCCATCTTTGGCAGATGCTGCATTTATTATCGGTACAATATGTCTTGTTCCATTTTTCATATTATTTGTAAAATCATTAAAAGTATCAATTCCAAAATGGACAATAGTAGTAGCAATTCTCTCAAGCTGCGGTGTCACTGCAATAGCAACATATTTTTTCATACTAGCAGGTGACTTGGAACCATCACTGGACAATATTGTCTCACTTGCATATCCAATACTAGACAGCATATCACTTGCTCCTGCAGTAATTGGAATGATACTATATTTTAGAAACAAGTTAAGCGTGTATGTACCAATAATATGTTTGTCAATGATATCAACATCCATTGGTGATTTGTTGTTCCAATTTACTGGAATTAATGGAACAGACTATTCAGGATCCATTTCTGATCTGTTCTTTTACATCCAGTATATTTTGTTGACATTTGGTGTTTACAGCATAGCAAATCCAAAAATACAAAGAACTAGTGTAACAATATGAAATTTAGTTTTGCAATATTTCTATTGGCTTTTGTTTTGATAACACTTGGTGTAATGAGCTGGATGTATTTTTTATATGAATTCAAAAATACAACAGAAGACAATATCAAGAAAAATGCTGAAAAAATAAACCTCATGATGATAAATAGAATTGATAGTTATGTCACCGATAGAATTGTGGATGTGGTAAACCTCTCAAATGATGAAACCATAACATCTGCGGCAACAGCATCTACAGCACAATTTTCCAATATGCAAGATCCTGAACAATACATAAATGAAAATGACTTGAACTGGACAACATCCCCCAGAGATAAAATCACCCCATTCATGGACGGATTGATCAACAACCCAGCATCAGACAAGCTCAGAGAAGTCCAGCAATCAGAAAAGACGTTATTTCACGATGATGTATACGGTGAAATATTTTTCACTAATGCATATGGAGCCAATGTAGCCCAGACAGACAAAACCACAGATTACAGACAAGATGACGAATCATGGTGGCAAGAAGCAAGTAAGAATGGAGTATACGTAGGAAAAATAGAGGTAGACAATAGTTCAGGATTTTCATCTTTTGCAATCTCCAAGAGCATTCAAGACAAGAATGGAAATTTTGTAGGGGTGATAAAGGCAGTTACAAACATCCAGCAAGTAATCAACATCATCAATACGCAGATGAAATCGGGCCAATATACCCCAGCAGGATATGAATTGATATCCCCTGATGGATTGGTTCTATATTCTACAGATGCCAATGAAAAGTCGTTTTCATCCATGCATGACAATGATTTTATGAGCAACATGAAGGGTAATTCTGGAACATTTGCATACACTGATCCAAATTCAGATGATCAACAAATAATTGCATATGCAAAATCATCTAGTTCCAAAGTAGAACCGCTATTTGACTGGATATTTGTTACAGAATACAAATCAGCAGATGTTTTGAAACCAATTAGTCAGCTATCAAACATAATGATTACAATTATGATAGTTACAATCACTGCAGTATCAATTGTTGTATTTTTTATAGCACATAGACTTTCAAGTCCAATTGAAAAAATTCGACAAGGGTTGAGAGAATACATTGGTGGAAACAATGTAGAGATCACAGTAAACGGAACAGAGGAGATAGAGGTATTGGCATCAGATGTAAACCATTTGATGAGAAGACTCACAGAGAACAATCAAGACACCATTGCAGCTAAGGAAAAATACAAGGCATTATTCCAATTAACCCCAACTTGTGTGATTCTTGCGGATGCAAATTTAAAAATCACTGACCTGAATAATGCATTTTCAGAACTGTTTGGATATACTAAAAATGAAGTCATCGGAAAACCTGCGTCATTTTTGATTGCAAGTGAGAGTTTGGCTAAATATCACGAGTTTGTAGAAAAATACGAGCAAAATGCAGATTTCCATGACGAACCATTTGTACACAAGAGAAAAGACGGTACAACATTTCCATCACTAGTAAATGTTAAAAGTATCCACGATATAGACAAAAAATTTGTAGCCAATCTGGTAACTATAAAAGACATAAAAGATATCGAGGAGATAAAAAAGAAACTAGAAGAAAATGAGGCCGCAATACTAAATCAATACTTGCAGCTAACCCAAACAAATGAACTAAAAGAGCAATTTTCAGCAATGATATCTCACGAATTGAGCACACCATTGTTTCCAATCAAGTTTTATGCAGAGATGCTCAGAGACCCTACAGTATTAGGCAAATTAAACAACGAACAACGTAATGCTATAGATGAGATTTATCAAAATGCTTTACGCCTAGAAAGTTTAACTGGAGACATCTTGGATGCACAAAAACTTGACATGAAGACAATGAGATTCAACAAGACAGAATTGGAACTTGATAAATTCATGGCCGATGTGACGCATGACAACACTGCAGTAACATCATCAAAGACAATCGAGTTTGTAAATCTCACCAAAGATAAAATTACAACCATTAGCGATCCATTTAGACTAAAACAAGTCTTTTCAAATCTAATAGTAAATTCAGTTGATTTTACAGCAGAAAATACTGGAAAAATTGAGATCGGTGCCAACGTGCAAGAAAAAGACATTTTATTCCATGTTAAAGATAATGGAGCTGGAATCCCCAAAGAAAAACAATCACATCTATTTACAAAATTCTACCAAATAGACACATCTCTTAAAAGAAAACATCGCGGTAGCGGTCTTGGTCTTTCAATCTGTAAAGGAATCATCGAAGGATTAGGCGGTAAAATATGGCTTGAAAGTGCAGTAGACTTGGGCACAGTAGTATACTTTACAATTCCAAGAACAGACAATGATTCACCCAAAGGTGCAAACCATGGCACGTGATGACAAGAATATTGATGATTCACCTACTACACGCACTAGTCATGAAATAAAAGAGTTAGAACAGGAAAAAAATATTCTAAAAGACATAGCCGATGCATTGGAAGAAAAAGTAAGAGAACAAGCAGATTCAAAAACAGAGATGGAGAAAAAACTTGCTGAAGATGATCAAAAAATAAATGAACTAGAGCAGGAAAAAAATCTTCAAAAAGATATATCAGAAATAAATGATGGCATTATACAAAAAACTTGTAAAAAACCACAGACTGTTGCTTTAATTGGCATGGTAATTGTAATTGGTGTAATCGGATCTCTTTATTATGAAAACTATGTTTTGACAAATAGCACTGTAACAAAGTTTGAGCCAAATTACAATTCCAACTACATAATCCAAGATCTGCAAGGCAATACTGTTAACACGTGGGTAGCGTGGAACATTGCAGATAACAGGATAATACATGTCCATGTGACAAATACTGCAAACATTGGGCAAAACATGATTGATGTCATAAAGGATGCAATTTTATCCACCAAGGCAGTTTCAATATTGAATTCAGATACAGGGAGAGGCTCACAAGGGTCGTCGATATATTATGTAGGATGGAAAGGAGCTGTAGAGAATGCATATTCTGGACATACCAAAATGTACATACCTCAACAGTTTGATGTAAATGGCACACCTGGAGGCGTCGGCGACATTGAGATAATACTTACAAATGACATAAATCCTGACGGATATTCTGGATACACCACATCGCTTGTTGATGGTAATGAAATTCTAAAATCCAAGATAACAATTTTCAAGGCAAACACGCTTGATCCTGACAGGCTTGAAGCAATCATGAGACATGAGTTTGGACATGCACTTGGACTTGCACACTCGACATCCCCTAATGATTTAATGTATCCAATGATTGCCGATTACCCATACATTTCAGATTGTGATATCAACACACTAAAAGGACTGTATAATGAAGATGGCAACAGCAGACCAAACTGCTAAAATTAATTATCATGCAATGTTAGCTAGTCATTTACAAAAGATCTTTACAAATAATTTTTTTAGCAAAGTGATGATATAACCTTGAGCAATATTTCTGCAGTAACGGGTTTTTTGAGACATGATTTTACACCCCGTTTTAATAAATCATCAGACTGTAGAGTTGTAATTGACGATGCTGTAAGTACAATGATGTTTTGTTCTTTTAATTTTCCATTTTTTTCAAGTTCGTTTATTACATCATAGCCAGTAAATTCAGGCATTGCCAAATCAAGCAGGATGACATCAAATTTTTCTCTTGATAAAATATCTAATGCATTTCTTCCATCTAGACACACAGTGCAATCATAGCCCTTGATTGTAAGAAATTTCATCAACATGTTTGCTATGCTTTCGTTATCATCTACTAGCAATATCTTCAACATATTCTCGCCTATTAGAA
The DNA here is from genome assembly GCA_964462165.1 of uncultured Nitrosopumilaceae archaeon. Lineage (GTDB taxonomy): Archaea > Thermoproteota > Nitrososphaeria > Nitrososphaerales > Nitrosopumilaceae > Nitrosotalea. The sequence goes on from CAYWWR010000001.1 coordinate 12,601, forward strand.
AATGTATATCACAGTATACTATATAGGGATTCATGCACAGCCATTTGTCTACAATTAGAAAATAAAGTGTGTTCATTTACCTTTGAAGATATACCAGTCCAGATGTTAGATGTCTCAAGTAAAACTTGATTTATCAAATCGTTTATGCAATTTTTTCATGTCTATATCGGTTCTTGATGAATCTAGCATGGTATTTCCCATAGGCTTCTTCATACTTCATCAGATTGTCATAGATTGGCTTTGGCACTCCAAAGTATCGATAAGTTCCACCATGAACAAAATCTATTTCCAGTATTTGCTCTGACTCGTTATACCCAATAATTCGTATACTGCTAGATTTTACTCGTATTTTTTCCATTTATACCACAGTGTAAAGTGGTATCTCAAATCTATCTATTTCTATCCCAATGACAATCATAATTGCAGACATTTTTACAATTCACTCACGTGCAATTAAAGCACTGCCTTGTCTCCAGGAATTACACCCATCCATGGAATGCTCAACATCCCAAATGATGTATTGAGTGTACCAGAGCAAAATTATTCTTCATTTTCTGTCTCTCTAATCTCTTCTTGTTCATCTTGCTCGACTTGTTCTAGTTCATGAGTTTCTTCATTCATTTCTTCTTGTTCTGCCTTGTGTTTTTCTTTAGATTCAGCACCTTTTGTTTTGCACATGATTTAAAAAAATCGGTGTAGATTTTCATAGTATGATCATTTCATAACCTTAGTCTGTGAAACACAATCAATGATGTAATACCAATTAGCAAAACCGGAATTGCAAATGGAAATTCTGGAATAGACTCGACACATGAAACCCCACCGGTTAATTTTGCAGTGAGATTATCAGATATTGGAGTTCCAAGACCTGTAACTGGATTCCATCCAGAAACAGCAGAATACCCAAGATTGCCGTTCATGATGTTATCGCCAGATGTGATACCATGAAAGGAACAGGGGTATGATGTAGTATTGTACACGGCATACAATTCAGGTGCAATGTTTCCAAGTAAAATTTTTCCATTTGCCTGTTGCACCACTGCAAGATATCCAGCCCACAATGGTGAGGCTAGACTTGTTCCTGCACAACCAAACCATCCACTAGATGCAAAAGGAGATGTACCACACTTGTCAGAACTTGTAGAATAGACCCAAAAGCCCGGAGTGTATCCCATGATGGAGACATCAGGTATTGCCCTTCCACTTTTTGGTCCCAATGCCAGAGTTTGCCATTGTGGTTCTTCAAAATACTTGCTGTATCCGCCACCACTTATTTGCGCACCAGATTCAGAACCATATGCAGAGCATGTTGTATCAGCACATCCTGTCAAGGCAAGATCAGTTGCACCCACAGACAATACATCCGGGTCAGATGCTGGAAATCCAGTACCAAGCATTGAACCATCAGGAGTAGCACCTTCATCACCACTTGCAAAAAGTATAGTCATTCCCTGGGACTCGTCAAGTGCAAGGATATCATGCTCTGATGAAACCAATGAAGAAGATAATTGAGAGTCAGAACATGGACCACCGCTACACACAAACCCCCAACTGTTAGAAACTATAGTGGCAAGATGGTTTGTTGTAACATAATCAATTCCTTGTACGAGGTCACTAGGACTGCAGCCACTATACACCAAAACAATTGTAGCACCAGGGGCCATGGTATGAACTGCTTCTACATCCATCATTGTTTCTGACGCCCAGCTTGGGTCATATGATGACGGGGTACCATCAGGATAGACAACTTTTAGCGTAGTGGATTCAAGTCCGTATTGAGCATCAAATGTATCAATTGCATCTTGAGGTTTTTCATCTCCTGGACAATCTATCAATGCTACGCTTTGTCCCGTACCATTAAAGCCAGCATGGTACAACGGTACCATTGAATATCCCACCTGCATTCCCTGTGGGCAATACGGACCAACACATGGAGATTGTAGAGGCCTGACCAGAGTATAGTTGTCAAGACCTTGTATGGAATCAACAAGTACTGCAAAATTGGACGGTAGATGAGGCATGGAATCAGTAGCGTAAAAGAATCCACCATACTTGGAAGTATGAATAAATTTTTGCACATTTGTATTGGAATCAATTCTAGATTTAATAGGCATTTGATAGACCTTCATGTTTACTCCAAATGTATTTTCGATAACATGTATCGGCGCAGATATTTTGAGTACAAGTTGTGATGTAGAGTTTTCTACTTGAAATCCATGTTCTGTAAGGTACGATGCAATGGAAGATCTCTCGCTACGGGTTGGCAGATATGGCATGATGGTGGCACCATTTAGAAAATGCCTATAATTTGGCGATTTTGGATCATTTATTGAATCAAGACATTTTGTGAATTGGTCTTGATTTCGTAGATGCAATACTATATGCATTGATAAAACTTTGTCCTGTGGCACTGGAGAAACAAGTTGCACTTGGTTGTTTTGAACCTGTGGTATGACACCATTTTGTAACGTAGTATTTGTTTGACTTGGCAACATGGATGATGTCGCATAATCTTCTGATGTTGGCACGATGCATGGATTTGAATCCACTTGACCCATGGCACCATTGTTTTGACATAGAAAGAAGATCAGAATTATACCAAGCCCGAGAATTTTTACTCTGTATAGATCTCTCATCAAAATTAGCTTTGTTGCTACTAGATAGAGTAGTTATGCTAAAATTGTTCTAGAGTTATCTACCATACCAAATTACAAAACTTTGATCAAAATTTGATTGAAGAAAAAGCGCCAGGTAAGGGATTCGAACCCCTGCATGCTTGCGCATAACCGCTACCTTGTTTTTGATCTCGAGGCGGTCGCCGTTCCGCTTGGCTAACCTGGCACTTGAGAACAAGTTCTGTTTTGGGACATAAATAACATGACAATTAACTGATCAGTAGATCAAGTATATAATAAAGGATATAAAGTAGATAATTTATTATCTAGACAGATGGAGACAATAACAAAAAAGACAGTCTCAATAGAATACGCAGGAATCAAGTATGCAGTTCCAGATGATCTCACTCTAGCCTCAATTTTGACTCAAATCGGCCTTGCAGAAGACACGCCTGTCCGAATGGTTCCAACAAAAGAAGGATTTACAATCATACCGCAAACAGAGAAAAATTGATAATAGATAATTTATTATTGATATTTGTACAATGATTTTGTGATACCATTTGGCAAAGACTAGAATTTCGATAACAATTGACGACACGACTGCAAAGGAAATAGAACTGTATTACAGAGAAAAGGTAAAAATCGCAGTAGAAAAGGGAGCGGCAATACCAAAACTATCAAACATTTACGAAGAGATAATCGAAAAGGGCTGGGACAAATCTCTAAAAAAGAAATAAGAATACTTGAAAACAACGTAAACAGAGATGGGCCTAGATCTAAAACAGCTTTGTGTAAGAGACAGGACAAACCTTGAATCGTTTACATCAAAGATTGTTGCAATAGATGCGTACAATGCAATATACCAGTTTTTATCAATAATTCGAGGACCTGACGGATTGCCATTGACTGACTACAATGGAAAGATAACTAGTCATATCAGCGGCCTCTTTTACAGAAACATTAATTTTTTGTCACTTGGAATAAAGCCTGTCTATGTCTTTGATGGCAAGTCCCCATCATTAAAGTCTGCAGAGATACAAAGAAGAAAACAGGTAAAAAAAGATGCTACGATAAAATACGAGATTGCAATCAGTGAGGGAAATTATGCTGATGCAAAAAAATATGCCCAGCAGACATCGGTGTTACGCGATGACATGGTGGACGAGTCAAAAAGATTCTTGGACTTGTTTGGCATACCATGGATACAGGCACCATCAGAGGGTGAGGCAACTGCTGCACAGATGACAGTATCAGGGCAGGCTCATGCATCTGCAAGCCAAGACTTTGATTCATTGTTGTTTGGTGCAAAAAAACTTGTTAGAAACTTTACAAACAGTGGCAAGAGAAAACTGCCAAACCGGAATACTACAATCGAGGTAGAGCCTGAGATAATACAGCTTGACAAGACTTTGTCATCTCTTGGCGTAACACGAGAGCAGCTTGTCGACATTGGCATCTTGATTGGCACTGACTTTAATCCTGATGGATTTGAGAGGATTGGCCCCAAGACTGCATTGAAGATGATAAAAGACCATGGTTCCCTTGAGAATGTCTCCCAGATACAAGAGAAATTGGAAGAGATAGACTACAAGCAGATACGTGACATTTTCTTGAATCCAAAAATTGCTGATGTTTCTGAGATAAAGTTCGGAGAGGTGGATTATCCCGGAATTGTAAATTACCTCACAAAAGAGAGAAGTTTTTCACTTGACCGTGTTGATACTTCGTTGAATAGATTAAGAAAAGCATTTGAGAAAAAGAGTCAGAATTTAGACCAGTGGTTTTCTTAAATTTTTAACTGTTTAAATTCTTAAATCTAGAAGAAACCTACGTCACTTTTTTAAACTATAGAAACATCATATGATAAATGAAATGCATCGTATAAACTGTAGATTTAGTACCGTACTAAAAGAATGTCCCGCACAAAATAGTTTTCATGTTAGCATACATTCATACAGATTATAAAGATAGAAAAAAAATCAATTACACAAATACAGAGAAAAGAACCGATATATTTTATAATCAAATTAAGAGAGTATATGAATCCGTGAATCCCGTACATCCTCCTTTCATTGGCGATGATCTAAAACCAAATGTTGAGGTTTTAGGCAGATTTGCAAACGCCTTTGATTCAAACCATTCGGTAAAAAAGACCCAACTGCATCTAGCTTCACGACTACGATGGGATTCTTTTCTCAGATACCTCAACTGGCTACAAAAAAATAATCACATTGCATCTGACTCAGGAGATGGATCAGAAGAGTTTCATCTCACAAAAGATGGAAGGGAGATGTTTGCAAGGCTAGTAAAATTTCTTGAATATGTAAAGGGCAACAAACCAGTAGCTATTTTTTCAATCATGTGGGTTACAACAATGACAATCTGGATTACACAGATGAATCTCTAGGTTTTGTATAGCGAATTTTTATTTGTCATGCTAAAAATTTTTACTTCTTAAGTCTTGCTCACCTAAATTCTATAAGACAGGTGAGCGCGGCTTAATAGTAATTTTGCATTATCTGTTGTAAAGGAAATAATTTGGTATATAGTCTAGCAAAAAGTAATGGAGTTATCATGGCAATTTTGTTTGTCATTATTTTGACAAACCCGCAACTTGTTCTTGCTGCAGAGCCAATTAGTCATAATGCAATTCCAATGTATGCTGAAAAAATGCGAGTGTCACTTGCGGAAACGATATCTGCGCATCCAAATTGGGTTTACATGATGTCGTGGAATTCAACGGGTTCAACTGTGGATTATCTAGGACCTGCAGGCTCTAATCCCCACATCGTTCATGGGGTATACATGGCACCAACTGGAGTAATGGACAAAGGAATCTCTACAAATGCAGATACCACAAACGGTGGTATGGCATCAGAGTGGAAGGAGGTATCAGACTTTACAAATCAAAAGATCACATCATCAAGTACTGATTTGTTCCAGATACTTGATGCATTAAATTCAAACAGCGCCCACTGGCTACAGGTGGGGATATTGTATGACAATGCCAACTTGATAAACCCAACACCATCGTGGCGTGTTGCATACAACTCGTTTAGCACCAGTACTTGTTCAAGCACTGGAGAATGGTTTGTGACAAGCCTTCCTCAGACAATGAATCCAGGTGATTCTGTGGAATCGTACGTTTACGTAGATACTAGCCAGGCAGGACACTATATCATGGGGGAGACAGATTCGTCTACAAACACTGGAACACTTTATGGGTTTGGGATAAGTGGTGATGCAGGTTCTACCATAAACCTGGGTGAGGTAGATGTTGGAGCATGCCACTATTCTGCAGGGCCAGAACAAGAGGAGCAGTCAAACGGTTCTACTATCCCAGTGGCGTTTAGTGATGAACAATATGTCATGGGGTACTATGATACATCTTCAAGATCACGGACAAACTCTGTCTTTAATTGGAATAGTCCTTGGGGCACAAGTTGTGTTACACTAAATCCTAGTCCGCCTCCAACAAATCCTGCTGATATCACGTTTCACTATGGGTGCTAGAGATGGATGCAAAATCCACGTGTGATGTTTTGTCATTTTCTTGCGGTTCTTTAAAATTCGGGAGTCTCTGATTTATGACTGTAAAACATGGTGTGATGTTTATTGCAAGTGGCTCGCTTGTCTTACTTGTAGGTTTTTTGTTGAAGATAATATCATTTACAAGTGTTCTAGACCGCGTACCTCCGTACATGGGTCCACCAATGGATCCTTCTTTGTTACATGTGATGAGAATGTGGATATTTCCATATGTCTTGGATACAGTATCGCTTGTAACACTTGGTGTATCCATTGGATTGATTTTACTAGGAATTGCGATTTCATTTAGAAGAAGAACAAAAACATCTCCCAAAATTGTATCTCACAATACTGATCCACTTAATCCATATCAATGAATGCGAAAAATGTTGTGAAATTGAACTAGAAACTACAAGTTAAATTCCTGAAAATAATTTTTCATACTGAAATTTATTTTGATATAAGCATTGCTCACCCAAAACACGTGTCCTGATCACGTGATCCGGGTGAGCGCGACTTATTTACTTGATTTGTATTGTACGGGATAATGACAAAAAGCAACTTCGTGAAATCAAAAATTATGACATCTCTCCTTGGTGCATTATTTGTTGGGTTGATACTAATATCTCCAACAGTAATCAATGCTAATGTAAGTGCAGTTACTGAACCACAGCAACCTACAGCACCTGTTAGAATAGCACCACCTGCACCCACTGCAGATGGTTGTTACCATTGGACAAAAGAGACCGGTTGGAAAACAATCTCATGCATGTCTGATGCAGATGTAAAAAAACTCGGTCTTGCAGATGAAGGAAATAACGTAGATTTACTTGGTGGACAAGAGAATTCAGCAAGTACCCTTAACTTTGGCTTAGTGCAAGTGAATCTATCTACATACACATGCTGTGAGACTGATACTGTAAATGGAAATGGTGCATTTAGTATACAAACTAATACCAATACATTCCAAGATAAGAACTTGAAAACAGGATGGGTACAATTCCTATTTCAGAACGTTCCCGCAAGTGATGTAGCAGGAACATGTATTGAACAATGGGAAAATAGTGTAAACATATCGGTCCTATGTGCTCCAGTTCCAGTTCAAACACTATCACAAGGGTATAATGCGTATGTCGATGGATCTACCAATAGTGGTGCTGGAACAATAACTGTTAACTATTGTAGTACACAGTGTTGGGCAAAAAGTGCTACCGATTTAACAGGTCTCGCAGGAAACTGGAATCAGGTCACTGGAACCATACTTGGCGAATCGAGTACAGATACACAAAATGGAGAAGCAGTATTCCAATCTCCAACTACTGAATATACAACTATTCAAGCTGGAGCACCATCTGCGTTTTCATATAGTGTAGGAAGCCAATCACAAACCGCTGAAGAAAACAATCTCAGCTATGTGCCATCATACACTTCAACCTCATGTAGTAGATCAACCTGTAGTACATATACAGAATCCACTAACTAACTCCCACCTTTTTTTACTATTTTGTATTCAATGTTATCAATTATGATTACGAATTACTAAAACATAGAAGAAAGTTACATTGATGTTTTAAATCATGTTTGTTCAGTATATAATATAAAATGAAAACTTGGTACTTGCCAATGATAATTGGTATATGTATAATTACAATAGTTGGAGTATTAGTCACATTTGGTAATTTCTTTCCCTCTACTTCCTCAGAATACTCATCGTTACATAAGACGCCGTCATTGCCAAAGATCATAATTCTTCTGAATGGCACAAATTCAGCTCAGCAGTCATTTCTCCAATTTAATGCAAGTCATGGACAAAACATGATGCTACTAAATGTAACATCAGATCCACAAAATCTTCCAATTACTCTTTCCGTTGGACCCAAATTAGGATTTAAAAGTCCAGAAGGAGTAGACTGGAATCTCTCATCACATGTTATCAATAATACTTCTACCAATGTCTTGTTAAATATATCAATTGGAAATAATGTCAAAACTGGTAAATATCCGATGGAAGTTGATGTAAACACTGCGCAAATACCACATGAGAATTTTACAGAATCCTTCGGTTTTGATCTTGTAGTGATAAAGTAATTATTTGTTCTTTCAATACGGATAACACGATAAGATTAGCGTTAGACTGAGCAGGTCTAACCCGATCAGAACTTTAATCTGCGGTATCAAACTAATTTTACTTCGCTCTTATATGACACTTGAACCCTATGTTGATCAATAAACAGTACATAGATAATGAGATAGCAATAAAAAAAGCCAGAATTTGAAACGATATTCTTGTGCAAATAGATTGAACCAGTGGTTTTCTTAAATTTTTAAATGTTTAAACCCAGTGAAAATTCATGTTACAAATAGGTATCATATGCAACATTTATGTATCATATGCTACTATTAACTATCAAAGATATGAAACTTCATTCATACCTAGAACAAGTACTAGGTACAAAGGCAGGGATTAGCATACTACGTAGTCTTGTCAAATACAACGGTAAAATCTTCACGGTAAGAGGGCTTGCCAGGGAGGCTAGCATCTCTAGCGTAGAGACCTCCAGGACCATCGAACAACTTGAACGATTTGGCATAGTAAAGATCCAACCAGTTGGTAGAGCATACCAAGTATTTCTCAATGATCAGAGTTATGTTCTCAATAGAATTGTCAAACCGATTTTAACAGCAGAAGAGAAAACAGTCTCTGAGATAATTATTATTTTGGCAAAACATTTGAGAGTGAAAAAAATTTTATCTGCCGTTATTTTTGGAAGTGTCGTAAAAAGAGCAGAAAAAGAAGACAGTGATATCGACTTGTTAGTCATATCAGACGATTTTGAGCTAGCCATAGGTGCAGTTGCAAATGCAAGTGAAGAGATATCACTTGCATTTCATTCCAGCGTATCCCCCATAATATTTACAAAGAAAAAATTCATCTCCAAAAAAAATGATGATTTGATACGCTCTATATTGTCTAATCATATTCTTGTGGCAGGACTGGAATTGGAGAAACTCAAATGACAAGAGCAGTAGATCAAAGCAGTGCCACAAATTATCTCACAAAGGCAGAAAATTCTTTACGTATAGCCAAGATTGCTTTGCAGGAAAAAGCATACGATACTGCAGTAATGGATGCAGTACACAGTTCCATCAATGCTCTTGATGCATTGACCACATTTTATAGTGGAAAACGTTCTTCTGGTCAACATACGGATGTTCTTGATTTGATCAAGGGAATTTTGACTAATGACGAGTTCGAGTATGTTAAAAAACAGTTCAAGGGATTGATGAGTCGAAAAAATGAATCTGAGTACCAACCAACTCTCATGATTGACAAAGATGCTGCAGATGCAATACTGCGTGCAGAACGTGTCTTAGACAAGGTAAAAACTAAGATTAGAAAATGAAGCCCCATAGCAGAATAGTTCTGTTTTAATTATAAAAAAAAGCCAGAATTTGAAACGATATTCTCGTGTAAATAAGATGAACCAGTGGTTTGCTTAAATTTTTAAATGTTTAAACCTAGAAGAAATCTGCGTTAATTTTTTAAACTATGGAAATCCCGTACATAGCAAGTGAAAATTTTACATCTAGCAATTATTGGATTTGTTTTTATCGTAGGAACTAGCACTATATCACAGTCAAGTTACGCACAGATTCAAAACGAATCCTCTACTACAAATCTAAAATGCATGGACCGCATAACCCAAGACATAAAGACAAAATCTGAATCACTTGATGAAGAAAGAGCCAAGACAGCAGCCATCAATTATGACAAATTCAAATCAGAGACTCAAAATGACAATTATACATTTCGTGCAGTATCCCAGGAATGGATAAACGATCAAGTAAACTGTAATGTCACACTCAAAAACATGCTTGTGTTATTCGTTGTGACTGATGATTCGGGAAAACAGAGAGACGTCACTGTGATAATTGATCCAATATCATATGAACCTCAAAGCATTGATGTGCAATACAATGTTCCAAATCATGGCGGTGTGATATCAAACTTGAATAATCAAGCCATAACAGAAAATTTCATTCATTTTCCTATCGACATTCAAAATATAACATCACAGTTTTGTAATACATTTATCGGTTCAAGTGAAATTGATCCTCAAGTATTACAATTTGTTGTTAAAAATAATCCCGGTATAATTCAAAACTCTAGTGATCCAGAATCTGCAAAATCCTTCATATCAAAACAATTCTGGGAAACAGTAGAGAGAAAAATCATTTCATCGGATTCTAGATTCATTTCTAATGATGGAATAAACAATTCTATTACTTTTCTACCACAACATGAAATCTCAAATCTAATGTGTCCAGGCACATGGGGACAAAATGGAACTTTTAAATCAAATAATGGCATTGTGAATAATTTTGCATTTAGTGCTAATGACTATAATTATCAATTTATTCCCGTTGTACAAACACATGACGCAATCATATCTGAATTCCCAGTTACAATTCCTGTTTTACTTATTGGCATTACATCATTAATTGTATTTTACAGACTAAGGTTTTGGAATAATTAAAGAATGAAACTTGTATACCTTGGAATAATCATGGCATCTTTACTTATTGCAACGTCATACGTAAAATCTATCCATGCAGATTCTACAGATCCAGTCCAAATTCTTGGCGTGCAGGTAGAATCAAATACGCTCAAAGTAAATGACACATTTTCAATTAGTGCAACAATTCTCAACCGTTTACCATATCCGATATATTTGACAAGTGGTTCATGTACTCCTGCATTTTCAGTTTCATTTGATAATCATGTCAAGCAGGTCCATCCAAACATAGCATGCACCGATGTCGCCATACAGCAACAAGTGGATCCATTAGAAGAGATAACGATCTCAAATGTCAACAAGCCTGGAATAATATATCAAGCAGTACTGCCAGGAATTGCAAATGCAAACATAACAATTCCCTACTCTGCAAAAAACCAGACAGCTACAGACTATTCCAATATTGATTACAGTATATCAAAATCATTCCAGTTTGTGATTCATGGTTCCAATGAAACATCACAAAATATACCTGCATATGTTCTGCCTCCATTACAACAGATCAGAGCGGGAACACTTGCTCAGGATGTAAAATGCAGTGTTAACTTTAATCTCATAATAAAAGCAGAAGATGGTTTTCCTGCATGTGTAAAACCTGAAACCGCAAAGATGCTCTATGAGCGTGGATGGACTTTGGCAGTTAATACTGGGACAAATTATTTGGATAATTCAACTATGGGAATAGTTTCAATCCAGATGGTCCAGTCGCTTATCAATCCAGGTGGACCGCCTATCCAGTTAATACTAAAAAACATAGGAACAATGCCCATAACTAGCCTTAATGCAACACTTGTTCTCAATAATGATTACAACTTTAATTTTCATGAAGTATCAGAGTCACAGCCACTTGTACCTGACAACTCTACATCTGACACAAAGATCTTAATTGGTGGTGGATTTACTAGTGATGCCACATATCCGCTCACTATAAACGGAATTGCAAACAAAATTCCATTTAGTTTTACTCAAAATGTACACATACCTTATACAAATGAAAATATCACAACCAGACCTATATCAGAAAATAATTGTGGACAATTCTATACAATATCTGCAAAGCCACACAACGGGACTACAGTACCAGCTATCTTGATGAATTCAAACTCTACTGGATGTGCACGGCTAACATATACAATCAATTATGATTACAACGATGTGTCTAATGATCGTATAGCATGGCCACGAATATCTAATTTCTCACTTTTGCGAATTGACACTCTCAAATATACTTCAAATGGGGATTCGTTTGGTGTATCAACCGGCAAGGACTATACAAATTCATTCAAGATTACATCAGTGCCCGAAACGATTGATCTTGCAAACTATCCGATAGGCTCAAACTTTACAGTAACATATGTCATAAAGCCGCTGTCAAATGCCACAGGGTTTTACGATGAATCAATACCTGAACCTATTTGTTCAACCTATCCGCTTGCAGTAAATCATAGTGCAGGTGAGGTAAATTCATCCGATTTTTCAAAAGGATTGATCAGCATGCAAAACCATTCTTGTATTTCTGCACCATACGAACTAACAGGAATTGAAATATCAGGCATGAGCGACAAGGTGATGCAACTTCCATGACTTGTCTAAAATTGGTGTGGCATAGAAAATGAAAATTATACACCTTGCAATAATTGTATGCGTTTGCGTTGCTACCATAATAGGGATTTACACAATTTGGTTTTTTACAAGTTCTTATGATTTTTCTACATATACAAAAGATAATCCACTTGGGATCCAAGCCAATGTGATATACAATTTCAATCCTTATTTGATGTGTCCACAATTACCATGTCACGCATCTAATACATTTCAACTCAATTTTACTTCAAAAGAAGGCTCTGAGTTAATAGCATACAATATTTGTGATGGGATGTTTTGTATTAAAAAAGAAGGATTTGAGAATCACATTATCAGCGTACACCCAAAAATTGCAGGAATTAATTTTGGCGAGGCATCTGCGTACCAATCTGGTCCGGTCATGTTAGGTAATGTAACATGGAAAGTCAATGATACAGTGAATATCAGAATCAAGGCAATACCAGTAACACTTCTAGATAATGGAAGTCTGATCTATTACCCAGAAAATATGATGCTTGTAGATTTGGGAGAATCGAAGATAGTTGAGGTTGGAAATCCGACAAAATGAAAACTCTGTATTTTTCCATAATTGTAATGCTAGTTTTTCTAGGATATTGTATGATGTCAAATGTTAATACTGCACAGGGGCTCACACCTCCAGCATTAGATCCGAGACTTATGTCGCAAGAATTTTTTCAAGATCTTCATAATCACAATTACACCATAATTCCTAGCAATACAACTGAATGGCTTTTGTGGCATGATCATTATCAAGATATTCTAAATTATAGTGATACCATATTTACAGGAAACATAACGTCGGTAAATATCTTGAATGTTACATCGTTTTATACTGTAGGCAATATTACATCAACCATTGTCGGTTCTATGGAGCAGGGAATCTATTATGCCACAGGTCCCCCTTACAAAAAAATTAACTATACTCTAAATCTTGAACAATACACAGTAAATGTAGATGAATTTTTAAAAAATCCACAGAGATCATTCACGATGATAATTAGAGAGCCAATCATTGATCCAACTTGGCACTCTGATCCTCTCGGTCCCAGATTTAATGTTGGAGATCATGTGTTATTTTACGTAAAAAATCTTGATGAGGATAATGTATACTCACAAATGTCTTTTATGATTCCAAAGACTTGCAATGCAACAAATGTTTTAGCACAAGACCGTTGGACAGGTAATGATTTTACCATGACACAAAATGGCATTCAAGTAGATTATAATAAATCCGTACAAAACATCAACAATTTTACAGAAAACAAGCCAATTCAGTTTGCATATAGTGAGCCGGTAGATACACTATCTGGGAAAGACTTTGTAGTCAAAGATGAAACATTTGATGCAAAAACTAATGGAGGAATTGTTTTTAGTAAAGAATTCAATGGTAGTTCTAAGAAGTGTGAGTGGATGGAATTGGCAAAATGGGAATTGAGCCTAAAAAAAGGCGATTATTATTCTAATCTATCTATAAAAAATAATGATGGTACGTTTACAGGGAGGTATAGTGTGGGTTTTTCTGTCAAACAAGATACTAACGATTTATTATCATCGAATTCAAATTCTGCAGAAATTCCCACTTCTAAAAAAATTCCTGAATTTCCATTTTCAATTCCGGTTTTGTTGATTGGTATTACATCATTGATTATATTTTACAGGATACAATTTAGGAAATGAAAACTATACATCTTTCAAAATTTTCAGTTTTCATTATTGTAATTCTGATAATCGCATTTGTCTCATTTGGAGCTGTAATCTATTCGTCACCTTCTTCCGTATCAAGCCAGGATGAACGAATCTATCTTCACACTCCACAATCATATTTCTCAAATGGGGTTGTTGATGGATACGTCAAGGTATCAGACATGAAGCCAAACAGTGCAGGCCTATTCATGTATCCACCATCATTTCAATATGGTAAACAGGCAAACGCCTATCAAACATTCATGTTAATTCGGCTTTCTAAAACCATGGGTGGAGACAAAAACGAGACTTCATCTTTTCGTGCATACAGCGCACTTGATCCCACGTCTCACTGCTTGATGAAATATTGGCCACAGGATGGAAGACAAAGAATTGAAGATCCATGTATTAGTTCACCATACAGGACCATTGATGGAGTATCATATGATCCAGGACTTACAATGATTAGGGCACCAACTACAGGAGCTCTACCAAAACTAGACCTTGATGTGGATAGTCAAGGATATCTCGTAGTCAAGTCTCCAACGTGGACACAAGATAAGAATGGCGTCGTAGGAGTTGGAAGAAACATATCAAAGGATGAGATTATGCAATCTTCGCAAGTTCTAACGAATTATTGCAAAAACCAAATGAAATGGCCGGAGTTACCAATTACTCTTCAAACTGGGGACATACTCATGGACATGGTTTGTAAGAGTGATCATCTTAATGCGGTTTATGTCAATATTGATCATCCAGGCAAAAGTGCAACTATAGATGTGAGTTTTTGTAACTGTACCAAGACTCCTGAAGAACTTGGTCCATTCATCAATTCAGAAAATGGTCAATTATGGAATGTGAGTAATACTACGATATATGTTTCAGGCAGTGCACTACAAACTGGTGAAAACAAGGTTGATCCATTCAATGCAGAATATACTTTTAGATTTATAAAAAATGGATATGACGTATATTTTGTAGACCGTAGATCTTTTGATGATGCAGCAAAAGAGGTTTTAATGGATTTTTTTCACAAAAATGATACTTCAGATTTGAAGAGGATTGAATGAAAACTCTACATCTTTCAATTTTTCTAACAATCCTTGCTGTTGCCATGTCAAGCTTCATTCTGACTGATGCAAATGCTACATCTCCATTTCTTCAAACTGACAAAACGTTCCATGTAAAAGGAGATATCATTTTGGTCTATGGTTCAGTCGGAAGTTACATTCCAAACACTAACGCAACCATCCAAGTTTTGGACAATAAAAATAACCAGCTGTTAAACTATGCT
This sequence comes from uncultured Nitrosopumilaceae archaeon, assembly GCA_964462165.1. GTDB lineage: Archaea > Thermoproteota > Nitrososphaeria > Nitrososphaerales > Nitrosopumilaceae > Nitrosotalea. The sequence goes on from CAYWWR010000001.1 coordinate 27,906, forward strand.
ACAACTCCAAAAGACGATGGAACTTTTCTTGTTCGCATACCTACAAATAATACAAATTGGAAAACAGGCGGTCCTTACAAGATAAGTGTCCAATATGGCACCTGTTGCCATGTGGGAGACAGCACATTTACATTTTACACAGGTCTACTTCCACCGTTAAGACAGGCACAACTTGGAACAGTGTTTTGGGACATAACCTGTGATTCAGGAGATGTTAAGATCATGAAGCAAGAAGATGGTTTTGTTGCATGTGTTAATCCTAACAGTGTACAAAATCTAGTTTCTCGAAATTGGGGCTATGACCCATCAGCGAAATTAACTACCTACGGTCTCAAAGATATCTATCAGGTAGGACAGGAAATAGACTTTAAATTTAGAGTTAATGGATTTGGAAATTCCTGTGACCAACCTTCTGTGATAGTCAAGAACTCTACGCAACAAATAGTGTGGTCAAGTCCACAATATGCATCTGGTTGTGCAATAGAAGAACCGGGGCATATAGAATCTGAAGCATTCCTCGGAAATGAAACACATCTAGGGTATGATTACAATGGATATGGAATATTGACAATTAAACAGCCTGGAACGTATTCCATGAATATTTCATGGCTTGACGGAAATATTACAAAGGAATTTACAGTTATTCCAAGTGATTGATGATCCCATTGTGATGTTGAGAGATGTTTCTTCACAAACATAGGATCATGTATTATATCGCATACACAATGTCTCTAGTACATTGCCTGAACTTGACGATTTAACAAAAGCAAAGATGGTTGCATTAATTCTAGACAAAAAAACAGAGGTGGCATTAGAAGAGTTGAGCAAATTCTACAAGGTGGATACTCCAAAAGTTGTAGTGGGTACAATCAAGAAGAAAAGAAGGACTGTATATGCAGTGTATGTAGTACAAGAAAAAAAGATCTATGCATTAAACTCTGATATCTTCTACAATCCATTTATCATGTTACACGAATACTATCACCACATTCGCTCCAAGCTTGGAACACATCGCGGTTCAGAAAAACATGCCAACATGTACGCCCAGGAATTCATCGACTCGTACATGCGAATTGTAGACAAGATAAATCAAAACAAGAATACAAAATAACTACCAGAAAAATACTATCTTGTTTTAGACCATTTTTTCATCCACTGTAAAAGATCTATCACAGACTCGACAAGTTCTTGTCCTTTTCTTGTAAGATTATATTCCACTCGTGGTGGCATCTCATTGTAAGATAATCTCTCCAATATTCCGCTTTTCTCAAGCTCCTTTAGTCTTGTTGCCAACGTTTTACTGCTTATTCCTCTCAAGGCTTGCTTGAACTGTTTGTATCGTACAGGCTCTGTTGTACAGCACAACGGAATTAAAATCTCAAGTGCACCTCTTTTTGTAATTATTTTGCGTAGCTTTGAAGTCTCAGACATTAAAGATGATGCATCATATCCTTCAAAACTACAACTGTCCTTTACCATTGGAAGAGATTTACGTTTGGTTTCCATACTTACACCAACTGTAACTTTTTACTCTTTGACAACTTAAATGGTTTACTAAATAAACTAAGAAGTGAAATGGAATTGTCTGGAAAAAAACTGAAAAAAGTTCTGTTTGTATGTGTAGAAAATGCAGGACGAAGTCAGATGGCAGAAGGTTTCTTTAGAAAATATGCTCCAAAGGGATACGAGCCCACAAGCGCTGGAACAAAACCCACACAGGAGATAAATCCTGTTGTAATAGAGGCAATGAAAGAGGTAGGTATTGACTTGAATAGACAAGTACCAAAAATTCTAACTAGCGAAATTATCAAGGATTCTGTTCTAAGTGTCAACATGGGTTGTATGGACAAGACAGAATGCCCTGCAGTGTTTGTGAAAGATTCGGTTGACTGGAATATCGAGGATCCCAAAGGTAAATCACTTGATAAAATCAGAGAGATAAGGAATACAATAGAACAAAAGGTGAAAGAAATTTGCAAAACTCTAGAATAACAGACAGACTGTCTTCTAATCAAAAGAAGTTCTTTGCCGAAGTAATCGGTACATTCGTCATAGTCGTATTTGCAACAGGCTCTGTAGTTTTAGATACAAAATATGTTGGAACATTTGGTCTTTGGTTTGTGGCTCTAGCTCCTGCTATTGCAGTAGCTTGTATGGTCTATGCATTTGGAAAAATATCCATGTCTCACTTTAATCCTGCAGTTACAGTCGGGTTTCTCATCACAAAACACACACCAAAAAATCTTTTTCCGCTGTATATTACAGCTGAGATAATTGGTGCGATATCTGGCAGCATATTTGTAAAATATGTTGTAGGTACACAAGCAAACATTGGCGCAAACGCACCTGATTACCATTATTCAATTCCACTCATAATTGGTGTCGAGGTTTTGGCTACGGCTCTACTGATGGCAGTAATTTTGACAGTTGTTCATACAAAGGGGTTGAAAGGTTTTGGTGGAATGGTTATCGGCATAATGGTCGGACTGGATATTTTCTTTCTGGCATTCATCTCTGGTGCTTCAATGAATCCTGCAAGGTCTTTGGGACCTGCCCTGGTATCAGGTTACCTGAATAATTTATGGTTATACTTGACTGCAACTTTTGTTGGCTCTAGCACTATCGCACTTGTCTATAGCAAATTTTTCAAAAGAGTACCTGTACCGGAATTATGATTATACCATATGTTTTCATAGTACATGTAAAAACATTAGTCAATTCTTAGATATGCGTTAGACGTATGAATTGTGCAGTCTGCGATTTGTCATTAAAGATTGCGATTCCTTCCGGAATATGGATGGAGTTACCAAAGTGAGGAACTCGGAAACACAAGACGTGATCTGAATGATCCTCTGAAAATCACATGTTTGCAATCCATGTTTTATTAGACATGTAGCAATAATCTTAACATTGAAAACTAGAACAATGTTAGAATGGTGTTTTAAATCACCACAGTACCGTACAGTTCCTAGGCATGATTTGCACACAAATCTTAAATGATATAAAAATTTAGCAATTCAAATTGAAAAATTTACATTTTACTGCAATGATTCCCATATTGATAATCTTTCTTGCTAGTTTGACATTGTTTATTTCAAATCCGGCATATGCTCCATGCGCGATTGGCCCTAATGGAACTGAGGAATGCGCAGGTCCTCCACCAATGCTAGACCAAATCAAGTCAGACAAGCTAAACTATGAAATTTCAGAAAAACCGCTCATAACAATTACTGGAACCTCGCAAACTCTGACACATCTTGAAGTAGATGATTCTTCATCTGGGAATATTCGATTTTCACATGACATTAATTTATCATCCAACGGAACTGCAAGTTACATCCTTGATGTATCAGCATATCCTCCAGGTGTGTATCAAATTACTGCAACATCCTCAGTATCAAAAATAACAACTAGTTTTACAGTTGGACTTGAACCAGTTGGAGGTCACATAATGTTCAACATTGTAAAAAATTCCTACTTTCCAGGAGACCATGTCCCAATATTTGGCACGTATACTGCCAACAGTACAATACAATTATCATTATCAGATCCTCATGGAGTTGTAGTAAAATCAGTTCAAACTGTTGCAAATAAGACGGGGTATTTTTCATCATCAGACATCCAGATTCCAACCAATGCAATCCCAGGCGTTTGGAGGACTAGTGCAACAAGTGGTGTGTTTCACACCAATATGGAAATTAATGTAGTTTCATCCATCGCAGTTGGTCCTACAAATCCCGTTGATATTTCCAATATACGAATCCAGCCCTCAACTGTTAAAGTTGGAGACAAGTTTGCAATAACTGCAACTCTTCTCAACAATTCTCCTAATTCTATATCCATAGGCATATCTCCATGTGGAGAACCATTTCCAATATCCTTTGACAATCACATAATAATTTATCAAGAAGAAAATGTCACATGTGCTTATTACATCTTGGAAGAAAGAATAGATCCTGGTAAGAACACTACGCAAACCAGTCCTGGTGCTCCAATCACTACTGGAAAACCAATGGTAAATACACCACAGACAGTATTTTTCAAGGCAGTACAAGCAGGGATTGAAAATGCGACCATATCATTTGCATATAATATCATGAATCAAGTTGATTCTAATCAATCACAAATCCAGAAAACAGCATCAAAATCATTTTTGTTCATGATATATGACAACAAAACTGATTTGTCAAATGGCTTGTATACAGACCAAATGGTCACAAATACAATAGACTCTCCACTACAACAATTAAGATCAGGAATAAAATCAGAAGATGTCCAGTGCAATATTGATTTTCAATTAATTCTAAAAGGCTCTGACAATACTCCTGCATGCATCAAGAAAAGCGATATGTCAGATTTTATGTCAAGAACCTGGGCAACTAGAGAAATTAGTGTAGAGAATATTGGTCAGTCATTTAATTACACAATAGTTGGCGGACAGATTGAACAAGCAAAAGAGGATTTGGCAAGTAAATCCCTTGTAGTAACAGTCAAAACAACAGAAAACGGTACACTTGTGGCCAGCATTCCAAGATCATTGCTCGACCCTCACATGAATGGTCAGGATACGGCATTTATTGTTCTAGGAGATGGTAAGGAAATATCGTTTAGCCAAACAATGACTACAATTACACAAAGAACACTCAACATTCCATTTCAATATGGCGTATCGACCATTGAAATAATTGCACCTGAACCAATACGATAGAACGTGAAATTGGGTAGTTTGACAATGAAAAAATAGATTCTTCAGCTGAGCCAATTCCTACACATGTAAATCATGTTCAACTTTTAGTGAGAATTTGTTTTGAATTACTTGACAGTCTCTGGTTCAGGCTTTTCATCGCCTGTCTTTTTTGACCTTGCAATCACTATGCTTAGTACGATATACAGTCCAATGAATGTGAGCTGACACACTTCAATTGGTTGTGCTAGTATGGCATGACCAATTCCCATCTGTTTGTGCATTCCTCCTGGCATTGCACCTGGCGGCATGTTTCCGTGAGTGAAATTACCTTGGTGCATTCCTCCAGGTGGTCCACCTCCCTGCATTTCATTAGTCTCAGGCAAAAGATGAAGCATACTTGTGAGCCATAAAATGAAAAATACTGCAGTTCCAATGATTCCAATTATTTGCCATACTTTTCCCCATCGTTTTATGACTGGAACTGCCCAAAAAACCTGAAGTGCACCTCCAATTAGAAACAAAATTCCCTGTCCCAAATTATGGGACAAGGCACCGGGTGCCATCTTCAAATGTAAAATTCCTGCAATTACGGTGACTGCAGCTGCAGCAAAACATAGGATCAAAATTCTCTTATCAGTACCGCTTCCAAATATTTGGCTCATTTTTAATAAATTGTCAGTCAGGTGATTATAATAGCATTAGCTAACAAAGTTAATGAACAAAGTGTCACAATTCTTTATTAAATAAATCCTGTACTTCAAACAAAGATCAGATGGCAATCAAGATGTACAAATATTGCCAATGTGAATTCTCAAAAAACATTTCATGAAAATAAATTTTAAATCAACATGTCAATTCCCTGTAACCATGATGACATGTTTTTAAAAAATATTTTAGAGATCAAATGAAACTTAGAAAAGATACGCGAGTCTTATAAGACATGAAATCTTTGTTATGCTAGTCATGGGTAAAGACCATCTGTGAATATGTGCGCCAAATGGTTTCATCAAACCCTGACTATATCTTTTAAAAAATCATCTGTAAGAAATTTACATTAATTTTTTAAACCATACATATCCAGTACCATTACAAAATGAAGATCTCCCTTTTTCTTACAGTTCTCATCTTTCTTTTCTTTGGTAGTGCCAATGTTTTTGCAGATAATAATACCTCATATTACAACCAGACGTCCAATCCTCCACTTGCCTTTGTATCTGAGCAACAAAACCCAATCTCTGTTTCGCTAAAACAGGGAGAATCAATCCAACTGCCGATCCTCATCAAGATGAACCAAAACTATTCAATGGAATCAATTAATCAGATAGCACTGAGTGATAGACCAGATGGTGTCAAGGGCTGGATAGACCCCAACGGATTATCCGATACAATTGACAAGACACATCTTATCAACGGAACACTATATCTTTACGTAGATTCTACAACAAAGCCGGGAAATTATACTATCAAAATTATTGGCATTGGAGCCATCAAGGAAATATCAACGGGAAAAGATATCCAGATAATGGATTTGAATGAGGTAAACAAACCAGAGCAGAACACCACACCAGGAATCAAATCACTTGAAGAATTTTGGAAGCAACAGGCAGCAGAAAGTGGTCTGCTAGATACAATTCAAGTACGAATAATTCCAAACCCAATGTCAGTAACTCTTCATGTTGGAGATCTTGATCAAGATTACAGACAATTTTGTTCAAAAGACAGTGATCATGGAACCTCGTGTCTAGGATTTATCACCAATCAACAGATACCGCTGAACGTAACCTCGAACAGCAAAACTCAGGTGAGACTTGAGATATCTTCACCTCTAAACGGCGGATGGATTTCAATTTATCCAAATACACTTCAAACATCTCCAAGTGGATCGTCATCAAAACTCATGATGGCAGGAGCAGAGTGGCCTCCCGGAATAAACCCAATTGATACCAAAGCAATGACGATTCGTGCGATATCGCAAAATGGTGATACATCAGTTGCATACATTCCAGTAATTATAATGCAAAACATGACGGTCTTGCATTTATCAGGTCCAATACAATTTCAAAAAGATGTCCTAATGAGTACCAGTCAAGAAGGAAATGTTGTGTATGGAGCAGTCTATGATCCTCTTGATGACTCGAGGCAGATCCAAGTCAGTCTCAAAGTTCTTGGAATGATCAACGATACCAAAATCGTACCACTTCCAAGCTGGCTTGCAGTCAAGATTCCAAACTCTACTTTAACATTGAATGCAAATGAACCATACTATTTTATGATAAATCCAATAACACGCTCTGCACCAGTTGGAACTTTTACTGTGGCAATAGGAGAACATGTTGGAGAACAAGACTATGTAGAGAACATGCCACTGCATGTGTCTGATGTACATTTTACAGGTGTAGCCAGTACAACTTTACCCACTGCATCTCAACCAAATCTTTCAACAATAGGATTTGGCACGGGAGAAAATTCACGGATGACACTAGCATGTTTTGGAGGGATTGTAAGCAGTGTTGCTATTGTTCTATCAGTCTATATCATAAGGAAAAAATAGGATGAAATCTGTACATCTAGTAATAATTCTGATTTTCTCAATACCTCTAATGATTCCAGCATATTCACAATCAAGCAATTGTGGAAAAAATATCAGTGATCAAAGCGATTTGATATTAGACTCTGTAGATAGGCAAAAAGCAGTTTCTATTGCAATCAATGATACGGATTTTCGCAATCTTGTTGGGGACTCTAAGTACATTGCTGGATTACCAGAAGTTGAACATGAAGGATTTGATCAATTAAATTGCAGGCTAGTTGATCCCACCATCCAAATCCAATTCAATGTGTTAAATCCGAATGTAAATTTGAACAATTGTCCATATGTGATAGTTATGGAGGATACATCTGCATCCAAGGTGCTCTCAGTAGACCTTGGATCCTGTAATACTTCAATTGAACCATCAAGTTCTCCCATTAACGAGTCTTCATCATTAACCCTCATCATAATTTGTGGAATTACAATCTCAGTCGTTATTGGAATATCATTTTTTGTCATGAGAACAAAAAAATGAAAACTCTGGAACTTGAAGTTTTGAAAAATGTAAAAAGTAAATAATTTTCTCAAGAATGCTTGATTTTACAATCTTTTCTGATCTCTAGCTAGCTTTATTTCGATCAAATCAATTAAATCAAAACCGTCTTTAAATGAAATCATGCCAACATGCAAGGAATGTAGTACAGTTTTTTATTCAAATGAAGGCCTTGAAGTTCACTTGATACATGCTCACAAAAAGGGCATGATGGACAACTTTTCCAAGTAAACAAGAGAGACATTTTCGTTTATTTGTACGGTCTTGAAAATTCTGTAACCAAGTTTTTGATAAAGTATGATATTTTTCTCACTTTTGCTTCCTGTGAATAGTTCAAATCTTTTACAGGACTCAAACGTATGCTCTATCTCATGAATCAATCTGGTTCCAATGCCTTTGTTTTGGAAATTTGGATGAACCATCAGTCTTCCAATGTGACAGGTGCCATCTTTTTCAAATGCCCTGATTGACCCGATTATGGAACCGCCATCTATTACCTTGAGAAATTTCTTGTATGCAAAATCCTCATACATCTCTTGCAAAGTCTGCGTCATTGGAGGTATTGTAAAATCATTGTATAGTTTTGCCTGGCTTACATATGACGTTCTTTGTAGGTCAAGTATTGTCTCTAGATCAGAGATGGTTGCTTGCTCTATTTTCATTTAATTGATTTTTGTTAAATTATCAAACAAAAATCTTTGTAAAACACATGGAGAAAATCTGCGTCAATGTTTTAAACCATACATATCCAGTACTGGTACCATGAAGATTCTACACTTGGGACTAGTTGCAATTGTTTTTGCTACAGGAATTGCAGTATTGGAACCGGATGAAATTAGCGCATATGCATCTACTCCAACAAACGATCTTGGGGATGGAAATATTTTTTCAATGACTGTAAATGGAACATTTTTTCCTAGCAATTATCTGGAAATCAAAGGGAATCTAGTTACAGTAGATCCGATCAAGATCACATTAGACAATCCCCAGGGCATAGTTGTTGCATCTAAAACTACATTTAGCGACAGGACGGGAAATTTTATTTCGGAATTAAAAATACCGGACAATGCAACATCTGGAACATGGGATATCATAGGAACAAGTGGAATTTATCACAAGGAATTGAATTTTACAATTGCGGACAATTCTGTATCGAACACATGTTATGCAGGCGACTTGTGTCCAAGCGTTTTACACATGGTATCAAACGCCACATCTGCATGCTGCTATATACATGGAACCAATTCTACAATTATACAGTCACCATTAGAACAATTCAGAGCAAATATTGCAACACAGAATGTAGAATGTGGATCCAGCCTTACACTTGTCATTAAAGCAGAAGACGGTTCACCAGCATGTATCAAACAAGATAGTGTTGTAAAACTCATACAACGCGGCTGGATGAGCGTATCATTTCAAGATCCAACAGACACAATTCCTGTAGAATCCTATCAAACAATAGACAACAATTCTGGAACGATATTAATCAAAAACCAAACATATTACATCATGACTGCAACAAACACAACATATCCAGTAGATCCTGCAGTGACAGTAAAATTTCATCAAGTCATCTTTTCATTTCCATATGGTGCACTAGCCACTCCTGGTGGTGCCATACTTCCCTTTGACATGACATTTCCAGATGGTACAACCGAAGCATATGGGAAAATTACACGGAATGCAGATGGCTCAGACTCTATGCTGAGTGGAATAGGACTAGGTCCAGGTCCTTCATCAAACAGGACTGCAATAAGGCTTAGTGAACATATTCATCCCCAATCTGGAATAATCATGACTGAAAATCAAATAAAACTTTTAGTTAGTACAGATGCCAATTCAATTACACAAACTAGTACACAAAATTACAATCCATTTGGAATAACTGCTCTAGTTATTTACAAGCCTACATTTGGTTGCCCCGTTACAAATGATACGGCCGCAGTTATCTGTCCTCAAAACAGTTTCTATCTCAAGATAAACTCTGCCTCAACTACATATTTGCTAGGATACAACATATGTGATGGAAATTCCTGTACCAAAAGTGATGGTTTGTCAGTATCATTACCAATCAACAGTCTACAACCAAATTATCAACTCATAGCATTACCTGCAGACCTACAATGGAAAGACGGGGATACTACAAAAATTCAACTAGAGATATCGCCTACTCTTGACAACAAAACTAGATTGCAGATAAGTTATGAAAACTCTACCATTGTTCCACAATGATGGATGCGCTACAAAAATTATTCATCACAGCAAAGTTTATGGGCTAGAAACAAGCATACTAGACACGAATTACAAGCCGTTATTTGACAAAGTCATGGAAATTGATCCAAAAATTCGTTTTGCTACAATATTTGATATGAAAGGACAAGTGCTGTTCAGTGCACATCGAGATGGTGTGGAAAATTTGCTCTCACCAGAAGAGAGTCAAAAATCCTTGCAGCTTGCAATCAATGCATGGAAGTCAAGAAACGAAGTCTCTGATAAAATTGGAAAAGGAAAGTATGCATTGGTAGAATATGAAAAATTAAAGAGAATTACAATGCCGCTTGACTCTGACCACATACTGTACATCACAACTGATGTTGAAGCAGACCATGGTCCAATAATTTATCGTGCCTTGAGACTAAAACATGATGCACTGCATTCACCTGAAGGAATGCCCTAGAAATCAGATATTGTCACTTTAACGCATTTGAACAATCTTCAAAAAATCCACATGCTTTGCATTTTGGTTTGCTGTTGTGATGTACCAAATCATCCCACTCTAGACACTTTTTTGTAAACTGGGAAAGATAGTCAAATAACAATTCGGTATGAGTCTCATTTACAACATCTTCATATGTCTTGTAGACTGACTTTGTTCTGCCATCTATGATATTGACTTGATACATTTTTTTGTCATGTGGAATTGTGGCCCATCCGCCAAATGAATCCCCAAGATAGTATTTTGAATCAAGGTATGTTAACACCTGGAGCAGTTGGCTGATGTATGGCTGTGACATGGAATCATACCGTCTTGGGTTTGTTGCATGTTTATCGTCAGAGACTATCAAAGTTTGATTTTGACGAATTACCTTGTCTGCCCTTCCAAATAGTACCAATTTTGCTTTTCCTTCCCTGAAATCAAACTGTCTTGTAAATAATGTCTGGATGTCTTCTCGCATGAAATTAAGATCAGTTTTCTTGTCTTCTAGCCTGGTTTTTGTTAGTGGGACTTGGACCGTGGTTTCTTTCTCTATTCTTTCTGCTTGTTCGTGATGTTCTGTACCAAGTACCATTTGAACAGTCTCTGCACGAACTCCTTCAATGAAAAACGGTATCTGGAACTCACAGTATCCCATGACACCTGTAAAATCAGTCACAAATGCCTTGACTTGGCTGATGTCATTTTCGTCCTTGTCTATTTCTATCGTAGGATGTTTTGATGTATTGGTGTAGATAAGATCTACTAGAGAAACATCAGTAAGCTGTAGCTTTTGCAGTTTTATCTTTAGTCTTTGATGAGCCTAGGGCTCTTTTTGTAGCAATCTCAAATACTAGTTTGTCAATGTAAAATCCTTGTTTTGAATCCAGATTCAATTTGTACATTATGGCTTTTCCTACAGTTCTTGTTCTGGATAAAACTTCTTGCTGTTCTAGATTTTTTATTTCATTTAATGCAGTCTTGAAGGAGACTCCAGAGTTCTTGGCAATATCTGAAACAGAGTAATCCCAATTCTTGAAAGTTGCAAGAAAATCTAGAATCTTTGAGGTACTACCTGGAAATACACTTTCCAAGGGACCGCTTTGTAACGCTTTATTTTTAGACATTGTTGTCATGAATATTATTAAGATTATAATCTTTATAATATTACCTATTATTGGGTAAAATTTTACATAATATTGTGAAAGTGCTCCGCTGGTACGTGATACCTAGCCTGTCTTTGCATATTTTCTTGCATCGGCAAGATAATCTGTGATGTCATGCTCTTTGGCTAGTTTATTCAGGTATGAATTGTCCAAAGAATCTGAAAATATTCTCAATAATGCGATGCTTTCCTCCATATCCCTTTGAGGGTTGCTCTTCCAAAACTTGGCAGAATACAACCTGTTTTGTATCAGGTCCTCCGGTGCTGCAACTTTGATCTCGTAATTTTTTATTTTGAATTTTTGTAGTCGGTCCAAGTCTCCACTATATGATTGGTCTATGACTTGGATGACAATGTTTAGATCGTTATTAAACCACAATCCGTTTTCTTTTTTTCCAAATCCAAATCTGTTAAGAAAGTTTTCAGTTACAGTCTTGTTGTCTACTACTAGGTCAATATCTGAGGTAGAAAATATTCCTGCAGTATAGAGGTCTATGGCTTCTCCACCTACAAGTATTGCATCAACACCATTTTCTTTTAGTTTTGCTGCCAAGTATCCAATGAAGAATATTCTTCTTCGAAATAGATCTCTTTCTTCTTTCATCTCTTTGTATTCTGGAGATGTTTTGAATCTAGTCCGTATCTTGTCTGTCAAGTTTGTAATCTAGTTATCCCTTTAGAATAAATGTATTATTTTTTTTCTCAAACAATTCGCTAAATGCTATCTGTGATGATTTGATTAATGCTGATAATTCTCCAGGTATTCGTTTAGACATTATATCCTCAACACTTTTTCTGTCTTGGTTCTTGAATTTGGATTTGTCTAGTTTATCGAGCCTGATAATTTTTGCCATTCGTCTAGATTGCATTTTGGGAGATAACCACTCTTCTAGATCAGACGACTCTTTTTGTTTTAGGGACTTGAGAAACTTGGCCGCAGCCCTTCCTGTTCCACTTGAAAGCGTGTAGGATATTTGATTGCGCTCCTTGATTTGAGATTTGACAATTCCAAACTCTGAGAATTCTGCCAAGCAGCGATATGTAGCAGATGGGTCTAGCCCTTGTGTTATTGCAATCTGGTATGCTGTAATTGGTACCTTGGCTTCTGTCAGAGATTCCAGCACTGCAAACCTTGTAATCCCTCCAAGTAGCATCTCTACTTTCATGTGTATCTTTTAGTCGTAGTTTTATATAAGCACTTAGATTTTAAATCTATGTTGATTTGAGATGCATCTTTTTTCTAGTACCATCGGAGCAGTGACTTTTCCGAGAACATCTGTGACACATGATATATCTAGTTGAATCACATATAGTAGAAAACTATAATATTATAGTAGAAAACTATAATATTATAGTAGAAAACTATAATATTATAGTAGAAAACTATAATATTATAGTAAAACACTATAATAGATGAAGACAATGGATGAGGCAACATATAGGATATTGAACATACTTGCAAGAAACTTGGGCAGACCATTGTCGATAAACGAGCTCACATGCAAGATAGAGGAAACATTTGGTGGAGCCTATTATGCCAACACGAATGAAAAAATACATGACTTGGTCAAAGATGGAATAATCACACTTGCAAAGTCTGGCAGGTCTTCTCTGATATCTCTTAACTTTAACAATTATTCCATAATTGATCTGCTAGCAGAAATGGAGATGAGAAGAAAATACGAATTTCACCATGGAAAACAGGAGATGCAGATGCTCATGATGGAGATTGACACATATCTTTACAATTTTCTTTTAGTAAAATCAATCTCTTTGATGAATCCTGAAAGAAATGCAAAGTTGAACAAAGTCGAGCTCTTGATTCACCTGAGAAAAACAGAAAGAGAATCAATGACAGAAACTAAAATTAGAATTTATAAAATTATAGACACCCTCCAAAGAATACACAATATACGAATAGATTATGTAACACTGGAAGAAAAATTATTTCTCAATCTATTAAAGTCGGATGAAATCAATCCTGCCAGAGAAATGTTGTCAAATAAAATAGTCATTTTGAATCCTCAGGACTTGTGGATAGAGATCAAAAAGGCAGGAGAAGAAGGGATCAAGATAATTGCAGAAAAAGGCCAGACAAATCCTGCAAATTTGACCGAGAACGATTTGATTTTCAATCTAGCAAGGTTTGGTTACACCGAATTTGGACCAAAGATAAAACAGGGAAAACTAATCTGTATAGAATACATAATTAATGCAATAATGTTCCAAAATGATGCAAGAAGGATGGATGCAATTTCTGTCATACTTGCAAAAAATTCTGACAAGACAAACTATGATCTATTACTCTTTCTGGCACAAAAGTACGGTTTTGGAGGCAAGATATTAGGCATATTGAAGGCTTTGAGAAATCTAGTGGTCCACGGCATGAAGACTATAAACGAGCCCATCAGATTGCTTGAGGCCATGAAAGTAGAAGAAGTCAAGGCAAATGAGAAGAGCATAAAGGAGAAATTGAGACTATACCATGTCACTTGACAATACAAAATTGTTGGATTTTCTAGGAGAGATAGACAAGGAACTCAAGCGCAAGATAGTGGTAATAGCAGTGGGCGGAACAGCAATGACACTTTTCAAAGCAAAACCATCCACAATAGATGTTGACTTTACAATACCTGGTAAATATTATGACGAGTTTGAAATGGCAAAGAAAATTGTACAACCTGGATTTAGAGTGGATCTTTTCCACGACGGAGCTGTGTTTGTCAACATGCTTCCGGAGGACTATATCGAAAAAAGTATTCCAATAAAGACCAAGTTGAAAAATATCGATCTTAGGGCATTAAATCCACTAGATATTGTAGTAACAAAAATTGGTAGATTTGATGACCGAGATGAGCAAGATATACAATCATGCATCAAAAAATTCAACCTGAAAAAGACCCAAATTGTAAAACGGGCTTTACAATTAGGATCTGTTGCAAACGACGATGTATTTCAAATCAATTTGGGTACAATTGTTAAAAAATTCTTCAAAAAAGAAAAGTCAAAAACAGGGTCTAAAAAACATGGAAAAAAGAAAAGTTGATAGAATTGTTGACACGATAAATAAAAAAAGGCTGTTTGCTAGGAATGGCCGCCGCCCCTGTTGTCTGCCAGAGCGTTTGGGCATCCGTTTTGCAATATCAAATCATTTTATATCGTATTTTTTTAAAATAAATAAATGAAAAACAAGTTATCATGTATTTTGATAATCTTTATCGCATCAGTCGTTGTCCTGCCTGCATTTTCATTTAACGTATCTCAAGTAAAGGTAGGTGCAAACCCCTGGGCTGTATCTGTAAATCCAACTACAGACAAGATCTATGTCACAAACTCGGGAAATAATTCAGTCTCTGTAATAGATGGTAAGACAAATACTGTAATAAAAAATGTAATCGTGGGTGACAATCCCACAGGTGTTGGGGTAAACAAAATAACTAGTACAGTTTACGTGTCAAAGTTTAGCTCACCCACAGTATCTGTAATTGATGGAAATACTGATACGATATCTGGAACCATTACAGTTGGAAACCAACCAAATGGTATTGGCATAGATGAAATTGCAAACAAGGTCTATGTTGCAAACACAAATTCTGGAACCGTCTCTGTCATAGACGGTAAGACGAATACTGTAACATCTACGGTTCCAGTAGGTGCACGTCCTACGGCAGTTGCTGTAAATCCTTCAAGTGAGCTGGCCTATGTTACAAACTCTGGAGCAGGAACTGTATCAGTTATTGATGAGAAGACAGATACTGTAATCAAGACCATTCCAGTTGGTGCAGATACCACTGGAGTTGCAGTGGATCAAACAGAGAATACCATCTATGTAACAAGCTCCAAGACATCCGAAGTCTTTACAATTGACGGAAGCACAAATACTGTAACACATACCATTGCTGTCGGCGCAAATCCTGATGGTATAACGGTAGACCCTGGATTAGACAGGATTTACGTTGCAGATTCTGGTGGTGGTACTGTCTCTGTAATTGACGGTAAAACTGACACCATATCTGGAACCATACCTGCTGGAACGCACGTATACGGCATTGCTGTAAATCCTTCTACAGGTTTGGTCTATGCAGGAAATGACAGTCCTGGTATAGTATATGTAATTTCAGACCCTGAGATTCCACAGACAAGTAATGCAATATTTGATGGCTTGGTACAATTCTTTTCGCATCTTTTTGGCATGAGCTGAATCTGGTGTGAAAACCAGTAGCATGTTTTGTATCTGCCAATAATTAAATAGAATCAGGACAATAATTGTAACACTAATGAAAGTTAATGGTTATGCAGCACAAAATGCCAAGGCAACGTTAGTACCATACTCGTTTGAGCGACGCGAGCCAGGCGACAATGATGTTGTTGTAAATATACAATATTGTGGAATATGTCACACGGACATTCACCAGGTGGCTGACGAGTGGGGCGGTTCTATATTTCCAATGGTTCCAGGACATGAGATAACAGGAATTGTATCCAAGATTGGACCTAAGGTAAGCAGATACAAGATAGGTGACAAGGTTGGTGTTGGATGTTTTGTAAATTCATGTCGCAAGTGTGATGCTTGCAAGAAAAACTTGGAACAGTATTGCACAGATGGAATGGTTACAACGTACAATGGAACTGAAAAAGACGGTACTGTGACTTTTGGGGGATACTCTACTAGTATAGTTGTTGATGAAAATTATGTATTGCGCATTCCAGATTCTTTGCCACTTGATAGAGCCGCACCGCTCTTGTGTGCAGGTATCACTCTTTATTCTCCTTTGATGCACTGGAAGGCAGGTCCTGGAAAAAAAGTTGCAGTGATTGGACTAGGCGGCATTGGCCACATGGGAGTAAAAATTGCACATGCACTGGGTGCTGATGTTACAGTTCTTAGCCAATCTTTGAGAAAACAAGAGGATGCAAAAAAACTTGGTGCTGACCATTTTTACGCCACATCAGACCCTGAAACGTTTGAGAAATTAAAGGGACATTTTGACTTGATAATAAATACGGTTTCAGCTGATCTTGACTGGAATGCATATCTTGAGCTTTTGGCACTAGATGGTTCCATGGTGGTAGTTGGCATTCCTGAGAAGCAGACATCAGTTGGTGCGTTTCCATTAGTTGCAGGTCGTCGTAGCCTTGCAGGTTCCCTCATTGGAGGAATAAAGGAGACACAAGAGATGCTAGACTTTTGTGCAAAGAATAGTATAACAAGTGAGATTGAATTGATTCCAATTCAAAAGGTAAATGAAGCATACAAGAGGATTCTTGCAAGCGATGTTCGATACAGGTTTGTAATTGATATCAAGTCGTTAGAAAAGTAATCTGTGCGGTTATGTGCCCATAAATGTCACAAAATAATCATGTGTGTTCAATTGTACCATGTGAAATTGAGTCATCTAGTTTTTCTGGAATTGATTCCATAATATTATAATTTTTACAAGAAAACGAGCTCCTTTTTGGAGCTGATTGATAAAAAAATTTCAATGCTAGTGTTTTAGGTGTGCGTGTCGCCAGTGGAGAATATCTGATGACATTTCCAGATTCCACGCATCCCCCAGACCCCCCACCGAAACCACACAAAAAGAGCTTGGCTGATATTGTAGCCAAGATTGAGCTTGAAAACCTGATTTTTGCCAACAAGCAAGCCCTGAATCCTCTGGGATTGCCAACAAAAATTCTTGGTAGGGAGGAGCAAGTAGAAAAACTAGTGCGATATCTGCTGGGGTATCGACAAGGTCATGCGGTCCCATTCATTTCAATATATGGCCGCAGCGGTTCAGGAAAGACTAGCATAGTGCAACATGTCATCAAGGAATTGGACGAGTTTGATCACATTTTTGTCAATCTGAGGCGAGCGGGAACAATTTTTGCAGCTACAAACATGATACTCGAAAAACTTGGCCAGGAAATCGTTAGAGGATCAAACAGTACCGGGAGTCAGGCATTTGACCGAATAAATTCTGCAATCACTAATCGACTGGCAAAAAACCCAAAAAGATTGTTTGTCATGGTTTTGGATGAGTTTGATACCATATTCAATTACCCAAGGGGAAGGCCCTCCGATTTTATTTACAAATTAATCGAGCTTGGAAATGATCTTGCAAAAAATAAACTCATGTTTACAGTAATTGGAATTTCAAATGACGTGATTGCGGAATACAAGCTAGAAGACAGGATCAAGTCAAGAATTGGCGCGTCTGAAATATTTTTTGCTCCATATAATCATCAGGATATCCTTGCGATACTTGAAGAGCGGGCAAAGGAAGCGTTTGCATGCAAAGTCGATGATGAGGTGTTGAAACAATGCGCAAATCTTGCATCACAAGACCACGGCGATGCCAGAAGGTTAATTGATCTGTTGCGGGTCGCAGCCGAAGCTGCAAGTGTTGCAGGCCAGACCATCAGCATATCGCATGTGGATAAAGCTGCAAAAGATCTGCAAAAGGACCGGCTTGAAGATAGTCTTACAGAATCATCACATCATTTTAAGCGATTACTTGCGTCAATTGCAAGGATTACATACCTAAGCAAGGAGGACTGGCACAGTACAGCAGTAATAGTGCAGCAATACAAAAAAGTGTGGGCAGATGGAAAAACAGAATTAAGCTACAGACGAATATCTGAGATTCTAAAGGATATGGAGGGAACGGGTTTGATTTCATCGCACGCATCCTCAAAAGGGCGACATGGGTACAACAGGCAATTCAAGCTAGAAATGTCTCCCCACACGGTGGGACAAACACTAGACTCTGGCTGGTGGTATGGAATACTGGATGCAGAAAAACACCATTCAGAGTTGATAAAATCAATGTCAAAACCTCACCACCTCTCTGCAATGCAGAAAAACAAGATCAGACAACAAGAAGAGATAGATGAAAAACAAGAACGATGGCACGAATATGTTTGGAATGACGTGGACTATGCAAGTTTAGTGCGCCCATTCCCAAAATATGAAGTAGATCGAAATGTAGTTGAGCAGAAAAAAGATGCGGGAGATTCACCTCCAAAATGTGAAGAGGATGTAAAGTAGTTGAGTGGAAAAAATTCTAAAAGTAGGGGAGACAAAAATGGGATGTCGCACATCAAGGAACGACAGATGCTTACAATAGCGATAATCCAAGGGTTAAAGGACAAGAGAATCGAGGTGGACAAGAACTTGATTTTGAAAAAACTTGCCAGGGCGGGTTTTAAGACTAGCTTGCGTACACTTGAGAGAGACATTGCGTCAATTGCTGCAACTGATGCTGGCATGATAATGGGCAAGCGTTATTCCGGACTTTCAACATCTCCAGGTACAAGATACATCAAGAAGATACGGGATGAACATGACAAATCTTTTTTCATGTCAAAAAAGTGGAAGATTGCAGGAAAGCGTATGGAAAAAAGTACTCTACAACACAAGAAAAAGTTGGACAGGGTCATGAATAAGATGGACAAGTTCAAGATATATCTTCAAAATCTTGAGCGAAAAGAGAATGAGTTTCGTGCAAAGTATGGTACGGTTTGATACCTTTTTCATATTCAGTAATTTATGTTTAAAATAGTATTTCATATGATCTTTGAGTACATCGTAGCACAAGTTAATTCATCCACTGATTAAGACTATTTGAGTATCCCAAATAAGTTATAAAATCTAGAAATTGGTCAAATGAAGTGTTACAGACCAAGAAATCCGTTTAGTAGTGCTATGACATTTGATGAATCGCTTTTAAATATTCAGCATACTCTTTCAGAAGAAAAAGCTCTAGAGGCATTTCGATTATTGTTAATTAATGAAAAAATCAGTTGTACTTCTTCGAAAAGCAGAGAAGTAATAGGAATTGCAGAGTTTCATTTTATCGGTTATACTTTTTGGATATGTTATGATATAAGAAAGTTAGAAGTATTGGAATTAAACTTATCAAAAAATTGCAATGAATTTGACGCTTTATCTTTTCTGAATGAGAGTCTTAGTAAATGTGTAAACATACCAGTCATTGTTACAGAGGGCCAATCATATTTTGATTGGGCAATTTCTAAGATCAATATGCATACATCTCATTCAAAGAAAGAAAACCTGATTCAAGAATCTACAAAAATAAATAAATTACATAGTTAATTGCAAAATCATATTTTAAACTGAGTTTCAATTCCGATTTTTATTTCTTGAAATTGTTTTTCTTTAAGCCATTTCATATTTTTTATCATTTCTATTCCAACAGAAAACATAGTTTTTGCTTCTGCATTTTCTAACATGTTATGTTTTTGGCAATGAGTTAACAATTCATTTTCTAAACTTTCATCTGATTCAAGTGATTCCTCAAAACGTTTTCTAAGCATTTTGTCAAATAATTCTGTTCGAGATTCCAAAGGCAAAGCGAGACCTCCCACCAGTCCTTTGAAGGCATCCATGAAACCTTTACTTTTTTTGAATGTCATTGGAGGATAGACTAACCATTCCTTTTTCTTATCAGTCTGAAGACTTGCCACCAACATGGGTATGTGAATAATAAAAGGCAAATTACCGAATTCAGAAGATATATTCTCAGGTATTGGAGTACCAACATTTTCTATATTTTCTACAGATTCATTCTTTTTCTGAACAAGTATTCCTATTTTTGCATCCATAGTAGAGGTTTTATGAGATATTGCATTTTTTTTACTCTCCAATTCTTTTATTTGTCCATCCCTGGTTTTTTCTAACGATCTTATTCTTTGCCACTGTTCATTTATCAGATGTGTGTAGTGTTGCTCAGCTTTTACAATCAAGCCATTCTTTTCTGTTTGAAGTTGAGACAGTTGATCATTTATTGTATTTTTCTGGTGTCTCGCTAAATCTAATTTTTTCTTGTGTTGTTCACCCATCTGTCTATACATATCTTCGTCACGTTGCGATTTTGATAACTTGACTTTTAACCCCGACATTCGTTGAGAATAATCCATATCAACAGAATGAATTTCCTTATTCATACGTCGTTTGTATTCATTCACTTTTTCTTGAACATCTGGAGTTATTTTGTCAATTTCCGAGTTATAATAATCTGCAATATCAGATTGACGATTAGTTAAATTGGATTTCCATTCTTGACTTATTCCAATCATCGTATTTGTAGCAAAATTTAATTGGTTAAGATCTGATAATGCAGCTTCTTTTAGTTTTATTATTCTCCTGAGACTTTCTTCAGCTTGTGCAATATCAAGTCTAGATGGTAGCAGATAAATTGAATTATGTGCATTCTCATAAGATGAAATACTAGTACGTTCTACAATATCATTAATCAATTTTTTTTCTTCTAAACATCCATTAATCTTATGATTAATCTTGTCAACAAAATCTCTAAAGACATCTTGATGAGAGTGCAATACCGCAATGTAATCATCAGGATTGTCATCTGTGTCACTATGTGATTTTATTAATTCTGTGAATCCTTCTGCATCAGGAGAAATTGCAAAATTAATTGTATATGAAAATAATCCAAGCATGTCAAAGACAACATGAGAATTACTATCACTTTTTTTTATGAACAGAAAGGGCCAGCCAACATATGATACAAAGGATATTGTTTCGCCCTGTTTTTTGAATAATCCGCCACCTTTTTTTCTTTTTGATTCCACTAAAGCTAAAAACGATGCAATCTCTAATTCATTTCTGCAGGCCATCTCTTTGCCTTCATCATCCTTTTCTACAATTATAGGCATACTTGCAAAATCAGTAATAGGATCCATGTTTTCTCGATCGTATGAATATATTGCATGATATATCATTTTTGTACAAAGTAATGCCCGTAGTGAATGAACCGTACCTGTTGAAATATTAAAAATTGAGTTTCAATCAATCGGATTTCTTTTAATGTTGGACTCTCTGAGTTTTACTAACAATGACGCCACAAATCTCCTATCCCATAGAATCACATTGGTTGCCTCTGCAATCTGTCTTGCAGAGTCTGTAAAAAACTGATTAGTTATCACAGCAGCTCTGGTACATTTGTAGAAATCTTTTCCAGTATGAACTTCTTGTACTGCTTTATTGGGTATTTTTTTACCAAGCTCATATCGTTTTGTTTGTATGGCCCATTTTTCTCCTGCCTTTTGAGCAACTATATCAACTCCTTGATCTCCTGATTTTTTTGTGACTTCAGTTGAGTATCCATCACACTCCAATAATTTTGCAATGAAACTTTCAAAATCATAGCCGTTCATTACATCCACATCATAAATTGAAATTCCAGGTTCAGTTTTTTTAGGTCGAACATCTACAGGTTTCTCTGGTTCACTCATTTCAGATTTATCAAAATGAGTAATTTCATAATCTATAAACTCCATAAGTTTTCTTGATGTTAATTTTTTGTTGATAAATTTTTTAGCAAATATTTCTTCTGCGAATTTTTTTCTATAAGAATTATCATTTGAGGGAAACTTTGTGACAAAATGGTATAGTAGATTTTTTAATGTAAGATCATCACTCAACACGTTAGTGAAATAATCGTCAAGTATTTTTATACTAGTTGACATTTAAAAAATTCCTCCTTTTTTGGATTCGATGATTTTACCTGTTTCTTTTTGAATAACCAGAATCTTCGAACCGAATGTTTTTTTTGCTTTAAATATTAAGAATGAGTTATTTGTTGATTTTTCCCATTTTTTATATTTTGCAAGTTCAGGATCATTTTTTATTACATTTTGTACATCAGAATCATTTGTATTTACCTCTACTAATTTACTACATGTAATGCATGTGTTTTTAGAAATACATCTAGAACCATATCTTTGATTACAAACAGTGCATGTAGAACTATGACCCTTGCATGATATATTCATACATGCAGGACAGTTGATTATATCGTTGATGCAAAAACCCCTACCACACTCAGTACATATTCGATTGTCTACATGGCAAGTTCTTTTGCTACACATAGAACAAAATCCAATTGAATTATTACAAAATCTCTTATCACATATCTGACAAGAATCCGAACAAAAGTAACAAGTAATTTGAGAACAATGATCACATATCATTGAATGAGATTTACACGTAATTTCATTACATAATTGACAGTTTTTGGTACATTTTGCACACAATTTCTCCTTACAAAGATAACAATGTGAAAATTCTTTCGAACATCTTTGACATAGATCTGCCTGACAATTTGAACATGAATTAGAACAAGATTCACAAACAGAATGGGCATTATTACAGAGATGAATTACATCCATCAAGTTATTGCAATAATCGCATAATATCGTAAATTGTTTTGAGAGAGGTAAGAATTTAGCGGTAATTTGTTTTGTAGTATGTTCATTTGTTAATTCTAAAGTACAATCTGATGATGAATAAGAAAATATCTGTGAACCAATAAGAGAATATTCTACAAGTGGACGATATCTTTTTTTAACAACTTCTAATTCTTGTTGCTTTTGATCTTGAAGATCAGAAATTCTTTGCATCTGTTTTTGTCCAAATTTCTCTGTACGCCACATCATCTTTTTTTTCTCTTCGACATATTTTGATAATGTCTCGGGTTTTCGTGCACTACTCATTTTTCGATCAAAATCTTTAATTTTATTTTCTTGATGATCTAGGTCTTCCTTGATTTGTTTAATTCTTCTGTCATATGCTAAATTAATTGAATCTGTATCACGCTGTTTTTCATTATTTATCTTAATGGCGTATTCTAAAATTAAGGGCTCCATCGCATATTCTAAAGTTTCAATTGCCTTGGAATAAGCATGGTCAACTTTTTCTTGTTTGGAGTTGTATTCGAAGTAATTTAGCGACTCAAATTTTGTTTCTGGAGGAATGTTAAGAACGTCTGATGTTTCAAGATCAACATCTATGCTCTTAACATCAGAAACACTTGTTGTACTCTTCAAGGTAACATTGTAGTAAAATCGTATGGCAAGTTTTTTTGATTCTGTGCTTTGGATTAGACCTAAATGACATTTTTTTGTCTGAATTTCTTGAAGATGGTCTACAACATTGCCGTCTTGTTGTAAAAGTGTGGAAAGAACCACCGGTGCTTTTTTTCGTACTTCGTTTAATACATTAATTAGAATATTACTGCCTGGAACTACTAACTCACAGGCATAAGTGGCAGCTACATTAGGATCAAAGGTTATTCTTTTTGTATTTCCAAACAACTCGCGATATTGTGAAGGAAACGATATTGAATAGACTCCATCCATTTCTTCAATATTTGCATTAATTTGTTTTAGATAATCCAATACCAGATCTTTTGAGGTTTGAAGAATTTGTTCGTCGGTGAGCATCAACTAGACCCTCGTAATGATGATAAATCAAAATTTTTGAAAACCTCGGTATCAAATTCTCTGACAGTCTCCTCAAGTTTCTTTTTATCTCTTGACCATTCATCACCAAGAGCTGATAGTTTGTTTTTTATCTCAGTTTCATTTGATGAAGTCATATACGATTCAAATAATTTTGTTCCCAATACTTCTACATTATCACCAAAAATTAGATCCATATCACCAATGGTCATTTTGAAAAGATTCATTTTTTCATAAAGTAATGTCAAAACATATTCTTCAATGGTATTTTTTATTGCGAAATTGTGTATGTTAACGTCATTTTTTTGGCCTATCCGGTGTACTCTTCCAATTCGTTGCTCCACTCGCATTGGATTCCAAGGTAGATCATAATTTATCACGTTACTACAAAACTGAAAATTTTGTCCTTCTCCACCTGCTTCTGTTGAAACCATTATCTGAATATCATGTTTAAATTTACTCACAGATAGATCTCTGTCACTTGTTGACATTGTGCCATTAAATTTGACTGCTTCAAAGCCATCAGTTTCCAGGGTGTCAAAAATATAATCTTGTGTTGCAATAAATTCTGTAAAAATTAAATATTTTGTTGAAGGATCATTGTTGATTATATCTTGTAATTTTTTCATTTTTGTATCGACATCGATTTTATCTGAGAGAATTATTAATTTTTCAATTTGATGATTTTCTTCACCATCAGATTTTCGTCTTTTTAGAGCGATTCTAGTTGCTGCAGAACTACTAGATACTTGTCGTTGTAGTGTCATGAGTGAAAAAATTGCAGCCATAGAATTAGATTCGTGAAGTTTATCCCATTGTCCTCTAATGAATTTGGTCGAGTCATCATAAAGTTGTCTTTCGACTTGAGAATATTCCAAAAGATGGGTATTAGGAATTCTATCTGTAAAACTAATGTATTTCCGTACTTCGGAACGTCTAGTTCGAATCATAACTTGCGATAAACGACCTTGTAATTCGTCTCTTGTTATAGGATTGACAGTACGAAAACTCTTGTCATTGGTGTACGTTGCGGCAAAGTCGCTCCAACTGCTAAGTAATCCAGGTCTTACTATTTCCACCATGTTGTATAGCTCATGTAAATTATTTTGAACCGGAGTTGCAGACAATAGTAACAAGAATTTTTTTGGTAGATCTCTGACAAATTTATGGGCATCAGTTTGTTCATTTCTCAATCTATGTGCCTCATCTACTACAACAATATCCCAATCAATTTTGTTTAGCCTCTCAGCATTAGTTATTCTAGAAGCAGATGCTAATGATGCAATCAACATTCTGTGTTGATCAATACCAGTAAATCTTCCATCATATTTTTGAGCAATAAAATCTAAATCAAATTTTGTTATCAATTCATCCTTCCATTGGCTTACAAGTGATGGAGGTGTCAAAATTAGTGCTTTCTGTACAAGACCGGTTGTGAAATACTCTTTTAACAATATTCCAGCTTCAATTGTTTTCCCAAGACCTACTTCATCAGATAATAATGCTCTTCCACCAAAATCGTTTTTTACAATTTTTGCTGCCATTATTTGATGATCAAATATGGAAATTTTATTTTCTAATGAACGAAGAATTGTTAAATCTCTAGTATGTTGAATATTTGAAATTTCATATGCTTTTAGTACACATTCCAAGTCATCATGATTATCAAATGTGCGGTTTCGAAGTTTATTTTTGACTCCATATTTATCGACATATTTTTTTTCAACATCAACTTCAAATTCCACCACATTGTCCACCATTCAACAAAGTATAAAACTTAACAACATTATCTTCTTTTTGATTAAATATAATTTTTAGAATAATCACAAGTGTTTTAATCAAGATATTCTGACTTAGTTTATGACAATTCCTACATATGAGGACATGATGTTGCCGATTATGAAAACAATTAGAGATGAAAAAGAATATTCTCTTAAAAGTATTGAAGATGCAATTAAGAGCGAGTTTCAATTATCGGATGAAGAACAAAATAGAATGTTACCCAGTGGCAGAATGACTTATGTGTATAACAGAATTGGGTGGGCAAAGACGTCCCTAAAGATGGCAGGTCTTTTAGAACAGCCTCGTGTGGGGATAATCAAGATCACCAATCGTGGATTAGGTGTATTAGAAGATAATTTGCATCATATAGATCTAGAATATTTAAACAAATTTCCAGAATTTGTAGAATGGCAACATCGTAAACGTGATGATAAACAAGAATCGCAAAATATGCTTCAGATAACAAAACAGACTCCAGAAGACATGATCTCTGCAGGTTATGATTTGATTCGCGAGAATCTATACAACGAGATATTAGAGAAGGTAAAAACACTTTCAGACCAAGGATTTGAACGATTAGTACTTGATTTGTGTAAAAAGATGAATTATGGAGACTGGGTTAAGCATACAGGAAAATCAGGAGATCAAGGCATAGATGGAATAATAAAAGAAGACAGACTGGGATTGGGAGAAATATACCTACAAGCAAAACGTTGGCAGAATATAGTAGCCTCAAAAGAAGTAAGAGATTTTGCAGGTTCTTTACAGGCAACAAAGAGTAAGAAGGGCATCTTCATTACAACATCGGATTTTACAGCAGATGGGAAAGAGTTCATTATGAAATTAAAAGACAGTACAATCATTCTGATAAACGGTAAAGAATTGACCAGATTGATGGAAGAATACGATGTGGGCGTTTCTGAAATTAACAGTGTACGAATAAAGAAAATTGATCATGATTATTTTGAACAATACATCTAGTAATTGGATCGCTTTCTTTTATGATGTCTTTCCTTAGTTTTGAGAACTTGTTCCATAGTTCTTCCCATTTTCCCCATACATTTTTCATAAATTCATTTGGATTTACTTTCAACTAATGATTGTAATGCTGCTGCCCCAATCATTGCCTTTTCTTTGTTTTCTACAATCGCAGAAAGAAAACTTGGAGAAATCTGATTTTCCAAGTCCAGTATTGAAAACCTCTCAATTTCATTTTTTTGGTACACTTTTGGTGATAACTTGTTAGTCTCTATGAATAACCATCTTGATTCAGGCGATGGATATGTGAGTATGGCAATAACCGGTCTATGACCCTTCATCTCGACTCCTGCAATATCTTCTCTTGTCAAGGACACCTTCTCCGAGACAGGTGCTTTTACCTCAATCGCATAGCTTTCTCCGTCAATATCTGCAACAAAGTCTGGTCTACCTGTGCCTTGAAAATGAGATACAAAAAATCCAGATTTCTGAAAAGCGATTGAGAGTAGAGATTGATTGACTCTCCCGAAATCACTCGCGTTGTGTATGTTAGCAAGGTTTTTCAGTTCTGCATACGTTTTGTATTTTGTATAATTATTCTCCATGTATTCAGGCCTCTAATTGAATTTGGGTCCTGATATGTCCCATCCTACAAACTCATGGAATTTAATATCACGGTGTTTTGATTGTAGGATTTTCTTAAATTCTTCGTCCTGTGTGGAGATGAAGATTTGTCGATCCTTGGAAATCAAACCAAGTAGATTCACAAGTGCATCTTTATGTTCACTGTCGAGATTCTGTGATGGATCGTCAAGTAGTAGAAATCCTAGTTTTACCGGTAGTGATTTAGTCAGTGCAAAGAATACCGATAGGGCAACACAGTTCATTTGTCCGGTGCTAAATCTTGTAACAACTTGTGTTTCATTACGGTCTTTCACATTCATTGCCCTTATGGTGTAGGCATTTTTTACTTGCCCTCCGCGTTCGTTAGGTTCAACATCTATCTTCAGTTTGTCATAATGTTGATGCATGCAGAGCTTTGTGTAATAATCTTCAATATCTTTTTGTGATTCCATTATCATCTGCGATGCAAGTTCACTTTGGACTTTTCCTGATACAGTAATAATTTTGGTTAACTTGTCTTCGAAATTATAAAGCCCAGCAATGATTTTTTCTATGTTCTCTACCTCCTTGGAATCTTCTGGATTCAGATTTTTAAGACCACCCAATTCTGTTTCTTTATTGAGTATGTCTATGACTTTACAAACTAAGTCCAATGATTCTCGAACCTTTTCTACTCTGTTAGATTGATCCTGTGCACTTTTCTCAAGTTTTGAGATTTCATCACCATTGTTTTGGATCTGTTTTTCTGCAACTAAATGAATATTTGATTTATCTTGTTTTGTAATACCAAGTTTGTCAACCAGTTTTGATAATGCTTCAGCTTCTAATCTGTTTTCTTTTTCAAGTTGCTCAGAGCATCTAACCATTTCTGATTGTAAATCCGACAGCATTTCCTTACGGGTTTTTAATTCTGATATTTTATCATCTATTTTTTTTATCTGATTTCCAACAATATTTTCTGATTGTTTTTCTAACTTTTCAATCGTTTTTTGTACATCCATACTATTATCACATACTGGACAGAATGGTTTTGTGAGTATTCGAAGAGATTGTAATGCATCTTCAATTAATTTTGAATTTATGTCTAAAGAATCTCTTTCTTTATTTTTTTCTTTCAATTCATTTTCAATTATTCTAAAATTGTCATTAATTTGTTCCAGATCTCCTTCTTTGTCAACAATGGTCTTGATTTGAGCATTTAATTCTGCTATTGGGGTTTCATAACCTTTTACCTCATCCACCAAATCCAAAAGTGCACGTTTCTTTGAGTTTAATTCGGATATCCTATTGAGATCGACGTTACCTTGTTGTATATCTTTTAGCGCTTTTTTTATATTGGATTCAAAAGTACTAAAATCCAATAATGAAGATGGTTGATCTATTTCGACTTTCTGGAGGGAGCAATCTTGTGATAATGCATGAATCTCATGTATAATTGACTTTGCATTTTTTGATGCATATTCTTGGTTCAAATCGTTTTCAGATAGACCACCATCAAGAGCCTTCTTTTTGAATTTCTCTATGTCCATATTACAAAGTTGTATGGCCCCTGTAATACGTTGACCAAAAGAGTCTTTTTTCTTTTGAAGTTCTTTTATGGTATCTTTAATATCTCTAATGGGAATTGCGTTCACAATGTTTCTGATTTTTTCAAGTCCAAACAGTCTGTCCAATGCTTCATCTCGAGTTTTCTTTTCTTCAGTGAGTAGCGCTCTGATTGCCTCTTGGTGTAGATAAACAGATCTTATGAAATCATCTATTGTCATTCCAGAAATTTTGAATAATTCTTCTTCTGCCTCATCTCCTTCAAATTGAGCATCTTTGGTCTTGATGACAAAGTCTGTGGAAGATTTACCTTTCTCCTTGGTTCTTTCTAGTTTTATTTCATCTTTGTCATTCTTCAATATCATCTTGACACTTGCAATTCCCTCGGGATTGAATTGATTGATCACTTCATCTCTGGCTTTACCGTCTGAAGAAAGAAACTCTATCTTTCCAAAGAGACACCATTCAATAGCATAGAGTGTACTGCTTTTTCCTTGTCCATTTTTTCCATAGAATATAGTCATAGAATCATTGAAAGTAAAGGAATGTTGTTTATTGTATCCTCTAAAAGATTCTATCACAACTGATTCTACCGTGTATTTCTTTCCTAGAATTGTTTTAGACATTATCTATTTTTTCCTCTTCTTTATTTTTTTCTTTGATTTTTTGACCTCTGGTGTTATTCCTTTAATATTTTTAGAAACTGTTGAATTGGCCTCTTTCAAATATTTTAATAAATTATCCTTGATTATTGAGGGACCTCCTTCATCATACCAATGAAAAATATTTTGAGTAATAGTGATAAGTTCTTCAGAATCCGATTGTGAAGACAATTCCCGTTCCATTAGTTTTAACAAGTCTACCATGGAATGTTATTTCTAATTATCACACTAGTAGATAAACAAGGCCCATAATTTCACTGAGCGGTTCTTTTTTATAATTAGAAAACTAGGATGGGTATGTCAATTAGCCTAAACTTAGAGCAGACCGAGGCCATCACACATACAGGTAGTCCGCTTCTAGTAATTGCAGGTCCTGGAAGTGGAAAAACAAGCGTCATAATTCAACGAGTTTTGTATTTACTCAAAAATGGTCTAAAACCATCTGAAATACTATGTCTCACATTTTCTGAAAAGGCAGCAGAGGAGATGAAACAACGATTAGAAAAGTTGACAGATATTACAGATATGGACATTAGTACTTTTCACTCGTTTGCAAAACAGGTACTCGAGGATAACATCTTGGATTCAGGAATTGGTATGTCGTCAGGTGTAGCATCAAGATCTACACAACTTGTGTGGGGATTAAAGAACATAGACAACTTTGCGTTTGAACACTTGGAGATTGGAAACAATGCAGTTGAATTAATTGAATCAATAATTGATGGAATAAAGACATTCAAAGATGATCTTATCTTTCCAGATAAATTGCAAAAATATATTGATTCTAAACTTGCAAGCAATATCTCAGATGACGATAAAGATTTTATTTTAAAATTAAATGATCTAAACAAAGTATATTACAAGTATCAAGAATTTCAACGAGAAAAAGCAGTTATTGATTTTGCAGACATGATATTTCAGACAACCGAACTTTTTAAAAGAAAACAAAATGTTCTTACAAAATATCAAAAAAGATACAAGCATGTACTAGTAGATGAGTTTCAAGATAACAATTATGCACAATTAGAACTTGTGAAACAGATTGCAAAAGACGGAAACGTTACGGTTGTGGGAGATGATGACCAAAGCATCTATCGATTTCAAGGAGCATATCTTACAAATTTTACCGATTTTTCAGAGCATTACCCTAATAGAAAAAAAGTTGTATTAAATCGCAATTACAGAAGTTCAGAAAATATAGTAAAACTTGCAAGTCAATTATTAGATAAAGTTCCCCAAAGAGAAACAAAGAAACTCTATTCTGAGCACAAGGAAAAGGAAAAAATTGTAATTCGTGCCTGTGCCCATGAGTCAGCTGAGGTAGAATTTGTAATCAAAACAATAACTGACCTCATAGGCAAGTCAATTGACCGAAGAGATGGTTCCAAGGAACTTCTCAGACTGAAAGATTTTGTTATTTTATCAAGACGTAAACTTGAAGGAAGAAAGTTTGCAAAAGCATTGAAGGCTCATGGGCTAAACGCAACATTTGTTGGAGAAATGAATATCTTTTCATCTCCAATTATTCGAGATTTAATGGCGTATCTGAAGATTGCAAATTGTCCAACAACTTCAGGAATTGAAATTACAAGATTGATGAAAAATCATGGAATCACTGAGCAAAATATCGGAAGAATAAACCATGCGGCACTACGTAAAGCACGTAATGACGAGACCGACATGGATTTTGTTTTAGAAAGTCTCAAAAATTGCCATGAATTAGACATTACTCAAAAAAATGAGGTATTAGAGCTTGCAGAACAGATTGAAAAGATAATCAAATTGGAAAGTAAACTGGCTGTATCTGACATAATATACAAAATCATGATGTCAGTCTCTGATCTATACAAGAGTACTTTATTGTCAAATACACTTGAGAATAAAAAAAATCAAATGTTACTCAAAGAATTGTACCAAATATCATTAGAGTATGAATCATTAAATCCTCAAGGAACACTAGATGATTTTTTAAAATATTTGAAATTAATGGGTCAGTTTGATCTAGAACTACAAGAAGGTGGCGAAGTAGAAAACTCCATCCAAGTATCTACAATACATCAAAGTAAAGGAAAGGAATTTCCTGTCGTGTTCATAGTAGATGTTGCAACAAACAGACTTCCATTAAGATACGAGTCAAAGACATTCTATGTTCCAAATGACTTGACAGATAGAGTGAACACACAAGAAGATGAAAAACTACTTTACGAGCAAGAAGAGAGAAGACTGTTTTATGTAGCCATGACTCGTGCTCAAAATTGCCTATTTATCACATATTCAAAGAGATATGGTCAAAATGTACGTGAGACCAAGCACTCTAAATTCCTAGATGAAATAGAATTTGAAAGTAATCCCGTGGTTGATTTTGCAGAGTTTGAAGGGACAACTGGTGAAGTCATACTACAAGAAGAAGAAAAAATTGAGGCAATAAAACAAAGATTACAAAATGAGGCAATAAGATCACTTAATTCCATGAATCTAAAGACTGCAGTTCAGAGAATAGTCGAGCTTGCCAAGATAAAACATTTTGAAGAAAAAAATACTACAAGAGACTTTGATCCAACAGACATTCTCAAAGTACAAAATAACGATACTAACTTGGATAAAGAACTAGTAGGCGAAAAAGTTCCATTAATTAACAAAGACATTTTCTCACTTAATGCAACAAAGGTTGGGACTTATCTGGAATGTCCATTAAAGTTCAAGTTTGCGCACATTTGGAATGTTCCACAACCTCCAAAGACTTTCTTTGATATCGGAACTGCAGTTCATGCAGTAGCGGAGCATCTTACAGATTTACAAAAAGATGGAACAGAGCCAACTGAAAAACTTGCATTTGACATATTTTCAAAAGAATGGAATCCAAATGCATTTGAGTTTGAGACACAAGAAAATCAAGGAAAGAATAAAGCAAAAGAAATGGTCAAGACATATTTGAAATGGTCTGAAGAGAATCCAAACAAGCCAATAGATGTTGAAAAAGAATTTTCAATTATGATTAATGGAATTAAATTTAATGGTAAAATTGACAGAGTAGAGAAGAGACCGGATGGTGAATACGAAGTAGTAGATTTTAAGACTGGCGCAGTTTACAAAAATAAAACTTCGATCAGAGAAGATCCGCAGATGAATATCTATGCAATGGGAGTAGAGAAGGTTTATGGGAAATTGCCAAAAAAAGCATCTCTTTTCTACATACGAGAAGAGAAAATTATTCCATATGAGATAGATTCTGCTCAGGTAGAGAAGGTAAAATCTGACATTGTAGGATATGTCAACAACATACTTGATGAAAAATTTGAAGCAACACCCAGCTACAAGGCATGTAGATATTGCGACTATTGGGATCTCTGTGATGAAAAAGAGACATCAGAGTAACAAAAAACGTTATTAAAAAATACTCTTACTCAACAATTTTAGCACTATTCACTTCAAGCCATTTTTTATTTTCAATGTAATTAGGCATGAATTTCTTCACTAGCGTCCAGAAATGACTAGAGTGGTTTCTAATCTTTAAATGACAAATCTCATGCAGTATCACATAATCTATTGCACCTTGTGGAGCCTTTAGAAGATATTCATTCAGGTTAATTACATTATTTTTTGATGCGCTTCCCCATCTTGTATTCATATTTTTGATGATTACCTTCTTTGGAACAACTCCTACTTTTTTAGAATAAAATGAAACTCTATCAAGAAGGAATTTTTTTGTATATTTCTTTGTCTTTTGTATGGGAACCTGTCTACTTTTAAACTCTAACTGTTTTTTGAATATCCATTGTGCTTTTTCTTTAACAATTTTTTGTATCTCTGACATGGATTTGCTTTTTGGTGTTCTTATTATGACACATTTCTTGTCAATTATGATCTCTGAGGTCTTTCTTCTCGCACTCTTGATGACATCATATCGTATTACACTGTTGCCATAACGAATCTTTCCATTCATATCCTATTTTTTGCAAGTGTAATTATCTTGTCAGTCATTGGCATGATATCATCCTCGGAGAATCCATTTTTGCTCAATTCGTCATAAATCATCTCCTTTAGTTTTCTCTCAGAACTTGCTTTGTTTTTCCAATCAACAATTTTTGTTTCTGGAAATATCTTTGCAAAAACATCTTTTGTAAGTTTGATGGATTCATCTCTTTTTTTACTGATTTCATACAGTTCACTATACAATGAGAACTCAAATGGTGCCGCTTGGTAATCCCCAAAGACCTTCTTTCGTTCCTCTTCCTCATGAATTGCCTCATCGTAAATTTCTTCATATCTTGCAGATGCAGTAAAGTATAGTGCATTCTTTCTTCTGCGTTCTTCCTCTTCATGGATTAGTTTTTCCAGTCTTTCACGTAGTTTTTCATAGTAGATAGGATTGTTGGACTTGAACTCTTCTATAACCTGAATTGCCTTGTTTTTGATAAGAGCAGCCTTTGCCTTGTCACTTTTGAACTTGCCCTTGACAAAAGCAAGAAAGTTCTCGTATGTTATCTCCATTGGATTTACAAGTTCTGAGACATTGAGGGAACGGATGTGATCATCGATTAATTTCTGGATCTTTCCTGCATATGGCCTTGTGCTTGGCTTGATTCCCTCGTAATATGTACGAATTTTCTGTCGTACTTCAGATAAAAATTTGAAATCATCAATGTATGGGTCTGATTCTTTTGAGGGCATTACGGCATCCAATGCCTTTGAAAACATTTTGAAATCATAATCAAACTTGTCACGCAGGTCTATTGGCTCAAACTTTTCAATGATTTGCTCTGTATCTTTTCTGTTTGTTGCTGTAAAGTATGACATTGTATTTGCATGTCTTATTTTTAGATCTGCAATGATTCCATCCATAGGTTCTAATGCGCCATCAATGTCTTGTTCTTCAAACATCTCTAGTGCATCATGTAGCTCCTTTGTGATACCAGAATAGTCAATTATCAGACCAATAGTCTTTGTCTCTTTGTAAGGTCTGTTGACTCGTGCAATGGCTTGAAGAAGACTGTGTTCTCGTAGGCCATGGTCAAGATACATTACCTGAACTATTGGAGCGTCATACCCTACAAGTAGCATATCAACAACGATCAGTATTTTTGTTGGATCTTTTGGATCCTTGAATTTTTCTGTTTCTTGATCTCTCTGTTCTGGAGATAGGTAATACGGATCCCAACTCTTACCATCTTTTCCTGTTTCTCCAAGACTTGATGTCATGATGATTTTAGATGGCGGCGCACCAAGAAAGTCAAGCTCTTGTTTGTACAACACTGCAGCTTCCCTGGATGTAGCAACAAGCATTGCCTTGTATCCGTCAAGTTCCACATGATTACGATAATGATTTACCAAGTCAAGTGCGATGCGCTTGATTCTGGACGGGGCTTCAGCAATCTTTCCCTTGGTCACATATTGTTTCTTGAGTCTTGTTTTCATGTCAGAGTCAAGATCCGAGAAGACTCGTTCAAAGATCTCATCAATAGTATCACCCCCTTCTACAAAGAGTTCAGGCAATCTTCCCTTGTACATGATTGGCAGTGTTGCACCATCTTCTTGGGATTCTTTGAATCCATACTTGTCAATTAAAGGACCAAATACACGATAGTCACTCTTTTCTTTTTTATCAATAGGAGTGCCCGTAAAGGCAAAAAATACTGCATTAGGCATCGATGTCCTCATCTGGGTTGCATTGAACTTGAACTGACCTCTATGTGCCTCATCTACTAGTACAATGACTTTTTCTTTTGTATGAACTGGAGTGTCTGTTGAAAACTTGTCAATGATTGTCATGATTGTTTTTCCCCGCGGATTTGAGAGTAGTTCTGCAAGGTGCTTTCCATTCTTTGCCCGAATTGGGTCAGGAAATCCAGCAGTCTTGAAGGTATCATGGATTTGCTTGTCTAGTTGTTTTCTGTCAGTTACTATCAGAATCGGAGGATTTCCAAACTTGTACATTAGCTGAGTTGCAAGCCACAACATGGAGTATGATTTTCCAGAACCTTGTGTATGCCAGACAACTCCACCCTTATCTGCAATCTCTTCTTCAAGATGTAATCGAGAGACTGATTTTGTAACAACTCGGTATTGTTGGTGCTTGGCAATTTTTTTTATCTTTTTGTTACTTTGTATGTCATATATGACAAAATGTTGTAGCTGATCCAAAAGATTTCTTTTTGATAACATTCCTGCAATTAGGATCTCTTGTTCTCTTGCTTTGCCATTTAATTTCTTGACATCTTCTTTTGTCATTGGATAAGGGTCTGCCCATCTTGCAAATTGGTTTACATCTGATTCCAGTGTACCGTGTCTTGCTAAAATTCCACATGTTGCAATCAAACAGTGGTTGTAGAAAAATAATTTTTCATAGCCAAGACCGGGAGTCTGATAATGCTTAAAATTTTTTCTTTCTACTGCTTCACCTATTGGGTCAGGTATTGCAGGAGACTTGCATTCTATTACAACAAGAGGAATTCCATTTACAAATACCACAATATCAGGAAGTATTGGATCCTTGTAGCCTTCAAGCCGAAACTGGTTTGTTACTAGAAAGTCATTGTTTTCTGGATTTGCAAAGTCGATTATTTTTACTGTCTTTTGTTCTGGACCACTTCCAAAGTTTTGCGTTACAACTATGGGTTCAAGCCCGCTTGATTTTGACAGTTCTACCAGTTTTGCACGAACCTTTTCGTTTGTATCTACTGTAGGAAGTGAATATGGATAGGAATCCTCATGGATTTGACCCAATGCATCATGAATACCGTCCTCGTCAAGTTCAGGATTTAGGCGCCTTATCGCCTCTTCAATTCTTTTGTAGAGTAAGACCTGTCGATAGTCTTGTCTCTCCTTGTTAAGGTCAGCCCGGCTCTTGTATGTATATCCCATAGCAACTAGCTGTTCTAGCGCTGGAAGCTCAGATTCTGTTACCTCATCACCTGTTCCTACCTTGAAGCTCAAATCTTCACCCTGATCTGTCCAGTGAGAAGTTTTTGCATTAATCCTTTTTTGAGAATTTCAAATTCAGATTTTTTCTTTATTAGTTTTTCTAGGATTAAATCTACATTATTAAAAATTCCCGCAATTTTTTTTTGTTCTGTTAATGACGGTTTTAGAATTTTTATCTTGCGCAGATTGTGAAGAGTAATTTCTGCAAATGTTGTTCCTTTGATTACTTCACGTATTTGTTTTTGTACATAAACACTTCTTAAAACATTTAACAAATAACGATTATTGAATTCAGCATTAGGAGAAATTCGAGCTGTTCCTTGGGTTAAATTGGCGCCATCTAATTCGAGTGGAACTTCCAAGACTTTACCAACTGTGGCTCTAATCGCAAAAACCAGTTCGCCTGTTTTTACTTCCGAACGTTTGTATTTTGATACAATTTCTTTGGAGGTACATAACATTCCAATCTTTGATAATCGATCATTTTTCATATCGCCAGTTCTAATGTAAGGAATGCCATTTTCAATATGTGGTCCAGCTTGAACTATTCCGTATGTGATAGGATTGTTAGGATGTATACAGTTTTCTAATAACACGATTTTCCACTCCTCAGGAATTTCTCCTAACTTTGTTTTCTTGAATGTAGTATGTCCAATTCCTTTTGTAAGTAATTTCTGCATCAAACCTTTCTTGAGCCTTTGAGTTTGTTCTATTTCCTTTTGCGTTTGTTGTATAAGATAATCAATGTTTGAGAGAATTGAAGCAATTTTTTGTTGTTCATGTTTAGGAAGTAAAATAAATTCAAAATTTTCAATTTGTTTCTGACTAATATGCGGAATTGCAGCATTTGTCTTTACGGAGTTAACATAATCAATAAAATCTGGGCTACCAAAAATATATCCAAGATATTGTTGAGTTAAAGTCTCTTTTGTTCTCAACCGTGCAACTCTCTGTAACAATAGAGATGGTACATCATTCCTTGTAATATAGGCATAATTTTTTCCAACTTTTGATCCATCCATACTAATGACAAAATCATTTTCATATAGAAGATATTTTTCTAATCCAGAACTATTTTTCCAAAATCTTGTTTTATCTTCCCAACGAATTCGACCTTCTGTTACATTATCCCCTCGTACAAGTTTGATATCATCAGGATTATCAGAATATTCAGAACTAGGAAATGAATATCCCACTAAAATTTCAACGTGTTTTTTCACTTTGTCTACATTCCAATCAGATGGAATCTCAAGGTATTTTCTAAAATTAGTTTTTACAATTTTGTAACCTTGTTTCGGTTTTTGAACTTGCATTATCCTAAACCTTGATTCCCAATTCTTTCAAATCTTTTTTTACTTTTTCTTCGATCTCTTCTTTTTCTTTCTCTAGTTTCTTTAATTCATTAACCGTATCCTGAATGTCAATTTTCTTTTCAGGTTCTGAAATGTCTACATATCTTGGAACATTAAGGTTGAATTCATTTTCTTGTAATTCATCATGCTCTGCAACATGACAGAATCTATCAATGTCTTGAAATTCCTCAAATGCAGATACTATTTTTTCAATATCTGAATCTCGAAGCTTGTTGCGATTCTTTCCTTCAAGATAGTCTTTTGCACCATAAATGAAAATAATCTTGTTCTTTCTTTTTGCAGGCTTGTTTCTGTTCAATATCAAGATACATGCAGGAATTCCAGTACCAAAGAACAAGTTCGCAGGAAGGGCAATTATGCCCTCAATAACATCTTCGGATATCATCCCTTCACGAATCTTGGACTCTTCTCCACCCCTGAACAGAACACCCTGAGAGCAAATTATAGCAGCCTGTCCCTTTTCATTTAGCTGTGCAAACATGTGCTGGATAAATGCAAAGTCAGCCTTGTCTTTTTCAGGAGGAATTCCAAATCGAAACCTATTGTATGGATCCTTTTCTGCACCCTTGTTATTCCAGTCCATTGAAAACGGGAAATTAGCCAACACTCTATTATACTGTTTTAGCTTGCCACCTTCAACAAGCTTGGGATTTGACAAGGCATCACCGTATTGTATATCAAAATCAGAGATTCCATGCAATACCATGTTCATCTTGCACATGGCCAAGTTTCCATAGTTTGATTCCTGGCCATCTAAAACAAGGTCTCGCGGATTACCATTGTGTTTTTCCACATATCTTCTAGATATTATCAGCATGCCTCCAGAACCACATGTAGGGTCACAAATCTTCATCCCTGCTGCTGGTTTCACCAGATTGACTAGTAATTTAACAACCTCACGTGGTGTAAAGAATTCGCCGCCCTTTTTCTTGATCTCGTCTGCAAACTGTTCTAGAAGATACTCGTATGCGTCACCAAAGATGTCTTCCTTTTCTAGATCAGAGTTTCGAAGCCGCGGCTGGTTAAAGTGTGATACAAGTAAAGCAAGTTTGTCATCAGGGTATTTTCTTGGGTCAGAATATTTTGTGTTGGTCAAGACTCCATCAAGTTTTGGATTTGCCTTTTCTATTGCTCTACATATTTCGTCAATTTTTTCTCCTACCTTACTTCTAACTTTTGAGAGTTCATCCCATCTAGCAGATTTTGGGACAAAAAAGTCGTGTCGAAACTCTTGGTTTGCCTCCTTTTCTGACTTGCCTTGCTTTTTGAGGTCTTCAACATTTTCCTCAAACCTGTCGTTTAGCCTCTTGAGAAACAAGATAGTCATTACAGGCTGCCTGTATTCTGATGCATCCAGGCTTCCGCGAAGGATATCTGCAGCCTTCCATAGATGCTGCTTTAAAGATTCGAGAGTTACTTTTTGACTAGACATGATTCCCATAACAACCGACTTTTGTTTTTAGACATTATTATTGTTTTAAGATTATTTTCAATAACATTATACGACTTATCAAACTTTAACTCAGATTTATTCCGTAAGGAGTTTTTCCATCAACCATTTGTTATTTTCTTTGACTCGATCCCATATTTTTCCGCAGAAATTGGATTATTCAATAGCCAAATTCAACCTAATGCTGAGAGTGATACACTTCAGACGTAGTAACAATTTGTTTCCACGGCCCAGCTGGAACATCAGAATCATCAACAAACCTCCAGCTGACCAAATTCTTCCCAGTCTGTAAACCAATGTAATCTTTCACGGCAGGGGAGACATCAAGCCCAGCATTATTATTCTGTTGATTCTCAGGCTTTCCACTTCCAAACACATATCCAGAATCATCATACACAAACGGACCTGCATCTTCCCACTGGGCATATACAGTCTTGTCACCTTTGAAAATTTCAATCCACTTGTTCTTCACCATGGATACAGAATCATTCCATGATTGTGTCCCAGACCAGTATACAGCACCATAGGAATCAGCTTTTCGCGTACCATTCTCAGAAAAATCATCATATGGTAATGCAAAGTAAAACGGATTCTCTTTTGGAATAAATCCAGATGGAAGATACTGGGTTCTATTCCCAGGATCATCAACTCCACCATAATGGTTCACCCAAGCATCGTCCCAGGCACTGGATAAATTATCATTGTATTGATTGTCAGCATCAGCAGGCTCGCCAACCCAGAAATATGTTGCAGTGACATTCTGGTGTAGAGGATACTTGTCATGAATGCCACTTGACACAATCATTTTTTCATTTTTCAAATAATTAATGGAATT
The DNA here is from genome assembly GCA_964462165.1 of uncultured Nitrosopumilaceae archaeon. Lineage (GTDB taxonomy): Archaea > Thermoproteota > Nitrososphaeria > Nitrososphaerales > Nitrosopumilaceae > Nitrosotalea. The sequence goes on from CAYWWR010000001.1 coordinate 67,973, forward strand.
TGTCATGTCATCATCACTCATGTTTCCCTGAAAATACATCTCAAAGTTTTTGTCAAGCCATGAAGGATATTTTGTAATAAAATTCGAATTTGCAGGGATGCCATCCATTGTTACAGTCTTGTACCCATCGTTTTTGATATCATCAATTAACAAATCAAGCTCATGAATCTGGGTCTGGTTGATGGTATTATCGTACACAAATCCCGAGTGTTTGTTTGCAAAGTCTTGTGGATGTAGTACCACAACTGCAAAACCATACTTGACCAGACTACGCAAAACTTCAGCATATGTCTGGTTGTGGCTCACACTCACCCATGCAGTATTTTCCTTGTTGATATCCCCAATCTCGGCAGTCCCAGGAAATATAAAAAACGCAGCACCAGTCAGGCGATAAGGCGGCCTGTCTTGTGTCTCATTAGTACTAAGGTAAACCATCTTGTTTTCAAAAAGCGATATCAAGGTATCATTGTTGATTGCATTGTATGGTGCAATGAAAATATCAGGCAGTATGCCAAGTGTATCTAAAATTTTCTGATTAGTATTGTGTATCAACGCAGACTGTTCATCTTGCGGAAAAGTGTTAAAGTGCTCATGGTTCCACCCATGGTTTGCAACTACAATCTTTGGATTTGCCTCCTTTAGTGCACTGGATACGGTACCCACAATTGATTGGTCCTGTCCAAAATAATTTCCAATTATACCAACTGTAAGGTCTGTATCCTTGTGCTCAAACTCGTTAATCACCCCAACCTGCACTGTATCAAGCCAGTAATCCTGAATGTCATCCATCCTAAATGCAACACACTGGCAAGCTTGGATACCATATGCTTGATGAGCAACTCCAAAAGATATCAAGAAAATTAGAGCCAGAATTATCTTCAAGCGTACAAGAATTTTGCACAGGGCATTACTTATGTCGTATGATGGAACCAACAAAAAATAAACCAAGATGGACGAGTTTGATCTAATTAGTTCAATCACTCTTTGTCTTGTCAAACTCTACTTACGGGTTTAGTTTTGCCGTAACTTTATCCAGGATTCGTTTGGCCCCTTTTATTGCATCATTGGCATCTTTTAGATTCATCAAGTCAGGTTGATACTCTGAAGTATTCTTTTTATCTATTAGAGATACAAACTGTTTTTTTATTTCATCATATTCTGGAGATGAAAGTATTCCTTTAACAAGTGAAAGCGCTTCGGTATGATCATCTGATCCACGTTTGCCTTTGAATTTGGCAGTCAATGCATCAAGTGCATTTATAGAACTGTGAACTGCGTTTATTACTGCACTGTTATACCTACCATTGTTTAAAGAGTCATTAGCTGTTTTTAGTAATTCTTCAGATTTTACTAGATAATTTGGCGCTTTTGATGGATCCACTGAACGTGCCATTTACAAAATTTCAATACTTTTGCCACATATTAGAACATGATTATCAATGATTGATTGTATCAGATGCTCCTTTTGTTTAGTTTTGAATTCTTTTCCAGTAAATATTATCGGGGACACACTGCCATGAAATATTGAGAATACCTGTTCGCTTGCTTGAGATATCTGTGTAATGGCATGATCGCGATCATTTGAGATTACTAGTAGATCGATATCACTGTCTATTTTTTCTTGACCCTTTGCAGCACTTCCAAAAATTGCTGCAGCGAGAATTTTTTTTGTATCAAGGTGTTTCTTTAAAAGATCAAGCAGTTCAGAAAAGGTGTTTTTTTCGTGCTTGATTATGGGTCCTATTATTTTATCAAGAATGTAGCTTTTCTTGTTTAGATCCAATTGATATGCCCTTCCTACAGGTTGAATTTTCACAATACCAAATTTTTCAAGGTCGTGAATAGTGAGTGCAGCCTCATTTGGTGTAACTTTGGCTTCTTCGGCCAATCCCCTAATAGTAAAGATCTTGCCTTGATAATTTATCATGGTACGCAGCAAGGTAATGCTTGCCTTGTTTCCAAGTACTTGTTCTAGGTATCGATGTAACAGCATAATGTCCTATATTTAGGACACATGTCCTATATTTAAGACATTAGCATTAAGAATATGGAACGTTACCACATGTTTAGAATACAACATTACTAGTCTTTTTAAGAGAACATCATAAATCACAAAAAGACCCATTAGGATGATATCGCAACAACAAATGCGTGTCACAGCAAAAAAGATTTGATCCCGTACTGATTATCATAAGCTCTGCAATCTTTGGACTATTAGTCCTGATGGCATACATGGTCTTCTCTCCAATTACAATGATTGCAGTAGGCTTGGGCTCTATCGTAGTTATCATCCAAATTATAACACTGCAGAGATCCGCATCTTCAAAGATATCGTCCAAGACACATTTTCCATCAGCGTTTTTCATCTTTTTGCTAGCATCACCAATTGTGCTAGGAGTTACCGTAGGCTATGATACCTACTTTACACAGAATTCAATATCAAAGGCCATACTGCTTTGGGGCCTGACACTAATGTTTTGGAGTACACTCTTGTTTATTCCACTTGCGTTATACAGCAAACACAAAGAAATGTCAATTGGAAACATTACAGCATATCCAAAAATCACAGTCATTGTTCCTGCGTACAATGAAGAAAAGGTAATTGATACTACCATACAAGCATTGATAGAAACAAAGTATCCTGACAAGGAGATCATTCTTGTAGACGATGGTAGCAAGGACAAGACATTTGATATAATGTCCAAGTACAAAAAACAAGCAAAGGTTTTACAAAAGACAAATGGCGGAAAAGCTAGTGCGATAAACTTTGGTCTTGCCTATTCCACTGGAGAGATAATTGTAATAGTTGATGCAGATACCATAATTGGACGCGATTCCCTGATACACTTGGCTACAGTATTTTCATCAGATACAAACATTGCAGCAGTTGCAGGAAACGTCAAGGTAAGAAACAGAAAGAACTGGCTCACATGGTGTCAGGCAATAGAGTATGTGTCCGGAATACAAATTGCAAGAAGGGCACTAGATGTCTTTGGTGCAATATCCGTAGTCCCAGGAGCACTAGGGTCATTTAGAAAAAGCACACTAGAAGAGATTGGAAGCTATCACAAGGATACACTTGTAGAAGATTTTGATGTGACACTAAAGATTCTCAAGACAAAATCAATCATTGCAGCAAGCACAAATGCTACTGCATATACAGAGGCTCCAGAATCTTTGACAAGTTTGTACAAGCAGAGAAAGAGATGGTATGGTGGCAACCTCCAGGTATTTGCAAGACACTCGGACGCATTGACAAACCCGCGATTTGGAATATTGCAAAAATTTGTCTTTCCATACATGTTATTTTCAAGTTGTATAATGCCATTTGTCAGCTTCATTACGTTAGGCAGTGCAATATACGCAGGAATTTTTGGAGGTAGAGGATTGTTTGTGCTTGCAATGTTTAGCATA
>CAYWWR010000002.1:0-60581 GCA_964462165.1 uncultured Nitrosopumilaceae archaeon
CAATTGATCCTTATACTTTCATACCTCAAAAATTACATTCAAAAAGTCTTGCCTTATCTGATGTGGAGCTTGCATTCTTTTTATCATTTCCACAAGAAAAAAATATTCAGACAATCAACTTTGGCGTTGGCGTAACACCTACCTTTGTACATAGTCCTGCTCAAGATCTATCCCTGACAGATATTACCATACAGTGTGATCCGCATCAAGTATCATCAGAGGACCAAGACAGGCTAAATCGTTCAATATGTGATAGTCTCAAAGTCCGTTGTGCAAGATGTGGTGTTCCAATCCATATAAAAAAAGATGGAAAAAACTAACAAGAGCGTTAGATTTTGTATTCAATAATTTTGTATTCTCTACCTAATTTTGATTGTGTATGACATTGGGTGAATTTACTAAAATTAGTTTAATATCCATTCATTTTTCTCTGATAATTATTAGGGATTTTGTATTCATGATATTGGTGGAATCAACCAGTGTAGAAATTCTGGAGATGGCACCCCAAACCCATAAAGAATGAGTGGAATTGCAGTGCTTGTCAAAAGTATTCCCGCTACAAGCCTGGTTATTTTCAATGGGATCTTCTTTGCAACACCAAGCCATAATAGTCCTACAAGTAGACCTATTGCAATAAAGAATCCTATCAATGCACTTGTGATCTCTATCAAACTAAAGGTAGCCAATGCAACAGAGTTTTCCACAGCCTCGAGCATGGCTATGTAAAAATATGTGATCTTGTATTTTGTTGCACCATCTTTGTGCTCATCTTCAAAAAATTCCTTAAACATAATGCCGCTAAAAAATAGTAAGCCTAGTCCTAATGCTATCTCAAGTGGCTTGGTTGGTACAAATCCAGCTATTTTTAGAAAGACAAAGTATAGAATTACTCCAACTACAAGTCCCAAAATTGTTATCTTGATTGTTTGTTTTAATCCGATTCTACTGGCAGTACCTATTCCTACAAGGACTTGTTCACCACCTTCTACAAAGATGTACTTGAATGAAGTAAAAAATACGATTAACTGGAACATTGTAAATATCTCATCAATGGTAAGTCTCTATTTGAATTGTAGAACGTATTATATTGAATTTTTTTTCAAGTATGGATCTTATTTCCAATATAATCGCCTGTGATTTTGTTGTATCAAGTGTTACTACATGTGCAGACAAGGCATCCATTCCTGAAGTGATAGTCCAAATGTGCAGATCAAATATTCCAGTTACTCCTTTTACTTGTAATATTGCATTTTTTACCTCTTCATAATCTATGTTTGATGGCGCACCCTCCATCAGTATGTTAATTGATTTTTTCATTAGTGACCAGGTTCTAGGAAGTATAAACAGTGCTAATCCGATACTGAATATGGCATCTGCAAGATAGAACTTTGTTGTAAATATTATGATACCCGTTACAATGACACCTACCGCACCTATCATATCGCTTAGAACCTCAAGACGCGCACCCTTGATGTTTAGATTCTCGTCTTCATGATGCTCATGATGGTCAGAATGAGAGTGTCCACCAAGTATTCTTATTCCTGCCAAATTAATTATTAATCCAAATCCTCCAATTATCGTCATTGGAATACTTGAAATCTCTGGAGGCTGAAAGATATGACGATATCCTTCATAGAAAATGTAAATCGATAACAAAATCAATGCAACACTGTTTGCAAGTGATACAAGTATCTCCACCCTGTAGAATCCATAGGTTCTTTGTGGTGTAGCTTTTCTTCTAGTATAATGAATTGCAAGAAGTGACAAAGCTAATCCGCCAACATCGGTTAACATGTGACCTGCATCAGCTAATAACGCCAGACTGTTTGTGACTAAACTTCCAATTATTTCTGCAACAAAATATGCAGCAGTAAGAATCAGTACGACCTTAAGTTTAGAGATTCTTTCTATGGAGATTTGTTCTCTTGCTTCTGACATTTTACCCTAAACTCCATAAATCTAATGATCTCATAGTCATTTTTTCTCATACCTGTTTGTAGCTTGTTTCCATGCAACTGCTAATGCTTTTACTACTGCATCCACTTTGTGTTTATCATATGTTCCATATTCTACTTTTATGTGCAGACATGCTTTGAGATTTTTAGAAAGTAAACGGAAAAAATATTCAAGATCTTCTCTTTGCATACCGTCTATCTGGCGTCCTTTCATTCCAAGTTCTACATTACAATATTGACAATTATTTTTCAAGTCAAGTGAAACCTTGGCTAATGATTCATCTGATGGAACTGAAGCATACCCGATTCCAACTGTGGATATATTTTCAATGGACAAATTCATTGTCTTACCGAGGTATTCTGTAGCGTATTTGATAATGGCTCTGGGTGTTTTATTCCTCGGTACTGGATTCATTTTTATTTCTAAGAAGGCATATTTGCAAAAATTCATGATAAGGTGATCAAGATATTTAATCCCTGTATCAATACTGATAATTCTTTTTTGCCTAGTCTTCAAGTTAACAAATTTTCCTCAGAGAATCTGTGATACTGTGTCTCTTAGTTCTGTGACTGCCATCTTGCCCTTGTTACTAGTCGTGCATTGGCTGACATGTTCTGCCAGATCCTCAATTATTATTCCCATTGCACTGTCAAGAGCCGCTCTGACCGCAGTGATCTGCTGAACAATCTCAGGATAGCCCTTTCCCTCGTCAATCATCTTGCTAATGCCTTTGACATGTCCCTCAATCCTTGCCAATCTTTTCTTTACCTCAGGCAGCATGTGATGAGTCATGTTCTTTGTTTACTCGCATAGCGGTATTTATTTAGTCGGATGGTTTGTCCAACATCTAAAATATTTATTTTGGTATTAAATAAAATCAGGATCCTACACCTACAGACTTTTTATCAATAATCAATCTTGCAGAGTTTACCATAAAGACAAGCTCAGAAGAGACATGGATCAGTGCAGCAAGAAGTGGGTTTATGTGACCAGTAAATGCAAGTATGAATCCAAATCCATCAACACCTAACGTTCCAAAATAGTTTTGTCTTACTGTGAAAATTGACTTTCTAGAATTTTTAATCAAATATGGAATCTTCATCAGATCCTCTGTCATCAGAACTACATCGGCAGTCTCTATTGCAACATCGGTTCCAGTTTTACCCATTGCTATTCCGACATGAGCTTTTGCAAGGGCAGGTGCATCATTGATTCCATCACCTACCATTACAACCATCTGCTTATCACCATATTTTCTGACAATCTCTTCAATCTTTGTGACTTTATCCTGTGGAAGTAGTTCTGCATGATATTCATCAATGCCAACTTCTTCTGCTATTCTTTTTGCAATCTTTTCATTGTCTCCAGTTAGCATTACCACTTTGATCTTCATTTTTTTGATCTCAGAGATTGCCTCTCTTGCATCATCTCTTAGAGAATCTTCAAAGAATACTGCTCCTACAAGTTGTTGGTCAATGGCAAGAAATGTGGCAGTCAATGCAAATTGTAACAAGTCAACATCCTGCTGTCTTACTATAATCTGTACAGTACGACCTGTACTGTCCTTGTATTCATTTATCAAGTATTGAAATGAATTTCTTTTTGATTTTAATAATTCTGAAATTCTCAAAGATGCAGACTCTGAATCTCCATGATTGATTTCATGATCTATGAACTCTAGATTGCCAAGGCTGACTCGTTGGTCATTGCACATTTTCGTGACCCCCCTTCCCACTGTTACCGTGCTAGGAGCAGCAGAACTTTCCGCTGAAAGGTGGATTCCCTCTTGACTAGCTTTTGCCTCTATGGCTCTTGCAAGGGGGTGGTTTGCGTTCTTTTCAACTATCGCTGCATATTCCAGTATCTCTTTAGGCGTCTTGGAAGGGTCTACAGAGACTACTTGAGAGACAACTGGTTTTCCATGGGTCAGTGTACCTGTCTTGTCAAAGACTATGGTTCCAGTATGGCTTAGGTTCTCAATCTGTAGTCCTCCTTTGATGATAATTCCTCGTTTTGACAACTTGCCAGTAGTAGCAAGTAGTGCTATTGGAGTACCAACAGCAAGACCGCATGCACCTGCCACTACAATGACTGAAAGTGCAGATACTATATTTTGTGTTGCAAGATACGTTACAACGGACAGTCCTATTGCAAATTGGATGAGTCTTGTAGCCATTTTGTCTGTCAGTTTTTGTATAGGAGCTTTTGATGCCTCTGCTTCCTCAACAAGTTGTATTATTTTTGCAAATGTGGTGTCAGTGGATTTCTTTTCACATTTAATTTCTATCTGTTGTGTCAGATTTATTGTTCCAGCAAAAACATTGTCTCCAGTATTTTTTTCCACGGGTATACTTTCTCCAGTTATGCTGGCCTGATCAACTGTGGACCAGCCTAAAATTATTATACCATCAACAGGGATTATGTCCCCCTCTCTTACAATTATTATATTTCCAACATTTACTTGTTCTATCTCAAGCAATGTTGTCTGCCCATCTTCACTTTTGACAAGTGCTTTTCTTGGAGCAAGGTTGTATAAAGTCTCAATATTTTTTCTCCCTTTTTTTACAATAAAACCTTCTACAAATTCTGACATTATGGCAAAGAATGTGATAACTATTGCAGGAAGGAATTGTAACAAGGCTAGTGATGCAATTATTGCTATCACCATGGAAAGTTCCATGTTTACACGGCCCTTTCTTAGGGCATACAGTGATTCTTTGAAGATAGGATAGCCCCCAACTAGAACTGTGATTGTAACTATGATCTTTCCAATCCAGTCAGGTTGGATGAGTTGCAGCCATGCTACAAATATTGTGACTAGACCGATTCCAACTATGCGTAGGATTTCTATTCGCTTATCCTCTTCTGATTCCTCGACTAGTTCATGTGCCTTTTTTGGGTCGTATTCACAGGCTCCTGACATACTATCCCCTAGGGGGGGATATGATATATTTTAGTATATCTGAAATTGATCGCATTTCAGAAGGATGAGTTTGAAACCTTATCATGATTCATTTGCCTTCGTTGTCTCCAAAACCTATTGCTGCTGCAAACCCACGCCAATAACGCCTGACAAATCCATAGCCAATGACAGCCAGGCAAAGCAGTAACACCAGTGTAGCAATCTTGCTATAATCATAGGTGTCTTGAGGTGTAGAGTTGTCTATGTCAAAAGTCTGCGATGCCTTTCCTCCCCAAATGTTGTATGCATCAACTGTAGAATTTTTGTTTCTGTCAGGTAGCATGACAGTGCATCCCTTTGTGCAGGTAATGTTTTGCATCTTTCCATCTACTAGAACCTGAGAGTATGGCCCAAAGTTATTGTCAGGATGGATGGTTACAATTCCTTGGTATCTTGTACCGTTGAGCATATTGTTTTGGTCCATGTTGACTGTATATCTCCAATTTGTATCAAACTCAAATCCACGTTCTATAAACGAGAGTTGTTTTCCTCCGGCAGTAATGGTAACATTATACGGCGATGGTTGTTCATACACCAAATTAAGAGGAAGATCAAGAGGATTTTGTGCAAATACTTGTGATATGTCTGGTATTACCATCGATGTAAGATGTGCTTGCAAATTTATCACTCCAGTACCTGTTGCTGAATTGTCTTTTCCATACATGTCATTTAGTACAATTCCTGCAAAGATTCTGTCTCTGTCATGGGTGACCTTGGTTCGTATAAAGTCCTGTTCATATGTTGCATTCTCGGAATAATCAGGTATCATCTTCAAATCAAGTGGTATGTGATTTATGGAACCATCAGAGTGCAAGGCAATTACAATTACGGCTGTACTAAATCTAGTATGTGGATATCCAAAATAATATTTTGAAAGATCAAGCTTGTCCAGTCCTGCAAAGTTTACAGATTGTAATGTATTGATTATCGTGGAATTATCATAACGTGTTTTTAATATGGTAAACAAAATGGGATGCTGAAATATTATATCACCATATCCTGATTTTACAAACATGGCTACATTATTTCCTGACTGTAACGAATTGCTCTGATATGTGAAATTATCATCGATGAAATTTGCAGAATGTGACTCTGACCATGTCATGGTAACATTTAGCGGTACAGGTGTTAGGATCTTGTATGCATAACTAGTGTAAGAAAATGAGTTTATCTTGCTTCGTCTATATTCATAAACTCCCTGGTCCGGGTCATCTTGTCCCCCACCTTTGGACCCAAGATAATGCATGGCTACAGCAGGCCTGTTCCCAAACCCCCACCATTGGCCGTCTTTTAGCACCGTATAGCCATAACTTGAATTATACACGGGATCATACTTTACAACCAACGCATCTGTCTTTGTAAATTGGCTTTGGCCAATCAATCTTCCAAGATTGTATATAGTTGTCTTATACGTGAAAGTGTGTTTTTTGATATCTGAACTAGTTTCTGGGACCCAATTTGTCTGGCCCTGTGCATATTCATATGAAAATGTCCAAGGTTTTGCCTTGGGATATAGTAATGTATCACTACAAGATTTTTTTTGACATTCAAAATCTTTTTGCAAATACATATCTGATGAGTAGGTAGTATGTGCTGAAATTGTACCAACCCTTTGATTCTTCCATTGATATTGCGGATTGAAAACAATATTGATTCCATCCCAGACATAATATGTCCCATCTAGACTTCTCATCATAAAACCGTCTGTATCGGTCAAGTTTTGTTTTGTTAGATCAATTGTTACTTTTGGCAAGATCATCGGAGGAGAATATGAAGTACTTCCAGCAGTACTACCTCTAAAACATGTACCGCCAGTTTGTGGATTGAAATTACAAATCAAACCATATCCAAAAACAACTTGAGATAAAGTTGCGGCACTTGATCCAATTCCAATCTCTGCATGTCCTGACTCTGTATATCCAAAAGACTGTCCTCCCCCTGATGATATTGGTGAAACTTGGATCTGACTAATTTGAAGACCGTCTGCGTTTATTGATTTTGGTTTGATTGACCAGCACCAGGAATTCCAGTGAACAGTGATTGCAAAATCAAATGCATCGCCAGGATAAAAAGTGCCATCAGGATTACTACGAGGCAATCCGTTGTACTGCGATGGAGTTGTATGTATGTCCAACCAAACTTTACAGCCAGGAATTAGCATGTCTGCAGAAGATGGCGGCATCATGGAAGGAGAAAACAAGATCAATGAAATTAATATCAGACCAATAATTTTCTTCACGCAGATTAAGAAAAGTGATTTTAAAAAGCAAAATTATTGCAGTGGGAATTCAAAGATTGAACCATATGTTGTAACAATCTGCATCTTAGAGCCTGATGTACCAGTTGATATTATTACAGGTTCCTTTACTGGTAAAAATTGGGTTTGTGTACCATTGACAAATGTCATAGCATAGGATTGTTGTCGTACTGCGTCCACCATGACCCTGTCTAAATTAATATTTGCAAGGCCAAAATTTACTAATTCTACCTCTGATCCCGTGCCTATGTCTCTTCCTGTTACAAATGATATGCTCTCGGACATTCTCTTTTGGGACGAATCCAGCATCTGATAGGCACTTTGCTGTTGATTGTTAAACTGGTTAGATGATGCTGCAATTACAACCCCTGCAATGGCAAGAGCTACTGTAAACATCATAATTGTAGAATATATTTCTGATATTCCTCTTCGTTGCATCATGATTATACAATATAGCAGATTTAAAGCACTTAATCGACGGTTTTGTTATGTCTTTGATTGCTGATGCTCAGAAATCCAAATTGATCAATCAACAAGGTAATAGTATCTTATAGCCAGATTTTATTTGATTTCATATATCGTTTCATAAACCACTGCAAAAAAGGCATCTCGTCATTTTTCAAGTTAGATTTTTCAAGAACGGCATAGTATTGGTATCGTGAAACATACTCTATGTTCAACATAGGATACCGGTTTTCATCAAGTATGCAATTCATTAACAGTCTTGATATTCTTCCATTACCATCACCAAATGGATGAATTGACACAAATTTGAGATGAGCCAATGCTGCAAGCTCAGCCGGATTCATCTTGGATTTTGCAGACTGGTACCATTTGAAAAATTCTCTTAGAAGAGAAAAAACCTTATCACCTGGTGGAAACTTTGTTTTGCTTCCACGAACTGTGATTTCGTAATCTCTGATATCACCAGCAAGGTCAATCTTTGTCTTGTTGAACATTTTTGTGTGCCAATACCTAACAGTGTCAAGTGAGATCTGTTTTTCATGTTTTAGCATCTCAAAAAAAACCTGTTCTGCAAGCTCGGCCTCAATCATATCAGATTTTGGTTTGTTGGAAGGTGTGACACCATCCCTCAACAATCTCTCAGTCTCAAGTCTGGTAAGTGTAGATCCTTCAATTCTCTGTGTATGATATGTAAACTGGATGACAAAATCTTTCAACTCTTGCTCGATTACACTTTTTGGCATCTTTTTTTGGTTCGCAACAAAATTTTTGCGTATTAATTCCAGCTGAGGATGCCAATCCTCCCTGTAAAACTCAAGCAGAAATCTTTTCTTTCGTTCTTCAATATCAGTTGGTATTTCTTTTCCAAGATACTCTCTTTTGGTTCTTGATTTGTTGTGGTGGGTCAGATAATAATAGGTCTGATTACTAGTTTTTTGTAGTATTACGCTGACCATGTGCTAGTTATGTTACCCTATGTATTTATATTTTCATTAGATTTACAATAAAGGGGTAATAAGTTGGCTATGAAATACCTGCATTGACACTATATCATTTGTACTGGTTTATCTCCCTAACTTGTCAACCAACAAGGTAATAGTATCCAATCAAGTCTTATCTTCATTTTCTAACTTGTCCTATCCTGCATTAATTTGTCTGCTAGTAACAAATGTAGAACCATCACTTGTTGTTGCACTTACTCTTACAGTATAGCTGTTGCCATAAACAACTGCTGCATTTAGAATGCCTTTTTGCTCCAATGTCTGACTAGGACCAATGCTTGTCATGTTCTGTGAAAGATTATACGTTATACCGTTAATGTCTGCAGATATCGTTGTTTGAATGAAAGGTTTGTTTCCGGTATTTTGTAAAACAATGTCATACCAAGTTAAAGTTCCAGACTGTATTGTAGAAAGCGTTGCCGTGTTTATTGTATACTCTGCATTTGACGAGAGTATGCTGTTTGATGTATTCATATAATTATAGACTATTCCAGTCATTCCTACTGCTATGATTACCAGCAAAGAAATTGCATATGCAGAATGTACACCGCGTCTTTTCACACATGTAAAACAAATCAAGTTTTAAAGGCTCACATGTGCTTTTGTCTTTTTGGTTGACTCAGAAATATCGGATCGTTTCGAATCAACTTGCCTGTACCATCATAAAGACATACATGGTAAAGCACCTGCCCATGAGATTCTGATATTTTCTTGACACGTATAGTATGAGTTTGTGTTTCAAATTTATCTCCGACATGAAGATTTCCAATCTTTTCTGCCAAATCAATTTCTGAGATTCCAATGATACCAGACATCTCTTGGAAATATTTGTAATACTTGTTCTTAAGCTGCATTTGTGTTCAATGGCGATGTGCCAAACATGTCAAGCTCTTCTTTTGATGGAGTAATGGAACAACGAATTCTGTAATCGCGTGTCAAGATCAAGGCATCTCCTGGAACAAATGTCTGAATCATGTCTTTTTCCTGCGGAGATAGTTGCAATGATTTTGCAAGTTCTTCAGCCGCAATCTCGTTATTTCGTAGTATTATTTTCGTCTCACTGTTGTCAAAGAATGCACGCCCTGCCTCTGTCTTTGTTACGTCTTCCACCCGCTGTGAAATAAACATGAAAATTACATTCTTTTTCCTGCCCATGCGTGCAAGCAAATCTACGAATTTTGAGGCACTGGCAAACCTGAAGATGAGATGCCCTTCATCAATTACAAGTATTTTTGGAATCTCTACTGGTGCCGCCTCAATTTTTTTCCATAATTTAGCCAATGCAAGGAAGCTTATCTTTGCTACAGAATCTTCAGCATATGTTCCTTTTAGTGATATGATAGTACGATTAGATATTGTAGGTTGGCCCTTGAACAGAGTTGCCATCGGACCAGTAACAAGATTTACCAGATATTTTTTCTCTTCATCTGAGAGTTTTTCATAAAACTCATCAAGGCTTTTTATTCCAACACACTTTGCCAAAAATGAATTTGCAACAAGTGTTGGGGCTTGCGCAATCTCACACAAAACATTTACCGCATCACTTGGTTTTTCAAACATCTTGAATGGATCAAAGCCGAGTTCCTGCTCTCCTGTGATTCTTATTGGTTCCACATCAAGATATTTGGCAATATTTTCATATTCTCCCTGTGGGTCAACAACAAAGATGAATGCGTCAGGATACTTGTCCATCAGTCTCTTCATCATTAGTTTGGCAGTAACAGACTTGCCTGCACCAGAGCCTGCTAAAATCAGTATGTTATAGTTTGCACGCATTGTATAGTTGAAGATGACAGGTGCACCAGTGCTATAGTTTACACCTATGGTAATTCCGTTTGGAACTTCTAGCATGTCTGCGCTTACAAATGGATAAAAAACTGCACATGATCCAAGCTCGACATAGAGTTTTTTTCCCCATCCGGTCAACATCTTGGCCTGATTTGCAGATGTGTTGTCAAAACTTGAGAGAGATATCCGGGTTTGTTTTACAAATTTTTTTGATTTTTCCTTTAATGATTTTAGATCGTCAGCTTGGACTATCACATTAGCAGTAACTGTGAACAATTTTGTACTATTTTTTTCAAGTGCAGATACGGCCTCAAGCGCCATCTGGATCTGATGCATCATCTTTGGATTGGTGCTTTGTGTAGCTTGCATGAGGTGAATCTTTTTTCGCAATTTTGAAACTGCCTTGTCTTGCTCTATTGAGGCAAAATTGAGCAGTATCGCATCAGATACAGGAAGCAGGGAGTGAATCCATGCAGGTGAGAGCGTTGATGAGAGAGAATACAGCGTAAAGCATTTGGCTAACTTGCCATTTTCAAGTATTACATGTTTTAGAAATTCATTTTTTACAGAAAATTGTTGAACATTTGTTGCAAGAAAATAATCAAAACCCTGTCTTTCAAGTGCCCAATCCAAGGGCTCTGTACTTGACATAAAAGTTCTCAAGATTTGGAGATGTCTTATCTCATTTCCCATCTGTGCGTCTAACGGTTCTTTTATCATTGTAATACAAAGTGGTTCTTGTATAGAAGTGAGCAGTGAATAAAAATGCGATAGTACGGTTCGTTGCTTTTCATCAGAAAGTGTAAAGAAATTTGTTGGCTTTACTTCATAGTTATGTATTGTCTTGGTTCTTTGCACAGAATTTAGAGAGCATTTCTTTTTAAGGTAATGAGAATCAAGAGTTGGCTAATTTTTTACAGTTGGATAGAATTTATAATATTGACGCAAGATATTGAAAACATCTGATACCTCGTAAGCCTTTTTTTCAATGCATGCATCAAGTAATGTCATTCTTTTTTCTATATCAGATACAGGATCAATACCAAAAAGATCTGCAACATATCCCAGTCTTTTGCTTTTCTTGACCAGTTCCTCTATATCGTTGAGACCAAAGTCATTGTTCTTCCTATCAAAACTAAACAAATCTGTTGTTTCTATTCCTGTATCCGTTGGATTAATTTCTGTCAGTGTCTTTATTCTTCGCATTGTTTTTCCATCTATACCTTTGAGTGTAGTTGAATGGATTGCAAACCAAAGTAACATTTGCTGTGAAAGTTTTATGTTGATTGGTTCTGCTGCAAGTCTTGTTAATGCTGATTTTATGTCAGAGCCATGAACGGAGCTTAGTCCCCCGTGTCCAGTTGCTGCACTCTGGAACATCTCGTTTGCTTCCTTTCCGCGAACCTCTCCTACAATGACAAAGTCAGGTCTCATTCTCAGTGTTGCCTTGATTAGTTCCATAATTCCAATATCATTATCTGATTTGACAAGCGGGCTTGATCTTGTATGTAATGACACTGTACGTTTCTGCGGTATCTGAAGTTCAGGCGTTTCTTCTATGGTTATGATACGCCATCTAGGGTTAGCCATGGTCATCAGAGAATTTATCAAGGTAGTCTTTCCAGAGCCAGTTTCTCCAATTATAAGGCCAAATGCCTTTGCGTCTATTAGCATCCAGACATATGCCGCCATCAGTTTGCTTATGGTTCCAAATTGTAACAGATGTGTAATTGTATAGGGTTTTGATGGAAATTTTCTTATGGATACTGTAGAGCCGTTACCTGAGACCTCTTTTCCATATACCACCATGATTCTGTGTTTTGTTCTAGTTGTTCCATCCATTATGGGCTTGGCTACTGTAACAGATTTTCCAGTCTTTTGAACCAGTCTTTGAGTGTAAGAATCCATCAAACTAGATTTGCCTATGACAATATTGGTATCAAGTATGTGCATTTCAGAATGTTTTCGATGTATCACTCCAACATCTGTATCATGTCTTTCGATTAGAATTTCTTCGATGTCATCATCATTCATCAGGACATCGAAAACGCCATACCCCAAAACTTCACGAACAATGTAATATTTTAGACGGTCATAAAATTTTGAGACCTGATTTACAATTCCTTTTTCCTGGGCATCTTGCCAGATATATTTTTCCAGATGATGAATGCGCTCTTCCTCAGTCTCTAGTTTGTCAAGAAATGGCAGGGAGTTCATTAGATGATCCATTATCTTTTCATAAATTTGAAACTCGTTTTGTTCCAAGTGAGGTTCTTTTATCAAGTATTCACCAGTTGATGTAATGAAAACTTCAGCTTGGTTTACTGGATAATGATCAATGACCTGTACTTGTTCTATGTTTGCATCAAGTGCAATGATTTTTGAAACCACAAATTTAAAAAATAAATTCTATAAAAACATGCAACTAGATAGATAGAGATTATTCTAACATATATCACAACGTCACATAAAGTGTGATATTACGATATATAATTACACAGAAATGAATTCTTTGTTTGAACGCCATGCAGTCATGTGTGTAATCCCAAAAACCAGAGCAATGATGCCTGCAGGTGACATATCAAGTCTAAGATCAAAAATGGACCCTGAGAAAATAATGACAATTTCAAATAGAATTTGCAGTACTAGTGACTGTTTAGGAGTAAATCTACGAGAAAATAATCGTACCATTACATTTGTCTCATATTTTATAAATTCGTTGAATCCAATGGTACTTTTAATATCCAATAAAAAGAATGTCAGCCAAAATGTAAAAAATGAAAGAGATAGCCACCAAGGAAATGAAATGCCAACTCCAAGTAATATCAGTGGGGCAAATCCAAGCGAGGTGCTAATCTTTTTTTTAACTCTAGTTTGATTCCACCTATGGCAAGAACTATGGCTGCAATTATGCCTCCGATAAGCTGACCTGCTCCAAAGGTGCGCTTCAATAGATCTGGTGGAATTAATGCAGTGGCATCAGATGCATTTACCTTGCCTGATGTTATATCTACACCAGCTATGTAACTGAGCAATGTTGGTGCAATCAGTATCAGTACAAGACCCCCAATACCAGCTATCATCATTTTTGAATACTTGTTGCCCATGTTTACTTCTTCGCCGGCTGCGTGGTCTAACATGTTATCATAAAATGATGAATTATTTAAGCCAAATTTTCTTGGTGTATTTTTACTTCGATAGTTTCTAAAAATACTGGTTCAATTTGTTCATCTACACAAACTGTAATGTTTTTTTTGCCTTGAGTTTTTGGTATGATTATAGTTTCCAATTCCCCGTTGATATCTGTAGTCAGTGCATCCAAGTAAGTTCCATCAAGATATACTTTAGATTTTTTGTTAGCGAGAACCTTTCCAGTTGGACCTACAAGTTTAACTTTGAATCTATATGGTCTTGAAAGATCTGACACTGTAATGGTCCTAATCTCATTTTCTTGCGAATCCTCAATTAAGGAACAAGCAAGACCGAGTTTTTTACTTGAACTTGATAACTTTTTGCTCTTTGCCTTTTTCTTTTTGTTTCCAGTACCATAATGCCTCCCCATGAAAAATAAAACCATGGAGATTACCATTTGTTCTGATGAGGTAACTTTTGGTTTTGTTAGCGCCAAGAATGCTCCAATACCTTCAGGAATTACAGCAAATATGCTGTGTGAACTTGAAAATATCAAATAAGATATCAGGGAGGCAAGACCCAAAATGAAAAATTGCCTCATAGAAATTCTCCCAATTATAGGAAAAGACAGTACTGGTTCGTTTAATGCGCTAACATCTTCAAACCACAGGATCTCCAGGTTTCTCAATTATATCATGAAAAAAAATAAAATAAAAGGGATTTTGCTATGGAGCAAACAACGATCCGGTCTTTGATGTCACAGACCCATCATCTGATATGGCTTTTACAATCAGGGGTAATTGGGTTCCTGATACAGGATTAGCTGGAATTGGAATTACTTTACCAGAATAGCTTGCTGTCTGACCGGGTATTAGAGGCAAGGGAGCAAGAGTGTATGGTATAGAATCCTGTACTTGTACAGTCAAGTTGTTCAGTTTTTTGTTGCCATCGTTTTTGACATCAACTGTAAGATAGTATGTCCCGTTGAAGGTCTTTGTAAATTCACTGTGAGAGATACTGACTGATGTGCGTTGTACCAACGATTGCACTCCTCCAGTAACAGAGAATGCAACAACTCCCACGATAGCAATTACTACTCCAACAATCAATGCTATTTCCATTGATTGCGACATTGCTTTTCTTTTTTGCAGTTTTACCATCAACGGTCAAATGCGATATTGTTTTTAAACCAGAACCCAGAGCCTTTGGTTTTTATCTTTTTAATCATATCTTGTTGTAATGTGTGAATTATAATCATGTAATAGTTGCCCTTGTTGCAATAATCTGGTTATCATTAGCGTTCAATAATCTGGCGGTCTTTGGGATTTCAACAGTAGGATTACTATTCATTTTAGTAAAACGTACATCAAAAAAGTTTGATTTGAAAAAACTCGTTGAGAGATTTTACAAATTCTCTTTGCTGCAAAAATTAAACATACCAAATACAAAAAAACCCTCTGCCAGAATAATTCCTTTGTCAATCAACCTACCAATTTTTATCTCAAAACCAATACTAGATATACCAATATTTCAAAAATTACAGAAAAAACTTGGCAGTCAGATTGAAAGCGAGATTAGGATGTCAGGCAAGCCTGCAAACTCGCTTAACATGATAAAAAAGAGTATGTCATTTTCTGTCTTGTTTGTCATAATCATACTTCCAATTGCTATTGCATTAGGGATCTTTGTAACTCCATTATTTTTTGCTCTCATCATACTACCAATGGGAATCATGTTTTATCCAAGAATGGCACTCGGGCTTGCCAAATCAAAACGTGAGACAGCAATCAACCACGAACTGGCATATTTTACAAAATATGCATCAATAATGCAAAGTGTAGAAAAGACGCTGTATGATTCGCTAGTTGAAATCATAGGCAATGGACTGTTTGAGATTATAGAAACTGATGCCAAGATGGCTTATCGCAATGTCACCATGTTTGCGATGGACATCTTTGAGGCCCTCAATGATATAGCACTGCATCACCCAAACAGAGCGTTTCAGTCATTTCTTTTGAGTTATGTAGCAACGGCACAGACAGGTGGGGATCTTACAAATCTAATTGAGAGAGAAGCTGAATCCTTCTTTGAATCCCTAAAAGAAAATCTCAAGAGATACTTGGGAACTGCAACAACCTTTGGCGAGATATTGTTGATAATACTTTTGATCATGCCTACATTTTTGATTGCAACATCATTTCTTTTACCAGGAGGCTCGGTTACACTTCTCTTGCTTGTAGGCGTAATAGGAATTCCCATGATGAGTATGGGATTAATTGTCATGATAGATTCTGCACAGCCAAGAAATTTGAACAAGATAACAATTGGAAATCTTGCCTTTGTGGTCGCTATAATAATTGCAATTGCCATGTCATCTCTGCGCCAAGCACCCTGGCTTGTAATCACATCAAGTGTGCTTGGGTTTGCATTGGCAAACATGTTTAATACAACACCGCAATTTTTGCGAATCAAAAATATCGAAAATGCATTACCGGAATTTCTCCGAGATGTAACAGAATATAGAAAGATAGGATATGACATGACAATATCTCTATACAGACTTTATGGAACACGAAAATATAATAAATATTTCAATGAATTATTTGGAATGATTTATTCGCAGTTAAAATCTGGCGCAACACTGTCTGGCATTTCTGGTATAGAAGACAAGTCATGGATAACTAAACTAGTGTTATTTATTTTAGGAAAACTTGCAGACACTGGAGGGGGAACACCATTGACTCTTGAACACTTGACCAGATTTGTGTCAGATGTTACCACTACAAAAAAATCAACAATGTCTGCATTACGTATGCAAATGTTGCTTGTGTACATTGGTCCAATCATCATGGTTTTTGTGTCAAAGACGTCCATCTCATTACTAACAAAGATGAGTTCAAACTTGTCATTTTTTAGCAATTTGGGAGTAGGTGGTGCATTTGCCATAACACCAGAGTTTGTAGATGCCATCAACATTGTAATAGTGATATCATCACTAGCCATGGGATTTGTCTTTACCAAGATCAGCATGTTTACCCTCAAGGATACAAAAAATGTGGCAATTACAGCAATTATAGTAATCATTGCCATTTTGATCTCCCCATATCTTCCGTCTATTTTTTAAATTACAGTATGCCAAAAACCTGTGTTAAAAAGAAATACAATTTTTCTTCCCATGCTAGACCCGAGCACCGTACTTTTTCTAAGACAGATTATAGCATTGACAATGTTATCAGTAGCATCATATTTTGACATAAAGACGCGTGAAGTAGACGATAGAATCTGGTTGATTTTTGCAATCCCTGGAATTGTATTATATTTTCTAGCCCCACTGCCATCTTTTACTACCATTTTCTTTCTGGTCATAGGTGCAGTCATTGGGATGATGTGGTTTCTCACACATGCATTTGGTCAGGCAGACGGGCTTGCCATAATTGCACTTGCAGTTGTATTTCCCATATTCAATGAGATGCCAGTTTCGGTACTAGTTGCACTGGCAACAACTGTATTACTAGGATTATTTGGTACGTTTTACAATATTGCATACAATCTTTCAGACATGTTACATGGCAAGATATTTCCTGGAATCAATGAAAAATTACATCGCAAGATACTTGCATTTCTTACCATGCATAGAAAAAGAAGATACGAAAAATTTGTTATACCATCACAGATAGGTGACAAGTTTTCATTTCATTTCAAACCAAACCCAGATGAAGATTTTGCAAGTGATTTTACAGGTCACGTGTCATCGGCATTCCCACTTGTACCATTTATGCTAGTTGCACTTGTTTTATTTCTTGTAATATTCTAGTTAACAGATATTTTAATCCTAAAACCTGAAGAGTTAGAAATTACTTCCATCTTACCCCAGAATTTTCTGGGGTATAATGGAAGTGTGAACCATCCATGAAAATAATAAAACATTCAATCTTGCCGCTTTAAAAGTACATCATATATTGATTTTGTGTTTAAATCAAGAAACGGATTTGGGTTAGACTCGATTATAATTCTGATATCAACTATTGCCATCATTGCCATAATGATTGGCGTAGGAAAGGTCTTCATGACGACACTTGAGAATTCCTATGTTTCACTTACAACCAGCATGCCAAAGTTCAGCACAACAGGAGATTATCCTGATACAATACACAACAAGACAGATTCACTTCTCTCAGTTTACAACATGTTACGGTCTGGGATAATTTGGGCAATTGCAGCAGTCTTGATGATAGCTGGAATTTTATTCATGCTAGAGCAGATAGAAGTTGTTCCTGCGTCAACAGCATTTGGAATTATTTCAAAAGGCACATTATACTTTGTAATTTTATTTGGCTTTCCTCCAATTTGGGACCTGTATGCTAGTGTAATTGAATTAGGATCAAAAACAATAATGGATCCTGCAAATACAGGCCAGACTCCCGATTCTGTTGTCAAGGTATTTGACACCATAAACGGAATGGGAATATCACAAGGTAAAGTACCGCAGGTAGATAATTCTGTTCTAAACAATCTGGTACAATTATTCAACGGTTCAGATATTTTATCTACTTTCTCAGATCAGGGAAAAGCTTTGATACTTGGCGCAATTGGGTCTATACTTTCACTAATACTTTCATTTTTGACTTACATGTTTGCAGCAATAAGACAAGTACTAACAGCAGTATTGATTGCAGGACTGCCTGTTATTCTGATACTCTCACTTGTGCCATGGTTCAAGGGAATAACAAAAAGACTCTATGATACTTTGTTTGGCATCTCACTTGTTCCAATATTTTCAGCACTTGTCATGGTAACAGGTGCAGCATATCTTGGTAGTATCACAACTCATCCAGTAGAAGAGCAATGGTTTGCGTCTGTTGCAGTGCTTACACTATCAACATTCATTCCAACAATTTTAGTTCCTCTGCTTGGTTCCTTGTTTAGTTCCATAACATCAATGGCATCAACAGCTACAGGCTTTGGAGGCATGATGGGAATGATGGCAATTCAGGGTGGAAGAGGAATTGGAAGCGGTGCATATGGTGCTGCAATGTCAGCACAACAAGGTGCAGCAGAGATGGGCCAGTCAATATCAGGCATTGGCATGGTAAAGGCTGCAATGGGAGGAGGGTTGGCAGGAGGATTTGGCGGCATTGCACAAGGCTTGTCAAATGTTGGCTCTCATGCCCTAAGACGAGTAGGTGCAAAAGACTTGGCATATGACATGCGAGGCGCGGGATCTCAAATTATGAAAACGTCACAAGACGTGGCACACCAGTACGGCAATTCAGTGATACAACCAGTTGTAGATCATGCCCTTACAGAAAATTCAGCAGGAGTAATGACTAGACTTGCAACCATTCCAGTTCCAGAAGAGCAAGCAGGAATACACCTGCAAAATGGGACGACTTTGTTAAATCTAGCACATGATTCCATCGAGACTGGGAATTATTCTAAAATACTTGACCACCAGTACTTCAAATCTGTTCCAGTCAGAGACACACAGAGCTTTGCAAAAGCAGTCTCTGCAACAATTGTAAATCACGGGTTTGAACCTCAAAAGCTTGCAAACATATCTTACAACTTGGAGAAGATGGGCGGCCTGACTAGTGATAATGTTAAGGACTTTATTCAGAATCATGAGGCAAATGATTTATCACATAATATAGATAAATCTCAAACATTAACGAAATACATAACCAGTTAAAATTGCAGTAATTTTTTGTAGATGTTTTTTAAATTTGAGATGTAGTTTTTTGTCGATCCTTACTACGTTCTAATTTTTCTCTTGCAATGATAGCAACAAATTGGTATAAACTATATCCGTCTTTTTTGAATTTGGATTCAAGGGGTTGACAGATTTGCACATCCATCTCAAGTGTTCTAACAGAGAAATTATCAAAGTCTCTAAACACATCAAATATCATATTTACTTCTTTGTCTGTCATGGTATCATATCTCCACTTTAAGAATCCAGGCAAGTCTGCAAAGTCTTTGTAAGTTAGATTTTCATGTTTTATCAGTAACAAATATGGATCTACATCTGGAGTTCCGATTTTTGCATTCTTGATGTACTCATTAAGATAAGACACTCTTTCAGGCTTGAGGAATTTCTCAATATCTTTCTGATTCTTTTGGAACCAGAGTGCCTCTGAAAGTGAATGTGCGTTCTGGTCAAATTTGTCATCATGGTTTTCAATATTTTTTATATCAGATATGAAATCGGGTGGAGTGTTTTTAGCATACTCTTGATTTACCTGAGTGATATCATGCTCGACTTGGTTGGCAAGATTCACTTTAAACTCAACCGACTTGCGGCCGTCTGATGTGCGAATCACTACAAGCAACTTGTCCTTTTTTGTTGCTTCAAAACTTGCTAGATAATCGAAATTGGTCTCAAACTTGACACCCTCTCCCTTCTTTTCAAACATGATTCCATTGTTTAGCAGATACAGTATGCCTTTGCCTATTTTTTGCATCTCGGCATCGTAAAACTTGATTATTTTAACGCCTGCGGGAAGGGAAATCATGATACCAGTACGCTCCTTTGGGAAAGATGTCTCTTTTTGGTCTGAGATGTCATATAGTTCGCTATTCTATATACCAGGACGTAATATTTAAAAATATTTATAGATATGATGCTGTAAATAGATACTGTACTAAAAGATATGACAAAAAAATACTTGTTGACAGTAACAGATGAGATGGGAACAAAGCTGGAAAAAGAAATGAAAAGACGTATGATAGAAACAGTTCCTGAAACGGTAAGAGCTATACTATCAGAGTATCTCACAGATAAGAAATGATTGTATAATAAATAAACAAGTAAACGTGATTTAATATTTGGAAATAATTTACGTGTTAAACTGATAATGATATCAAAACTGGAAGAGATCACAAGTTTGTAAAAAGAAAACGTCGTTAGACAGTCTAAATAATTTAAAAGAAAAAAGAAAGTCAGCTATAAAAGATATGGGCAACAAGAAAATTGTGAATTATATATTTTTGATGCAGTTTTTTATTAAATATTTTTTCGGATTACAATAACATTTCTTAGTATGGAGACATCAAGTTTCTCGCCCTTCTTTAATCTGAGTTGTTCTACAATTTGTACTGGTATTGTGATGCGATACTTGTAGTAATTATTACCATTGTTGACTCGAGACCTTTGTTTCTGGAGAATGATTTCCAACACCGAAAGATAATCCTATTGGATTTAAGGAAATAATTTGGATGGGCTACCGTGTCACATATTAAAATCACGATGACGGGTTTTCTTATACCTGAGACTTGCCCACCCATTTTGCATTTATTTTTGTCCTTAGATCATATTGTGTTTCATCTCTTCTCAAAAATGCATGTGTAGCTTTGAATCCACATCAGTACAAGTCTGGCAGAAAAATACGATGGGTTCCCTACACACTAGACATCTCGTGCATGGAATCTGATCTGATCCGCATGACCTGCAAGAATCTAGTCTCAACGTATCAGACCAACTTTTCGTGCATCAGACTCTTCCAGTACAATATAGTCATCATACTTGAAGTTCCTGCCTGACTTTTTGCCCTTTCCGGCTATGAATATTTTCTTGCCTGCGAGTGGTGCAAGATTTGGCATGGCAGTGCGCAACACAGATTTTGCCAAAGTTAGAGTGCGCTCTTCATTTGCATACTCTTTTTGGCTTGTCTTTGTTTTTTCCCTGCCCATCTCTTCATAGATCTCTTCTATGGTCTCTATTCCCTGGAGGATCCTGACATCTACAACATCTACGTCTGACTTCATGTTGCCTGTCTTTGCGATATGCCTGATCTCACCCAAGCACTCTATCATTCCAACAAAGTCCAAGGTAGGATTCCAGAATTTCAATGCAGGTCTTGGCTCGAACTGCGTTATCTTTTCCATGTCAAAATTGTACATGCCAAAGAAGAGACGTTTGTTTTTAAGGTCTAGATATTTTCTTGAATTAATCTTCTAGACTTTATGCAGTAATTTCCTCATTCTTCTGTTCATGTGTCTCAATGATCAAGGTGATCACCTTTTGGACCTTGGACAGTACCCTCATGCATATTCTTCCTACTGCTTCAGGAGATTTTTCTTCTGCATATGACGCGATATAGTTCCAAGAAAAAGTTGTCGCGTCATATCCGTACAGTTTGGCCAAGACACATGCTGATAGTTGTGCTACTGTTTCCTGTTCTGGATCCTGCACCGGCTTTAGGTTCTCAAATGTGGAATGAGCCTTGTGTGCAAGTTCATGGAAGAATGTGTCTGGATTTTCTTGGCTCAACTTGATTACATTTGTTACCAAGTTATACGATCCTCCCTCACCTAATACGGTTGGACCATATTCTACCTTGACTCCAAACTTTTCTGCTACATCAAGCAGTGGTGGAAGCTTTGTTGGTTGATATTCTTCAACTGGTTTTCCATCAGTGTTCTCATATCGGAAGACAGGTATTCCGATAAATCCGACAGGAAATTTTACATCATCTTCCTTGCCTTCTTCGTTTACGACTTTCTTGTGTCGTATCATTGGTGCCAAGATGTAGAATGCTTTTGCACCTTTCTTGACATATCTTCCAGATTCCTGCCACTGTCTGTATCCTCTAGCGTCGGCAGTACCATGCAACAGCATGACAAGCCTGTTTCCTAAAGACCACTTTCTTGATGGTCCTACGTTTTTGATAAAGACCTGCTTGCACATCTCCGGAAGTTCTTGGCTAGAAAAGAGCTTGACAATATTACCAAGCTCTTCTAGTGCTTTCTGTATGGTCATTGTGCCACTGCCTCCCCGGATGCAACAATTGCAGCCTTTAGATGCGAACAGGTTTTCCTGTACTTGAAACCTGCACAGGTACAGTGAGCGGGTTCCAATGTTACAGTATAGGTCTGTCCTGGCGTTGTTTTGCTTGGCACTTCAAATTTGTTGCCCACAACTGCAATTCCATTTGCTAGCAGTCTCTTTTCTGGTGCAACCAACGGATGTTTGGAGTGGAAGACAAGCTCCGCGTGTTCGCATACGAGTGGGTCGGTCCTGCCTATTTCATAACACGTGATGGTTTTCTCATCAAGGTCTGCCACGTAAAACCACTCAATCCATGTCTCGGGTTCAAGGTCTTGTGCTTCAACAATTCCGTATCCAGTTAGAATTCCGCTCAAATGAGTTGGGTTTTTCCAGCTTGGACCTGTGAACTCTTCAATTCTTTTGTCTTCTTTTCTTTGTTCTACTTCATTTTCTTCTGCACTTCTTTTGAAGAAATAAAAGAAGTTTGCAATTGTATAGGATAGGTCGTCATTCCTACCCTTATTCCAGGCAAAAAATTCCTGTAGGTCTGGTACCACTCCTTCTGGATATCCATCCCAGTGTCTGTAGATCTGGAATTTTCTGTTTCCACTTTGGATTCGTATGTTGCTTCTGGTACTCATTTCTACAATGCCTCCGTCTTTATGTCAAATTTCTCGACATATTCCAAGAGCACTGCAATCTGTCTCTCCTCTATGCAACTGATGCACAAGTAAGAAACACTTGCACCGGAACCTGCTACAGGTATCCTGATGTTGGCAAGTTTCTCACATATGTCGCACTGTCCTTTTGCATATTGTATTTCATTTGTTATGTTTTTTTGATTCATTTACACTACCTCCTTTTGGTTTGTGCTAGAATTCCAGTCGGTCTATACTGTCCAGTAGTGATGTCATTCTGCATTTTTTGTAAAAATTATTGCAGGAGCATATGCTCGTTCATCCTGTGATTTTGGCACAGGGAAGATTGCTGTTCTATATTGGTTTCCGAATACTGGAATTCTAAAATTTCATATGGACCGGAAACGGGATTTGAGTCCGCATCTATCTGGTGACAACTAGTGTTGTACCATGGAATAATCGGTCCATATTTTTTATCTCTCACACCAGTCGGCCGAGTCCGCATAGCCTATGCTATGTATTGCTGGTTTGGAGAAATTGGCTCGGTCAGAAAAATCCTATTTGGATTTCTTCTTGATACTGTTCATTTGTTTTTCGCAGAGCCATGGCATCAAGAGTTGTCAGCCTCATATCCGTCAAGCTTGACAACTTCGTAGATTCCAGTTCTATTGACAAATCGGAGACCTTTGGAATACATCCTGTCTTGATCCCCATCTACTTGTGTATAGATCTGGCCACTAATTTTCTCTGCGTATTTTTTCATCTCTTCGATGTTGGCTTTCTCTTCAAGCCCAAACTGTTTTTCTCCAGTCCAGAGCATGTCATCGAATTCATCCAAGGTCAGTTCATCAGGGTATTTCTTCATCAAGATTCGCTCCTGTGTTGATGCGGGTGATTCAAGATGTCCTGAACCATGCCTATGATCTCTTTTTCATCATAGTCATCAAGAGTCATTCCCTGTGAATGAATTTCGTTTATGGCTTTGCCATATGCGTTCAAGATTCGTTTGATGGTTTGTTTTTGCATCATTGACCTTGTGCCTCCTTGATCATTTTCATGGCCTCACTGAATTTGCAGGGCTTCCAATCTTGGATTAATTGTGCGCCATTGTCTAACAATTCTTCGATAGAAATGTAGCCCCACTCTGCATTGAAATCATCATGCAGGTTGGCGTACCCAAAGGCAGTGTTTGTTTTTCTATCAAGTTCTGCAATTAGCCAGTAAAAGCCAATTGTGCGTATCTCGTATTTCTGATAGATGATTTTGTCTGATGCTGCTGTTTGTTCTGTTTCATATAGTTGTGGTATGTTTTTCATATTTTTTTACCTCCTGTAAAAAATGGGTGTAGCACTTTGATGTCAGTGATATTATCTGGTTGGTAGTGATGTCATACATCTTGTTTTAAAAAATTAGATGTTGTGGAAAATCCACTTTGTTCTATTTTTTTGCAATAGAAAATTTTACTGCGAGCAGATATTTTTGGTAGTTGGTGTTTACCCAAAAGATGGGCAATCCAAGCATTACAGAATTCCGTAATAATCACATGTCAAATCAGTGTAGAGTTGTGTTGTTTGTTGGATGTAGATTAAAAAAATCAAAAGATATTCTAGAATTGGTGGCGATGTTGCCAAATGACATATGCGGGATTTTTTGTTTGTAAGCTGGTGTTGCTTACGCATAAAATTTAATTTGTTTATAAGGAGTTATGGCTAGGCCATCTTGTTCATGTCCAAAATTGACATTTTTGGACTCTTTGTGTCAATGTGCTTTTTCTTTGTAGAAATTACAGAATTCCGTAATGGTTCACATCGGTCAAAAAGTTCAGCAAACACACCAATGTTCAGTTGTAATTCAGAATTTTTTTCTGTAATAAGTTTGAGATCAGAGCAACATCTTCGAATCTTCTTGTTGATTCTACTTTTGAGTACGACCTTGTATGATTTAGAAATCGAATTTGGATCTTGGATAAATCTACGTTCAGACTTTGTCAACATTCCTGGGATGCAAGTTTGAATAGACCTAATGCGTTTGACATGACCGGATCTTGTGGTATGATTATACCCTGTGACAGTCTTGTTTCTATTGCCTCCTTTAGACCAGGAATCATTATTCCTCCTCCGGATACAACTATTGGCAAGTGCTGCAAGTCTTGGCGCATCCCATTGAGGTCATCAAGTATTGAATCTGCAAGCATTGCTACAAGTGGATTTACCTGCGGGTTTGTGAAAATATTATTATCAAGATAGGCAGTTTTAGAAGTTCCAAGTTTTGAGCTGATATCATTTACTGCATGATGAATGGAGATGCCCCTGATTGCAGAATAATCCTTGAATGCAACAATCTCAGTCGTACCCTGTCCAATACTTAGAATAATTGCAGAAGACAAATCCACATCAATCAAGGTACCAAGCACCTGTGGTACTACATCACACCTCTTTGGATGGAATAATCGCGTTACCATTTTCTGGATATTTTTAGCATGAGATCTTGCTTCGTATGGCAGACCAATGACCATGCAGAATCTAGCCAACTCAGACTCTTGCCCGATTGCATCGTTGTTTTGCAAGACCAAATCCACTGCTTTTTTGACCAATGCTTCAAAGCCTTTTTCGTGTACTGGTCTACCAAGCATTACAGGCCTTATCACCACAGCGTCTGGATATTCAGCTAGTTTTACGGCCTCATAGCCTACCGCCTCAATTTTTCCTTTTTTGCTTTCCCAGATTGCGTGTTGTCTATATGCACAAAGCGATGGAAATTTGATTTTCTTTGTATCGGAGACGCATTTGACAAAACCTGTTCCTACATCAAGACCAATTGCTGTCATATCCGCAAATAATTTGTAAATATTTAAGGTAATTATGAGTGGGAGGCCGCAAACCAATTGGGGATAAGGTCTGGAAGCCTGAGGCCTCCCAGAGTAAGAAGGATGATTGTATAAAAACAGTAAATGAAAATAAAACGAATAGGTGTTGTATCAGACTAGGACAATTCATCAAGTGCTGCAGAAACTAGCTCAGACTCTTTTTCCTGGATTTCATCAAGCCATTTTTCCAAGGATCGAAGATGCTCGCCATATTGTAGCATTAGTTTCTTGTGCATTTTGGAATATATTCTCAAACTCTTTTTTGTAACTCTAAAACCAAATTCATTTTTTCTAAGATTGGTAAACACTGTTTCTAACTGCGCTTTTGAATAATACTTTTTGAAGATTTCCTCAAAACTTGGCAACATGTAAAATCCTTCCCTACCATGAGACTCTAATCTTTCTTGTACACAACATGCACATGCAAGTGCGCAGAGTTCCAAAAATGTCACACCAAGTTGGTTTGAGATTGAAAACCAAATGCCAAAACTGGATAGACAGTATGAACCATCAAAATTTTGAATCACTAGTCCTTTATGTTTGAATCTGGTTAATGTTGATTGGATACTGATACCATGTTCTTTTACTAGAATAGAAAATAATTTTTTCTTGTCAGGATAAAGTGAATTAATCATTTCTGATGCTCTGGATTTAGAAGATAGTTTTTTATTCCCGTAAACATGTGGCCAGAGTTTTCTCCGGATTTTTGGAATCAATTCGAAGTGACTACAACCATTCTAAATGAATTTGATTTTAGACTCTTTGCAAACTTTTCAAGTTCTCTTGGTCCATTTATGGTAGCAATTCGGAGTGATTGCCCGTCTTCAACTTTTAAAAACTCGATGACTGTTGGTGGTACCACATATGCTGCCTGACCATCTCCATCTACAAGTTTTATGCACTGGTTCTCTTGATCAAAATTGACATTTGAGACCCGGTGGGTTTTTGTGTCCAAAAGCAGGTCCCTTCCACATTTACAATGTACAAGACTGTTATGTGACGAACCACGGATTAGATTCTCTGCTTCTTTCATGTTTGGTTTTTTCCAGCCTTTCTTTTCAGATTCAGGAGGCTCAAAGACAATGATCTCTTTTTCCGATTGTCTTTGCGTAAGAGATGAAAGTATCACCTCAAGTGCTGGAGGAGCAGGAAAGACAAATCTGTTGGGCTTTAAAGTCCGTACTGTATCCAAAATGACAGTTGTTGCAGTTAGTTGCTCTTTTTCAGTTGAGAAATCGGCAATTTTTTCTATGATATGAATAGGGAGATCTACATTTGGATGCTTTTGACATGCTGTAATGATAAAGTCGTCCCATTCCTGACGCACTTTGGGGTATAGTGTTTTTTTGGCAAGTTCCAGGTATCTTTTATCAACCAATGGTACCACATTATGTTTTTCAAGATAACGTATAGCTTCAGCCATCTTGATTGGATTGATTGAACCATGTGTGTTCAGTTCGATATGAAGTCTTACAACATCTGAAATTGTCTTGACATTGATACACCATGATTTTATGGAATCTTTTCCTGCATTTTCAAATGCTTTAACACGAAGATCACCGTTTAGAATGTATTGTTCAGAGCCAAGAATTGCAACTACAATTGGTTCAATTTGATCAGGATTTGTTTTTACTATACCTGTAAGGTCCTTTAGCATCTTTTCAGTGTGTAGTGTAACCTTGACAGGACATGGTTTTAGTTTTGAAATATTTACTATAGCTTCTTCATACTTGAACATTTAATTTCGCTCCCTCTAATGCAAGGTCTAGGGCTCGTTGTGCTCTGGTATTTTCTCGTGTGTCAGTAATGTGGGTTAAATTCTCAATGGCCTGTCGTTGTATTTTATTAAAAAGAGGTCCATCTCCTATTTTGGAACGGATTTTACTGAGAAGAATTCTCATGTAATAATTGCTTTTATCATAATCGCATACAATTCCAAGGCTTTCAGCAGTAACTCGGTTCAATGAATATGTCTTTAAAATAGTAAACGTGCGTTTCATTCCAAAATTCATTTTAATTGCTTCAATTATTTGTGCGTCAGATTTTGGGAGGCCATACTTTCTACACGCTAGATGTGATGCAAATGCTACAATGTTTGCTTTTGTACATCCCTTTGGCTTGGTTCTTTTTAGAATAGCAACCTTCTCTTCTGTTTCCAGGCCTTTTTCTACCAGATCTAAGAGTTGTTTTAATTTCTCAGCATATGCCTTTCTTTCCTGCTGCTTGTGTTTTGAGAGTTTTTGATATACAATGTTAATGTCTTGTGCAGCATAGATTGGAAGATCTAGTTTTACACAGACATTTGATATCTGGGATACATCAGACTTGTTTTCATGTATATGCCTTGCAAATTCAAGATTCACCTTTTTGCATCCCACTTCAGTAATCTGGTACAAGTTTAGTTTGGAGCTTGAAGTGGTCTCTTGTAACTGGTAATCAGGTCCGAGTACAATTCCACATTTGCTGCAACAAATCTCATTATCCATTACACATAGGCTAAGTTTGTTACATCGTGGACATTTGTTGTTCGTCATGTTGTAACTTGTGAGGTCCTGCCTTTGACTCAATTCACAGGTCCCTCCAAAGGTTTGGCCTTGATTTTAGCACATTTTGATTCCAAATTGACTGATTTATTGAGATCTTGTATCTTTGAACCCTCTTGCTTTCGGGGGTTTTCAAATTGTAAACTTGTAAATAACATGTTTTTAACATGTAATACGCAATAATAAAGTTTACGGGTTAACAACTCTTTATTTACGTGTTATTAACATGTAAAACATATATTCTAGTAATATCATACCATATCAAAGACATGTCAATGAAAGACAAGCAGAAACGTAATCCAACTGTTGCCATAGAAGAGGCAACATATCAAAAAGTAAAAAACAAGGCAAAAGAAAAGGGATTAACACTTGTAGATTATGTCAATGAAACTCTCTTGTTGAATGTGGAAAAAGATAATTTTTTAAAAAACTATGCACCATATATTGAAAAAATCAGTGTTGGGGAAACATTGGTACTCAGAGATCACAAGACAGGGAAACTGGCAGAGGTTTATCTTAAAAACAACAAGATGTTTTGTAGCCAGGATGAGGCAGATGATTGCATTCACATTCATTTTGCCCTTGCACTACCAGAACTTGCGTTACTGAAAAAAAGAACCAGATGAAGGGTTGGATCTCCCCGATGTGGATACCGTGTAACTGAAATTAGTTAGTGGTAGTAACGTGGTCAACAGATCTTGATGAAATCACTAGCATTAAGATTAACTATTGGCAGGTTTATTTGATATGATTGTATAAACCAAAATGTCCCTTTTGTGGTGAAAATCAAACTGACAAGCAAGTAAAATCTTGGTCATATGGAACAGTCAATGTAGACAGATATCTGTGCAAATGTTCTAAGATTTTCAATCATTATCAGTCTAAGAAGAGTTCATGGACTATTCCTAAATCCAAGAATTAGTTTACTAATTTTTCCTGTTTTATACTCTAATGAGGAATATTCATGATGTGCAATACCTTTTATACTAATAGTGATCACCTTTGGTGTTGGGAGAAATTACACGTAAGGTGTGGAAATGTGATAGGTGTAATCATGAATGGTTATCCCGAAATGGTGAAAAACCCATTCGTTGTGCCCGTTGTAAAAGTGCATACTGGAACAAACCCAGTTCAAAAAAGAAGGCGAAATAGATGGCAATTAATGGTAAACCTAGAAAAATTGATTATAATGAGTGGTCAAAACTCGAACTAATTAGAGAAATCAAAAAACTGGAAAAAAGAAAAAAGTATGGTTTAATCTGGGATGAAGAAAGGACTAAAGAGATCTTTGAAGAAGAATTACAAAAAAAATTACCAGTCTTAAGTGAAATTAAATCTAATCAAATTTCAACAAATTCAAAACAACCCATTAACATTCTCATTGAAGGAGATAATTATCATGCTCTTTCTGTTCTAAATTATACTCATAAAGGAAAAATTGATGTTATCTATATTGATCCGCCATATAATACAGGAAAAGAATTCACATACAATGATAAAATTGTAGATGCTGAAGACAGTTACAAACATAGTAAATGGCTTTCTTTTATGCAAAAACGACTAGAATTAGCTAAAAAATTATTATCAAAAAAAGGAGTAATTTTCATTTCAATAGATGATAATGAACAAGCTCAATTGAAGCTTTTATGTAATGAGATATTTAATGAAGAGAATTTTGTGGCTAACATAGTCTGGCAGAAAAAATTTTCACCACAAAATGATGCAAAATATTTCTCTGATATGCATGATTTCATCCTGGTTTATGCTCGAAAAAAAAATATTAATGGAGAAAAAGATGGTTGGATAAGAAATCTTTTACCCCGAACTGAAGAAATGAATCTGAGATACAAAAACCCAGATAATGATCCTAGAGGTTTATGGGCTTCAGGGGGACTTGATGTTAAAACATATTCTGAACAATATGATTATCCTATTACAACTCCTTCTGGTAGAGTAGTAAATCCTCCAAAAGGTACTTGTTGGCGTGTCCCAAAAGCACGTTTGAATGAATTAATAAAAGACAACAGAATTTGGTTTGGTGAAAATGGTAATAATGTGCCAAGAATTAAACGATTTTTATCAGAAGTTCAAGATGGGATTGTCCCAACTACTTGGTGGGATATAAAATTTGCAGGCCATAATCAAGATGCAAAACAAGAGCTCAATAGAATTAACATTGAACAACCATTTGATAATCCAAAACCTGTAAAATTAATTAGAAGAATTCTGGAAATTGCATCGGATAAAAATTCTATAGTATTAGACTTTATGGCTGGTTCAGGAACAACAGGTAATGCAGTTTTGGAATTAAACAAAAACGATAACGGAAATAGAAAATTCATCCTTTGTACAAATAATGAAAATAACATCTGTACTGATATATGCTATCCTAGATTAAAGAGAATAATTAATGGACACGCAAACTCAAAAAATCAAAATGTCGAACCATTAGGTGGTAATCTAAAATATTTCAAAACAATCTTTGTTGATTCAGAATCTACAGACCAAAATAAAAAATTCATGGTAGAAAAATTAACAGAAATGCTTTGCTTGAAGGAAGATTGTTTTAATCTAGTAAACGAAGGGAAACAATTCAAAATCTTCAAGAACTATAAGGATCGTTATCTTGGAATCATCTATTATTATGATGGAATAGAACCATTTAAAAATGAAATAATACAACTGAACAAAAAAATCAGCACATATGTATTCTCATTAAGTGATATTGTTGATGAGGAAGAGTTTTACGAAGTAGATCACCTGGTAGACTTAAAACCTATACCATCCTCCGTACTTAACGTATACAGAAGGATATTTGCATATGTTCAAACTAAGAAATTATCAAGAAAAGTACGTAAATGAGATAAATAACAAGGTAAACGAATTTCTCAATTCCGGATCTAACAAGGTATGTGTTTTTAAAGCACCTACAGGTTCGGGCAAGACCATAATGATAGCAGAGTTTATCCAAAGACTGGTAGATCATAGGGAAGATGAAAAGGAAATTGCCTTTATCTGGATTACCGTTCATAAACTACACGAACAAAGCAAAGAAAAACTTGAAAGATATTATGAAGATCTACAGATAGTTACTTGTTCACTGTTTGAAGATTTACAAGACAACCAGATACAAGATAAGGAAATATTATTCTTTAACTGGCAGAGCATAAATCAAGAAAATAACATATACATTCGAGAAGGAGAAAAAGAAAACAACCTTACTCATGTAATAGAAAATACAAAAGAAGAAGGCAGAGAAATAATACTGATAATAGATGAAAGTCACCATACTGCCAGTTCAGAAAAATCATCTGAAGTGATTAAGAAAATAAATCCAAAAGTCACAATAGAGGTTTCTGCAACCCCTCATATTTCAAACATAGATTATCTTGTGAATATAACTCTCGAAGAAGTGAAATCTGAAGAAATGATAAAAAAATCTATTATGTTAAATTCCAAATTGGGTAAGCTAAAAGCAAATACTACTGATGAATTAATAATAAAAACAGCACTTGAAAAGAGAGAGCAGCTAAAAAATAGCTATGAAAAAGAAAAGTCAAACGTAAATCCACTTATTTTGATACAACTACCAGATTCAAGGGCTGGGATATCGGATAGAAAAGATGAGATAATAAATATGCTTAATTCAGAATTTGGCATAAATACAGATAATGGAAAACTTGCAATATATCTTTCTGATAAAGACAATAAAGTAAATCTTGAAAATATTGAAAAAAATGACAATGAGGTAGAAGTATTAATTTTCAAACAAGCAATTGCAGTAGGTTGGGACTGTCCTCGTTCCTCAATTCTAATACTCTTTAGAGAGTGGAAAAAATTTGAATTTTCCATACAAACAATTGGCAGGATCATCAGAATGCCTGAGGTCAAACATTATGAAAACGCTGAATTGAACAACGCATATGTTTACACAAACATTTCAGATGTTCATATTGCAGAAGATATTGCAAAAGATTACATTACAATTTATGAATCAACAAGAAGAAACGAGACATATGATAATGTTGATCTAAAATCGGTATACATCAAAAGAAAGCATGAAAAAACTCGTCTTACAGGAAAATTTTCTGATATTCTTTATGAAGTAGCTAAAGAGTATACATTACTCAATAAAATTTCATTAGACCCACCAGAAATGAAAAATAAAATAATGACGGATGGTAGAATTGATCAGCTTGATCTAGAGCAAACTATCGAAGCCACTAATTTCATATCTATTAATACCAGTCCTATGGAACTACAAACTCGATTTGATTTATTTCTGAGGGACTGTTCTGAAGGATTTGCCCCAGTTCACTCCAGTGAAAGAATCAGGCGCTCTCTTTATTCATTCTTTGAACGAAATACTAAGAAAATTGATTGGGTAGAAATACAAAGAATAATTCTATCTCCTAGCAATAGAGATTATTTTATAGAAACTATTAATCGTGCAAAAGATAGATTCAGAAGAGAAGTTGTTGAAAAAATTGAAAGAGAAATTGAAGAGGATCTAACATGGAACGTACCTGAAAATACAGAATATACGAAGATCTATGAGGAGAGAAATTACAATAAATGCATTATGAAACCGGCATATGTCAAAAATGAAATATTAGGTGAGGTTGATTTTATGGACTTCCTAGATGCAGAGAACAACCAGGTGAAATGGTGGTTCAAAAATGGTGAGAATGACAAGAAATACTTCGCCATAAAATACATTGATCCTAATGATGGCGAACCGCGTGCATTCTATGTGGATTTTATTATTTACATGAATGATGGAAGAATAGGATTGTTTGATACTAAAGAGGGAATAACTGCAAAAATTGCTAAACCAAAGGCTGAAGCATTAGCAAAATACATCAAAGATAATCAGAAAAAGAATCTTCTTGGTGGGATAGTGGAATTCAGAAATAATGCATGGATGTATAATGATAACGAGGATTATGAATACAAAGAAAAAGATTTTTCAAATTGGAAGCAACTTTTTTTAAAATAATATTATATTTTTACTTTGCATTTTTTAGAATATTTACATTGATGTGAAAAGAAATTCAATCTAGAATTAATTTTCAAAAATTTAATATCTTTTTGATAGTTCACAACAGTTTTTGCATTCTCTAACATCATTAAATTTACTTTTTGCTTCATCATATTTTTTGAACCAATAGTATTTTCCATATTTTCCCTTAGATGCGATCATTTTATCAATAAAGTCACTACGCTTAATCGATTTACATGTAACCAAGTGAGCAATTTTTTTTCCAGATGTGTTAGTTATTACTATGTAGCTATCACCTTTGTATGGATCTCTTAGTATATTATCAAAATCTTGAGAGGTACTAATTTCATTATCCTCGACCATATACCAAATTGTCCATTAGTACTTTTTAATTTTTGTAATCATTATGGCCATGGATTCATGATTTTGAAAATATATCCTGTTTGAGTTATTCTCACGTGTTTTTCCAACTTTGATGACTTATCTTGAACTTTCCATGTCAGCAAACCATGTTTTTACTTTTTGAACGTCATCTGTCAAATTTTGATTAGGTGGTAAATTATTTTTATAATATAATGCTGTTCTATCAATCTTTTCTACTTCAGTATGACCAAATTTCGATGTGTCTAATGTGCTGATTGTAATCAATATGAGTGGAATTTGATAAGCATTCTTTAAGTAAATTAGCGGTAGCCACGTTTTAAAATCACCACCTCTTCCATAATATCCTGCAAAGTAGTTAGCAGGATCATATTTATCTAAAGAAAACTTGTGGGTTTGTCTAATTTCAATAATTGCCTGAACTTGTTCCTGAGAGTCAGATAGAATACAACCATCAATATTTCCTCCCCATGCAGAACCATTTCTTTCAATAATTTCATCAAAAATCGTGTTGTCTTGTCTTTTTCTAGCTTCATAAGTTGGTTTGGTTTGTTCTAAAAGCTTAATCGAGTTCCACCACACCATGAATTTTTTTTCATCGTCAAATGAATTTATTTCTCTGAGTATTATTGTAGATTCATGTTTTACTACTTCATGTAATCTGAAAAGATGAGTATCACCTTTTAAGTGACTCAACAATAACAACTTTGAGCCAAAGAACTTTGCAACATTAATTTTATGAATCCATTCTTCCTTTGTGAAAATTAATTCAGGATTGAGTTCCGTTATGTTATCAATTTCTACTGCTTCTAAACAATGAATTTTGATTGAATTGTTATTTTTATTGGCTGCTTCCAATAATTGCTCATCATTTGATTGAAAAATAAAACCTTGTATATCTGCAATAATAAATTCTGAAAAGAGTTTTTTTATTATAGGATGTTGTGATGATCTTTCAGTTGAACGAATTTTTATTGCCATTTTATTTCCCTTAATTCACTTATTTAGTTCCATTGAGTGCTGTAAAGATATCGGTTGATTACACAGTAAAAATACGACCATCAAGGCAGAATTTATAGAATCCAAAATAAGCCCATGTTAATATTCTAGTCCTCAGAGTTGGGCGGTGAAACTAAACTTATTCACTTTCAACAAAATCACATATACTTCTAAAACTACAACTAAAACAGGCACCTTTCTCTGGATTTGCCTTGAATTCCTCCCCTAAAATAGACTTGACCACTCCCCAAGCTTGTTCTTAACTTTGTTCAGATTATCCAATTTTATCTCATTGTCCAAAATCTTGTCTTTGTGAAATAGAATTTTTTATCTATTCCATAGATTCAGCACAGATATCGCTATAATCACAAAATCTACAAGTAAATTCACCGGGGGTTGGATCAAATTCTATATTTTGAATTGATTTTACATAACCTTCCAGTATTTCTTTAACTTCATTTACTTTGGCAGGATCTACTTTATAATCAAACATTTGTTCTCCGTCTGGTTTTTCAACATAGAAAAATGATGCACGTTTTGGGAGTTTACCATATTTTTCTTTAATTGCCATGCAATACAAATTAAGTTGTAAACTATCTGCCACATTATCAATATCCTTCCTTTTTCCACCTGTCTTGTAATCTATGACGACATACTCTCCTTCAGGAGTTAGCTCAACTCTGTCAATCTTTCCATTTACTTGATAACCACCAATGTATATTGTAAAGTTTAATTCCAATTCTACAATCTTGTTTGGATTTGTTCTAGTCCATTTTTGATATGCTTCCAAGGCTGGCTCTAATGATTTTTTATCTTGTCGTTCTTTTTGTAGTGAACTTGTCAGATATTGGGTAGCTTGCCATTTTGATTCCAATTCACCAAGCAAGGTTTTCAAATCATCTATTTTTCCATCTTTTTGTCTTTTTGATGACTCTTCTACAATTTCATGAAATGTTCCTCCCTTGTAAAGAGCAGGCGCTTCTTGATTTTCAGGTAATGCATTTAGTACGTATTTGTACCAAAATTGCTTGGGACAAGTTTTATAATTGTCAAACTTTGTAAATGACAAGTTTTGTTTTTCAAAGCCCAATTTGGCGGGTTTTATGCCTGCTAATCTCTCTTCGATCTCTGTACTTGGGGCATGTTCTAGCAGTTTTTCTAGAGAAAATCCATCCATGCTCTTATTTTTTAGGAAATAATCAATTTTTGCAAGTTCTATAATTTTTTGAACAGCACTTTGATATTGATAGCTACTAAGATGCTTTATTGCCTGCTCCAAGCGTTCATTTTTGATTATTTCTATTGCATCAAAAGTAGTCGTTATCTTTGCATCAGCATTTGAATCATAAGGTTCAAAATTTACATTTGTATTTTTTTCAGGTTTTAAATCTTGAAGAAACTTGGACGCCTTGTTTGCTTTTTTTCTATTTTCATATTGTGTTGGATATGTAAGAAACAAGTGTGACATTGTACGGGTCATTCCAACGTATAGGACACGTCTTTCTTCTCGAGTAAATTCCTCTTTAGGTTCAGCACTTGGAATTACACCCTTTGCAAGTTCTCGTGGTACATAAAATGGTTTTTCAGTATATTTTAGAGGCATCTTATATGTTGCAACATCGATGATAAACACAACTTCAAACTCTAATCCTTTACTTTTGTGAATGGTTGATACTTGGATTGCATTAGAATCTACTACATCTCTTTTTGTCTCAATGTCAAAATTTTCTAATAGATCAACAAACTCTAAAAATTCTTTAATCGTTGCTCTGGGATTAATTTTCTCAAAATCATATGCACTGTTTAAGACATCGTTTAGTATAGAACGCTCTATAAAATTTTCAATAGATTCATCATTTGCAATCTTTTTGTAAATATCGGTTTTGTTTCTCATAATTTTATAGATGATCTGTGAAGGAAGATTGTCTTTTGCTATTTTAATAAAATCTGTTATCATGGAAAAAATCTCCTTTAACTCTGTTTTTTGTGTAAGGTCTGGCACATTAAGATCGGACAAGACATCAAAAGCATAATCTCCATCTTTTTTCTCTCTGGCACGAATGATTGCCTCATAATTGATTTTTGATATATTTTGCTCTGTGATACCATATTCTTGTAAAATCCTTGTTATGCTAGTCATGGATTTCATCGGGTTTGCAATAATTCGTAAAAATGAAAAAAGTACTTTGGCACTTGGTGAGGTACGAATCTCTGATTTTCCTGTGTATTTTACAGGAATTCCTTCAGAAGCTAGAATCTGGGCAACATTTAGGCCATCTCTTTGTTTTCTTGAGAGAATGGCAAAATCACTGAATGAATAATTCGGGTTTGTTTTTAACAATTCTTTAATCTTATTTTTGATAAATTCTGCTTGGGCAAATTCTGAAGAACATTCGATTACATTTACTCTATAATCTTCCTCTTTTACTGGTAGAATTTGTTTTGACTCTCTGAATTTATCCTGCTCTAAAAGTTCACCGGATAGATTTATGACACTTTTTGGATTTCGGTAGTTTTTAGATAATAGAATCTCAGTATAATTTGGAAATGTATTCTTGAAATCCCTGAAAATTTCAGTATATGCACCCTGAAAACGATAAATGTTTTGATCAGCATCACCTACTACAGTAACATTACCGTCCTTGACTAGTTTTTTCACAATTGCAAACTGGGCAAAGTTGTTATCTTGAAATTCATCAATTAGAATATGCTTGTATTTTTGTTGAGCAAGTTTTAGAACATGAGTTTTGTTTTTGTTTTCTAATAATTTGTTTGTCTCTACAATCAAATCATCATAATCCATTACATCGGCTTCTTTTTTGAATTTTACATACTCTTTGTAGATTTTCACTAAATTATCCATCATGTGTAGATATTCCAACTCTTCAATGTCTTTTATTTTGGAAATCTCTGCTAGTTTTTGTTTAACATGATTTTCTAGATCTTCTGGTGTAATTAGTGCATCATTAAACACACTAATGCCGTCAATCATTTTTTCTATCAACTCTGATGCATTATTTCCAATTTCTATGTGACTATCAAATCCAAATTTATCTATGTTCTGAACTCCCCATACTAGAAATACTGGACGGTCTAGTATCCCACCACGCATTCCAAGTCCTGTAGAAGTTGTATTATCTAATAGTAAATTTCTACAAAATGAATGATATGTGCTGATTTGCATCTCTGAAATGTCAATTTTTCCTTTTATGTCGTCGTCATCTTCTAATCTTGTCTTCAATTCATTTGCAGCTTTTTCTGAAAAAGTAAGACATAGAATTTCTGATGGCTTTAATCCACTTTTCATGAGAAATTTTATCCTTTCAGTGATTACCTTGGTTTTACCACTTCCAGGACCTGCAGATACAAGGAGAGGGCCACCTATGTGATTTACTGCATCTTCCTGTTCTTTATTTAGTAAAACCTGCATGAGATGATTAGATTTAGGTATGATAAATGCAGATCCTTTTTTATCGATTCTACATGCTCAAGGGTTTCTTAAATTTTCATATGTAAATCATCCATATTTGTATTTAGAATTGTAAAGAAATTCAAAATTTTAATCCACAGATAATTGAACTTGATTTTTATTTGATTATCGAGGCTACGACAATGTGTATAGTTTTCCTATTATCTTGTAGAAAAGTTTAGATCCACGTGTATAATCGTTTTATCTTGGAGCGTTAAGAATTATTTAATAAAGCATAGCATGAAAATGATTAAAACAAAATCCGTTTTTGAACCCAAGTCTGATGATGATGGAATCAGAGTTTTAATTACAAGATATTATCCAAGAGGGGTAAAAAAAGGACATTTTGATGAATGGATAAGAACATTAGCACCTAGCAAAGAATTGTTAAAAGAGTATAAGGATAAAAAAATAGAATGGAATGAATTTGAGAAACAGTTTCTCAATCAGATGACCAATCAAGATAGTGAGACAACGATTCAAACATTAGCAAGTCGCGCAAGAAAAAATAACATCACTCTTTTGTGCTATGAGAAAAATGGACATAATTGTCACAGATACCTAGTTCATGATCTAATAACAAACCAACTTCATGTTTAAAGTGGTGTTTTTTTAAACCACATTATTGTAATTATCATAAATGATGTTAATCGTCTAGCTTGATTCCCTACAATAAAATAATGTTCATAATCAGGATCATTCAATCTAAAGTTCTTCCAAATCTGTTCTGGGTTATCAGGATTTTTTCTTATCCATTCGTACGCACCTCTGTCCAATAATTGCTGATCATGTGGGTTTTTTGCTTTACATTTAGAGCAACGATATTTTATTTTTGGAATTAATTCAAAATTAGAACTTGTCTTATATTTAACATCGGAATCCAACGTGATTTGTACTGTTGGATCATAATTTTGTCGTTTTTCAAAATATGGAAATACTTCGGTAGGTCTTATGAAACCTAAGCTTTCTTTTTCAGCATTTAATGAATGAATACAGTCTTTCTCATATTTACTCAGTAAATGATGTAACAAGTTTAGTTGTCTTTGTCTTCCTTTTACTTCATGAACATGATGAACTTTTTTGAATAACGTATCCCATTCATTTTGAGCGCCTTGAATCTTCCAACTCTCTGATCTTATATCCTGCTTATTTCTCTCCACGGGTACTTTGATCACTTCCCATCGTTTTGGTCTTACATTGATTG
Source organism: uncultured Nitrosopumilaceae archaeon (assembly GCA_964462165.1). Classification (GTDB taxonomy): domain Archaea; phylum Thermoproteota; class Nitrososphaeria; order Nitrososphaerales; family Nitrosopumilaceae; genus Nitrosotalea. Next base: position 39,431 of record CAYWWR010000002.1, read on the forward strand.
GAACTGGATACAATCTGACTAATCCTTTTGTTGGAGAATAACCCACAGTACATATGCTCTTTCTTGCACCTTTAATTTCCACAGGGACAGCATGTCCCAATATTAGAATATCATCTATGATCTGACGTTCTAAGTTAGAGTCAGGAGAGCTCATTCACTGTTTTTGTTTTCCAGTTATTATCTGATAAGTGTTTATCACAAAATTTTGAAAGAGATTCAAAACCGTCTTTACTTAATTCCATTTCTACAAATTCTCCACCTTCTACATTAAAACGAAATTTGTAAGTGGACATATTGATCATAGATTTATGGTAGTTGATAATATACCAAAGGTATTAGAGAATAACCATGTCTATTTCAACAAGCAAGGGAAAAAGGCATCCCGATGACATAATAATAAAGTATAATGATCTCCCCATTTCGATGATGGAGATTGCAAAAATTCTTCTTCTGTTATGGGATAATGAGGATAAACTCCATCCACCACCAAGAAAAGGTGCAAAAATGTCATTAGAATTCATAAATGAGCTATTTGAAACTCGAAAACTTACAGACGAGTTATTGAAAAAGTATTATTTAACAAATAGAAATTCTTCATCAATTACAATTGAAAATAATCAGAATGATGATTAGAATTATTCTTTAATGGATAACCTTTTTGAAATTACAAGCAAATGAGAAACGCATAGTAATTCTTGAACGCAAATTCAAAGAGACTAACATTATTAAAGCAAGTAGAAATATCTCGAAAATAGATACAGCATGTTTTACTCTTCAAATAATAACAACATCGACTTTTCTAGCACGTACTAGATTGATAATTTATAAGCAGAAAGGAGAATGGTTGTTAGAATAAGATTTGAATCTAAATATAATCATAAATCAGGGAGATAAACTTGAAAATATTCCAATAATTCGCGCTCCTTTAGATTTCAAAGATAGAAAAGAAGGCGAGTTTAGAGTTTTCAGATCCACATTATTGAATAACGGTATTGCTGGATGGTTTTACAAAGGCTATTTCTGGGCTTTGCCAGTTAACGCTTCGTTAAATATGCCTGTAACTAAGATTATGTGTTCAGAGCTATTTTCAAAAGAAGTTAATTGGGAAGATACCGCCATACAAGAATTTGAACCTAATACTTGGTTTCATTTAGGAATCACATTAGTAAGAGATAGTCTGACATTTTCGTTAAGAAAAAAGTTTGAAAATAATAGAAATATGAGAACTTACACTAAATATCCAACATTCACAGTATTTGATAAAGAAAAAGTAGCTTGTAGAGGTACGAATGTTAATGCATGTGTTGGATTTGCAATTGATAAAATAATTCCAATAGATCGTAATAATTTAGGCATATGTCCATATTTGGATTATGAGGTGTTTGAAACAAATGGTGAGATAGTTACAGACATAACAGCTAGAAAAAAATATCTGTACGCTGCAAGACGATGTTATATTGACGAATACAAATTAAGATTCCAACACATGTTTGATCGAGTGTTTCCAGTATCTGCTAATCTTTCTAACAAAAGACTTTTGTTCAACAATAAGCTTGACATTTCGGTGACATCATGATACAAAAATTTTCTTTTAGGAGCGATATGAAATGACATTACTTTTTACTAATGAAGAAAGTTTATGGGGCAGGATTTCAATAGAACAAACATCAATTAAAAAAATTAACGTAGCGCAATCACGATATATTTACAAAGACGGACAAACAAGTTTTCCACGACCAACCGTAGGAATTTCCGAAAATGGACCGTATGATTACAATACTTCAAATAATTCGCTCAAGCGACCATTTCAAGCCATAAAGATACTGCCTTTCGTTCCAGTGGGCACAAAGAATGTATACGAAAATTTAACAAAATTATTGGAATATCTAATATCGGGGTATTATGAGGAACGAAAAGGACCATATGGTAAAAGCTATGACATTGTTTTCGGTGGATTGAAAAAAGAATTTCGGCTCATAGATGTATTAATAGATAACTATGTGGAATATTCTCCCGGTCGCTTATCTGAAACACTAGATAAAACAGATTTCAATGTTGAGGAATTACGTAAACAAAAAATTATACCAATAGCAATAGTTGGAGGTACAAGTCATAAATCATATAGAAATGACAGGGAAATCTATTTGGAAGTCAAACGAGAATTTATCAAAAAAGACATACCTTCACAATTTGCTTCATGGTATGAGCCAGAAGGTTCCAACAAATTAGGCATATTGCCCGCAACTCAAAATGGTGCTTCATTTGGTTATACACTTTGGAATTTTGCAATAAGCATCTATGGAAAGTGTGGTGGAATCCCATGGACCATTTTACAATCAAAGAATAGCAGAGGTGATGCATTGGTGGACTTGACGCTTGGAATGAGATTTTCTTATGATCACAAGGAGGCGGGAGAGAAATATTACATAGGTCAAGCAACGGTTTTTGATCATTATGGCAAATGCATAGCCTCATTCACATCAGACATGTTTAGCATCCCATTCCATCAATTCAAAAGTGAAGGTATGGTGGTTCCAACAAACATCATGAATAGTATCGTCCGTAATTCTATTCGAATAACAAAAGAACATCCTACAGTCAGTGGCTTGTATTCAAAAAAAGAGTCGTTAAGTTTGGCTATTCATAGACAATCTTTGTTCCATAATGAGGAAATCATCGGCATAGAATCTGCAATTTCAGAACAAAAAGATTATTCTTCAATAAGATACGGATTAATTGGAATAAGTCCGGAACCATATGTTATGATAGTACCAGAAAAAACTGGGAATCAGGTTGGAGAATGCGTAATTTTGAGCAAGAATACTGCTTTAGCATACACTACAAGACCAATGATAGGACAACCTATCGCATATCCAATTTTGATAATGGCACAGAATTTGGGAAATAAAGAAAATCCTTTTTCAGATATGTCAGAGGTTTGTCAACATGTAATAGATTTGACAGGACTACATTGGCAAACAGCAAATTCTAACACCGTACAAATGCCAGCAACTCTGCAATTCGCAGCTGAAATTAGCAAGAATCAATCTCGTGGAATATACCCTACGCAGAATTCATGGCTCAAGTCCACTAATTGGTTTTTGTAAATAATTACTTATATATCGCAGCTAAAAAGAAAAAGAAAACAACCCAGGGTAATGTTGCTAACCACGGTCCAAATGTAGGAAGATAAACTCCCAACAATATTGTAGATATGCCACTTAATATGCCGACAAATGTTAGCAGTCCTTTTAACTTCCATTTTTTGATAAACTGTGAGTTTTGAGATTTATTTTGAAATTGTCCCATTGCTTTTTCTACCTCCACTTTCACGTCTGATCTTATACCGATCAAGTCAAGTTTATTCTCAGATATTGTAGATAAATAATTAGCCAGATCTGACAACAACAATGAGTCTCCGCTTTTCTTCAAATAAACAAACATACGTTCAAAAAGCTTATGATTATCTATTTGATAACATAATGATTTGATATTTTGCTGAATTTCAGTATTCTTACAATCTTGCGACCAACTGGAGATTGCCTTTAAAAGAGAATAATTTTCAGATAAGCGATTTCTTGTATCATTATATGCCGATTCCAATAATTTATTCAATGCATCTTCAACAGAGTATTCTTTCCATTGATCAATCCTGTCCTTTGTTACATCTATCCATATTTCTTCTGCCAAATCATTATGCGTAGAATAAATTCTGGCTAGGCATGTACACATCAAGGCTAGGTCTTCTTGAGAATAAGAACCTGAAAGGATTTCCATAATGAGCCATGATAGTATTTTACGAGTTATAGTATCAGGACTTATCAATTTTGTAGTATAAACATACAACATACTAGTTACTGCTGAAAAATTGTTTAACGATCTTAATTCTGTTTGTAATAGAGTTTCTAGTATTTTAAAGGATGATATGATAAGATCTTCATTATGTTTCCATTCATTCCGTACATAAGATAGTGTTTTTAGGCATTGCCCATAAATCATGCAATTAGAATCTAGAGAGTGTTTTGAGCTCGTATTCAGTCTATATTCCTCTGCAAGTATACGAATTTTATTTAAAATAAAATCAGTACCTTTCTTTTTGATTTCAGTAAATCCGGAATTATTGTTTTTCAAGAATTGTTCCAATATCAATGAAGATTCAAGGGTCAGGTCATCCCAGCTACCATTATCGTTCTGAACAGATGCAAGAAATCCTTGCAACATTGGAAGCTGATTATCTGACACATTTATGAAATCAATTGATTTTTTAGAAGTCATTACATCGTAAATTAAATACTGTGTAATATTTCTGTCTGTTTTTTGATTCGTCCTCTCAAACTATTTGTTGTCGTACCTACGTAATATAGAACATCATCTATGTATAGAATGTAAATCCCTTTTTCTCTATTTATTTCTCAATGCTTTTTCGTATTCGTAATACTTACCCCCTTCGAATCATTTTTTCAAAGTATGTTTCTGGTACTTGTTTGTCTTAGAGTCAATTTTTATGTCGACATTCCATTTTCTGTTTCGAATCTTTCTAACATTGTAGGTAATTCTCGATAAAGCCATGAACAAAAAGCAATAAATTCCGATGCTTCAGTTTTCACATAATTTTCAATATCTGAATATTTTTTCTCAGCATACCAGGGAGGTATTACAGCGCCACTATGAGGCTTACCTGTAATTCTATCAAGACCTGAACCTTTGAACTCGCCTTTGTTCATTATGATCCCAAAAGGTCTCAAATCTATGAAGGGTTTGTTAAGTATGTCAAATGGCTCTATGCCATTCACTTTGCATCTTTCATGCAGAAAATTATGTTCAAAATTCAGATTATATCCCACTGGAACAAACACCCATGGATTAGAACTTGTTATACAGGATGTTATGATAAATTGTCTTAGGATTTCCTTTTCATTGGATTCCCATTCTTTTAAGATCTTAAGTTCTCCAATCTGTTTTCCTGTATTTCTTTCCAATTCTACAAATTGAATTGTTATGATTTTATCTTTTCTTGGATCAACACCCGTGGTTTCAATATCTAGGTAAAAATTTCCCATGACGTACTTTAATGCGGAGAGAAATATACTTGTTGAATATATGTCTCTGACATCAAAAAATCATCCTCAACTTTATACTTGGTACACGATCGTGAAATCTCACGCTAATTTACTAGTGTAGAAAAGCCAACTTATGTACCTTCAATTATGGGAACCCTCTGAACCGAAATCTTATCTATTGTAATTTTCTAAAACCTTAAGTTTATGCAAAATTTAGATAATTCATGACAAAACTAGTCAATAAACAACATGAACAAGATCAAAGTAATAGAATTGCGGGATTGGAATCATATATTGCTAATCTTAAAGGGCAAATTAAGAAAATGGATAACAGGATAAATAATTTGGACAAGGAATTAAAAAAATTAAAATCTAAATTGAAAAAATAGATTGTTTTCATTTAAGAGTCATTTTTTGAAAACGACTCTATTAAGATGCATCGTGAACTTCAGGCAATTCCGCAAGTGCGGGAAGCATACTTTTTTTCTTTTCTTCCATCTCCTTCCCGCTTAGTAGTGCTTTTGTATTGCCTTGAATTGCATTTGCTTCAGAATTAATTCTTGAATAAAGACCGTATCTTTCCCTCCATGCCTTAAAGTGCTTTTTAATCTCGTCCATCAATTCCTTGTATAGTGTTACACTATCCTGTATGATTGAACCCACAGAATTGGTAAACTCTGAACTTTCTAAATATACCAGAATACTTTTTACTGCTTTTTCTCTTTCCGTTTGCCCTAATTTCATATCTGAAATCTGGACAATCTGGCTTCTCAGTATGCTGACCACATATAGAACTCCTGTCGAATGAACTATAATCACACCTTTTTCTACAAAAAATCCATTGGTACCTTTTTTCATTGCGTTAGTTACAAGTACCCCGAATTCTGCCTTTCTCTGGTGCTGGGCATCGTAGATTTGCTCAACATATTTAGAAACATAACTTTTGACCCTCTTGCATTCAAATACTATGGTGCCTACAATTTCTTTATTATTTACAACACTTTGGATTATATCTCCACCTTTACCCGTATTGACAAACTTGTCATCTGGAAAACGCTTTTGTAATTGTTTCATCAATTCCTTTTCATATAAAAGTCCCTCAATCTGAGGCGTTGCCTTTTCTTGTAACTGTTTTTCTAGTCTATTCACATGTTCACTTAACTTTTCATTTTGCTTTTTCGATTTTAGATTTTCGCCTTTGAGTTGTGAAATATTAGACTTGAGACTACGTTCTATGCGAGTATATTTTACTTTGGCGTCATGTTTAGCTTGTAGTTGTGCAATCTTTCTTTCTTTTTTCATCGAATTTTCTAGACTTTTTTTAATTTTCGATATGCGTGCTTGAGATTTCAGTTGCTCAGTAGTATGTGCAGATTTAACAGCTTTTAGTATTCTCTTATCAGCTTGGTCTTCTATCTTTTTCTCACGAGCCTTTAGAATTTTCATTTTTACTTCATACTGGCGTGTATTTTTTGCTACAGCTGATTTTATGAGTTTGCCTTTTTGAATTTTGAACTGCGCCTGCATTTTCTTTAGATTTGCTCTTTCAATTTTTACTTTGGTTAATTCTTTTTCTTTTGCCTTCCATATTCCTGTTATTTGCATATACACGGAACTAGAAACGGGCTGATGACAAAGAGGGCACATGTATTTTGAACTGACCATGGTACGTCCCGATTATACCATCTCTTGTATTTAACTCGAATTTTCTCATCGTCTATCCCAAAACTGGATCACTACCATTACTGCTGTCAGATTCTAATTTTACGAACAAAGTGGGCCCAAAATAAGAACCATGTTGGTAGTCTAATCCCCCGGGTCAGGCACCATTATGCACTATTTTGTAACATGATATCTGATTTGGTAATTGGTTTCAGATTTATCATATCAATTCTAGTATTACTTATGAAAAAATCGCATGAAAATTTCTAGTCAATGATTCGTGCCTAATTAGTTTAATCTACATTTTCGATAGACATAATGGTAATTCTGTTTAGAGTCATGTCTTGCAGGTTTGCTGCACACTCATCAGGATCTTGTATTTATTTACCAAAACAAAAAATACCATGTGAAGTAAGTTTTAAAAGTATGATATACGAAAAGACGTTATTCATGTATTGTGAGTTCACAGTAAGGTCAGGCTCAGAGTCACTGAATTAACAATCATCGAGTCATTTCTCTAACTCTTCTTCATCGCCTGGCTATCCTAGTCAATCAGAGTCAGATAATAACCAATGGGATTCTTTCAAATATGCAATAAAGAAGAATTAAGCAATGAACAAGTCAGAAATTATTGGATACATATCAGCATTGATTGCTTCAGTATTTTTTGGTGCAGTGCCTACACTTGCAAAACCAGTGATATCAAATATCAATGTCTTGCTCTTGTCTTCAATAGCATATCTTATTGCAGCCCTTACATTTACTCCAATAGCAAAAAAAGCCAAGACCTCACTTGCAAAAAGAGACTACATCATACTGGTTACCATCTCAATTTGTGGAGCAGCTGCTGCACCGTATCTCTACTTTTTGGGTTTACACCAATCAAGCGCAGCAGACACATCGCTTTTATCAAATGTTGAGATAATGTTCACAGTACTTTTTGGATTGATATTTTTCAAAGAGAGATTGAGACCAGTTGGTTTTATTGCAGTGGCCATGGTCATACTAGGTGTTGTAATCATAACAACAGATTTTCGATTCTCTGGATCATTTCTACAGCTAAACGCAGGACATTTTTTCATACTGGGTTCCATGGCATTGTGGGCACTAGACAACAACTTGAGCAGAATAATATCTGTCAAGATGGATACTGCAAGACTTGTGCAGTTAAAATCAGTCATAGGCGGCTTGATCCTGCTTGCAACAATACTTGTGCTTGGCGTGCCACTTGACATCAGTCCATCAGAGATACCATATGTCATACTTCTTAGTGCAATTGGATTTGGCAGCTCGCTTTACTTTTTCCTGCAGAGCCTAAAGAGAATTGGCACAATCAGGACTATTGTGATATTTTCAATGTCATCTGTTTTCGGCCTTGTCTTTGCATCAATATTTTTGCACGAACAGATAAGCTCGTACCAGACAATAGCAATTGCAATAATGCTTGGCGGAATTTACATGATAAACAGGAAAGAAAGCATCAGAGAAAAAATAGAGACCTCAGAGATTTAAAACAACATTTCCAAGAAATACAATAAATCCGTAATAGACAGCGAGATTTACGAGTGTTATCAGTATACCAATTTTAAAAAATTCTATGAATGTAAAGGCCTTGACACCTTTTGATTCAGATGACTGGATTATGATTATACTGCTTGCGGCTCCAAGTATTGTAAGATTTCCCGAGATTGTAGATGCGGCTGCAAGCATCATCCACTGGGATACATGTGCTCCCGTAAAGCCATTAGCAGCCATAACATGATTGTACAATGTAACAAAGGGAACATTGCTCAATATTTGTCCAAGTGTTATGCTGTATGCCGATATGACAGCACTGCTCTGCATCAAGTCTTGTGGATTTGGAATTGGCAAATGTTTCATAAATATTGAAATCATTCCAGAAGACCACAGTGCACTAGTTACCACAAACATGGCTACAAAAAATACCAGTACAGTATAGTTGACACTTTTTAGAAGATCATATCTCTGGCCACTTGCAGCGTAGAGAGCTGCTGCACCAATTAATGCAACTATACTAATACTGATATCAAATACATGTAGAAAACGCAGTATTTCGGATACAAAAAACCCCACAATTGTTGCAATCAGTACAGCAAGCGATATCTTGGCAAGTCGTGGATTTTCAATTTTTGCACTTAGTGCCATTGTATTGTCTTTATAGTTGTGAGACATTTGTAACAAATCCTTTTTGAAATAAATTTTTAGTATGTACCATGTAAGAAACAGGTTTACAATAGTTGGAACTGCAAGAAATTCCAAGAAACTTGTGAATGGTAATGGAATTCCACTCTGGAGTACAATCAAAAGGTTTTGAGGATTCCCAATTGGAGTCATGGTACTTCCCACAGTGATTCCAAAGGCTAACGCAAGCAGAAATACTACAGGCCTTGCACCAACATGTTTTGATATGTAAATGACTAGAGGAATTCCCATCAAGGCAATGGTATCGTTTACAAGAAATGCCGAAAGTAGTCCCATGCCAACAACAATTGCCATCAATAACAAATCAGGAGTTTTGGCTTTGGACATCATCTTCATGGCTACAAGTTTTAGCAGACCCGATTTGTCAAGCGCTGAAACAATGCTAAACATTGCAAAGAGAAACACAATGACATCAATGGATACAGATTGCGCAGCAGATTGTATGTCAATGACTTGAAATAAAATCATGCAGACTGCACCAGCAGACATGGCAATCCAGATAGGTATCTTGAATCGCAGCCTGCCTACAATTAACACATAGACAATTGCAAAGATTGCTAACGCAACATACTCTTTCATTGGCAAGTCAATAATTTACATGGGTTTATTTCTTGTCAATCACAAGAATGTAATTCATTTTTCGCACTTGAAACAATCTCTTGTGTGATCATTTACAATCCCTATTGCCTGCATGAACGCATAACATATTGTAGTTCCTACAAAATTAAAGCCTCGTTTTTTCAAGTCTGCACTAATTTCGTCTGAAAGATCAGTGGATGCAGGAACATCAGAATATTTTTTTGGACTGTTAACAATGGGCTTGCAGTTTACAAAACTCCAGATGTATTTATCAAACGAGCCAAACTCTTTCTGGATTTCTAGAAATCTCTTGGCATTGTTAATGGCAGAATGTATTTTTAGCTTGTTTCTAATTATCCCTTCATCGCACAAGAGTCTTGCAACATCTTTTTGAGTATACTTGGAAACCTTTTTTGGATCAAAATTGTCAAATGCCTTCCTGTATGTCTCTTGTCTTTTGAGAATGGTAGACCAAGATAGTCCCGCCTGTGCACCTTCAAGTATCAACATTTCAAACAACCCTTGGTCTGCATGAAGTGGAACACCCCACTTGTTATCATGGTACCATATCATCAGATCTCCTGTTGCCCACTTGCAGCGTGACACAACACCTGCACCATGATATCCCATGAGAAATATCCCACCAAAGTTGTAATAGAGTTTACGACTAGCAATACATTACTTTTAGAACAGATAGAAATACAGGTCAATACTCTTAGAACACATGGTAGGACCACAAGATGGCGGATTTGGATTTGACGGCGCTCCAAAATATTCTTCACTAGATGGCAAGAGTGCAATCTGTATCCAGTGTCAAGCAGGTCAACACAACAAGTGTCTTTCTAAAATTAACCAAGACACACTTTGCGATTGCGAATTGTGTCTGACGTAAAATCAAACCTAGTTATCTTAACTACAAATGAAAATGGGATCGGCCGGATTTGAACCGACGACCTCAGGTACCCAAAACCCGAATCATACCAAGCTAGACCACGATCCCGATGTGATTTGCACAAAAATGTCCCAATTTAATCTTCTCGCACTGTGATGATTTTAAATAATAAACCAAATTAAGGCATAATCATTGCAATTACAAGATTACATCAATGCAGGAAAAATAGCATCAGAGGTAAGAGAGAACGCCAGGAGAAAAAATCATGTCGGTTCTACCTTGGAAGAGATATGCAATTCTGTTGAAAAAGAAATAGCAAGCAAAGGTGGCAAGTGTGCATTTCCAGTAAATGTCAGTCTAAACGAGATTGCGGCACACTATACAGCAGAGCCAAATGACAAGATAATAGTAAAGGACACTGATCTTTTAAAAATTGACTTGGGTGTCCAGATAAATGGCTACATTGCAGATACCGCAGTCACAGTTTGCTATGATCCAAAGTATGATTTTCTAGTCCAGGCAGCAGAATCTGCACTACGAGAGGCCATGTCAATGATACGAGTTGGTGCAAAATCAAGCGACATTGGCAAGACAATAGAGAATACTGCAAAACAGATGGGTGGAATACCCATTGCAAATCTAAGCGGCCACTCTCTTGAGCAATATACAATTCATGCAGGAAAATCAGTCCCAAACATCTGGTCTATTGGTTCTTTTTCATTCCAGTCAACAGAGGCCTATGCATGCGAGCCATTTGTAACAACTCCTGACGGGTCAGGTTTTGTACGAGAAGGCAAGGTCAGAAACATCTTTTCTCTTGTTACAAGAAAAAGGACAAAGGACGAAGAGGCAAACAAGATGATTGATTTCATATGGCAAAAATTCAACATGCTCCCATTTGCACTACGATGGTTCATTCCAGAATATGATGAAAAGACTGCACGAGATCTGTTAGACAGGCTAATCAAGAACAAAGTTGTCAGGGCTTATCCAATACTTGTAGAGGCAAAGGGAGAAAGAGTTGCACAGGCAGAACACACGTTTATCCCACAAGAAAATAGCGTTCTCATAACTACGATTGCACAATAAGATTTCAAAATAGATTCTATTGAAGTATAATCTTTTTTCGCCACCACATGGTAAATACAATCATGCCACTGCCTGCAATTGCAAGTCCTGCATAGACCAGTGTACTACCAATGCTTTGCTCCAAAGTATTTGTGCAGTGGCATGCAGTTGAAGCACCTCCTATATGAGAGCCATTACAATAACACGCACCAGATTCATGTAATCCATATCCTAGTATAGTTACAAGCAAACCCAACACAATGAACGAGGCACCAAGTGTTTTCATGTTTGGCATGTACGGTACCACACCATTACTTAAAAGAATTACCTCTAGAATGTTTACTTTTTGCGATACATACAAAAACATGTACGATTTTTTACTTTAAAACTTCGCCGAAGATCTTGTCTATTACCATCTGTCCATTGCCACAGAATGGACACTTGTCTGTCACCTTGAAGATATAATCCCCCTCCTTGAATTTTCGTTTCGATGTTTTACTGCAACTGCTACACTGTTCTACAGTATACGAATCTAGAATCTCTTCTTTTTTCTTGAACAGTCTCATTGAGATACACCTAACGTGTTTCCGACTCCAATTACCAAGGCAGATTGACCTTGCGTAGTGTTCTCTCGTATGATATCGTAAACCTGTACTAGCACTTTATCAGATGAATCGGCAATCTCTTTTTTCATCAGGGTGATTGCCTCTTTGATTGATTGTTTTACCACTATAGCATAGATTGGAATGTTATACTTTGTTGCAATTTCCTCGATTTGAAATCTTTCAGTGCCCACTCCTCCAATTGCAGCTCCGAATCCTTGAGCAATAGAGCCAGTCTCTTCACCTTCTAGCTTCAAGGCAGCATCAACCATCACTATGATATCAGGCTTGTTTTCAGAAATGGTTTTCTCTAGTGTATCAGCAGGGCGCCCAACTGTCGCAGCAGGGCCTTCCGCCTTTAAAAGATACAATTCTCTTCCTTCAAACTCTTTTTTACTCTGGACAGTCTCAAGTGCAACAGATTTTTTTTCTGTGCCAAGCATCATTTTGCCAACAACCATTGGACCAATCCCATCTCCAATTGGCTGCCCTTGCTTGAATGCAGATACTGCAACCTTGAGCGCTTCGGCTTCTTCCAAGATAAAAGGCATCATCATCTGCAAAGGCAATATCAATGGAAAGTTATTTTGTTTTTTTGCAGTAAGGAAAAAGTGTCGTACCATCTTGTACAACATATGTAGTGTTGTTACGGCTTCTAAAATATTGATTATCTGACTTGCTTCCACATGGCTTAGATTCGGAGACAGTGCCTTGACCTGTGCACGAGTCGAATCTTCTCTTGTCCTCATGATATGTTTTATTTTTGGCACGATGCCATTTGGGTCCACATCAACTGGCATGATAGTAAAGTACTCAAAATATCTATCAAGAAATGCAGTAGGATCTGCAGAAGACTTTACATTATTTTTTACATATGCAATTAGTTCTTTTCGCGTATCATCTCGATATAGTTTGATTTTCTCTAATCCCTTGTTAATTTCAGACGAGGTGACATGAAGCTGGATTCTCTGTCCATATAGCATAAAGATGAAAATTGGTAGAATCCAAACCATCCACATTAAAGGATTAGAATTATCAGTAGAACTGAAAAGCTTGTCCAAGTTTGTACCCAAAAAATCCATTAGTGAAAAGGTTCTGTTTTACCAAATTAAATCTTTCAGAGTTTGGGATAAATTTGACAATTCAGATAAATGAAAAACAGTCATCCGTCTTTTGGGTGGACATGGCAACTTTTTCCTAGTAATAACATGCCAACGCATCTATTACTTTCCCTCTTTGCCATTGTTCTCCACTTTTGAAGATCCATGTGTTGCCACATGTTCCGTGCAGAAATGTTAACACCGTGCTAGCAGAAGACCAAGTCCTTACCTGATGCCCTGTTGCAAGCGAGTCGACACTTTTGTCGGGTCGGATGACTGTCATATAATACAGCATCGTGGAATAAAAATTTGATCAATATAGATCCGGTATATCCAAGCGAAAAATGGTACAATATATCATTTTAGATAAAGTTCTACGAATCAGAACACGACTAGCAAAAAAATCATTTTTTAAGCATTTAGAACACAAGATACCAGCAATGAAACCAAGTCACATTGTACAGAGATTATCAAAGATAACAAAGTGTGCAATATCAAGTGATGAATACATACGCAGTTTTTATTCAGTTGATGCAAGCTCTTACACAGTAAAACCGCAAGTTGTTGCATTTCCCCGTAACGAATCAGATGTAATAAAAATTATAAAATTTGCAAAAAGATACCACATCCCAGTAACACCACGAGGGGCAGGTACAGGACTTGTTGGCAGTGCACTTGGGAGAGGAATTATTTTGGACATGAAAAACTTTGACAAGATAAAACTTGGAGCATCTCATGTAGAGGTTGGAAGTGGCGTCTTCAAGGGACGCCTTGATAAAATATTAAAAAAACAAGACAGAATTATTGGCCCTGACCCATCAATCGGCCCATTTTGCACCATTGGTGGAATGATTGGCACTAATGCAAGCGGCATCCACTCGCTAAAGTATGGAAGTGTCATTGACAATATCATCCAGGTTAAAATGATAGATTCTTTTGGCAAGGTAATAAAATTTCCAGGAAGGTATGATGACATCATTAAAAAAACTCAATCAAGAAATAACACTTTTCCCAAGGTATCAAAGAATTCATGTGGTTACAGAATTGATAAGGTTTTTTCAGAAAAAGATTTACACAAATTGATTGCAGGCTCTGAAGGAACACTTGGAATAATAACATCAGCAAAACTTGCCACATACCCATCTCCAAAAAATGTCTTGCTGTATGTAATACACTACAAAACACTATCAGATGCAGCAAGAGATGTTCCAAAAATACTAGAATTAAAACCATCTGCAGTGGAACTTGTAGACAAGAACATAACAAAGCACATCAAAATGAAGATACCTAGTACAGGTTGTCTTCTTTTTGTAGAGTTGGACAATATCAAAGACAGAAAACAGATCTACAAAATCACATCAGGTAAAATAATCAAGACAGAATCAAGCACTGTAAAAATCAAAAAATTATGGAGTTTTAGAAACTCGGCTTTGGCATACAGCTTGCAGAGCATAACAAAAAATGAAACAATGCCTACGCTCATTGAAGATGCAGTGGTTCCAGTAAAAAGACTGCCACTATTACTAAAGATACTAGACATGATTTGCAAAAAATACAGCCTCAGAGTTATTGTATACGGTCATGCAGGAAACGGTAACCTACACATTAGACCAATTCTCAAGCAAAAGGATCTTGGATTAATCAAGGCCATAGCAATAGAGTTCTTTACAGCAGTGATAAGCATCGGTGGAAGCATAACAGGCGAGCATGGAGATGGTCTTGCAAGATCAGAGTTTGTAAAATTACAGTATGATGCCAAAACATATTCCATCTTCAGGGATATCAAAAAACAGTTCGACCCAGAAAACATTCTAAATCCTGGCAAGATAATATCAAGTCAGAGTACAGTAACTAGAAACTTGAAGATCTGAACATTCCAAGATTACGATTATTTGATTCCAGTGCCAAGTGGAACATCTTCAGTCACAGTAAGCCAGAATGGTTTATCGTCCGAGTCTGCTGCCAAAAGCATTGCACCAGATTCAATTCCTGCAATTGTTCGCGGTTCAAGATTTACAAGTGCAATTACTGTCCTGCCCACAAGTTCTTCTGGCTTGTAGTATTGTGCACCACCAATGATGACATCACGCTTTTCATCTCCCAAGTCAATTGTACCTTTGATGATTTTTGATTTTCCTGGAATTTCTTCAACTGAAATTACTTTGGCTACCCTCATGTCGAGCTTGGTAAAATCATCGTATGTTATCAGTGCCACAATAATTTGAATATCACGAGGATTAAAATTGATTTCGAAATCACGCAGGTTTGTTTTTGAAAAATCAACTCGCATTACAACATAAATATGAAGTAAAGTGATCTAACCACATGGTTCAGATCCAGGCCTCTGTTGAAATCGATGCCCCAATTGATAAAGTTTGGAGCATTGTCTCTGATCTTGATTCAGAACCCAAGTTCTGGAGAGGAACTAAAGAGGTAAGAAACATCTCAAAGGAGGGAAACACCATAACACGAGAGGTTACAATTGCATTCAAGGATTCAAAATGTATGCAGACTGTTACACTATATCCAAAAGAAAAGATCCAGATTCAATTTACAAAAGGAGTAATCGAGGGAACAAAGACACTCACACTTGCCCAAGATGGTAACAAGATAAGACTAGATGCACTCTGGGACATGAAGTTAACAGGAATGATGGGAATGTTTACAGGAATGATAAAAAAACACATCCAGAGTGGTTCTGAGCAGGCCCTTGAAAGCATCAAACAAGAAGCACAGAGATAGCAAAAGATGTTTCTAGTAGATGTAGCAAATTATCTTCTTGCAGCTATTTTGCTGAGCGTTTCTGTTGCATGGGTATTTCTGATAAAATCAATGTGGATTACATTTCGCGACTCGCCATTTCTTGACAAGTATGATTCCAAGCCACATCACACACCCAAAGTATCAATCATCTTACCTGCAAGAAACGAAGAGATGTTTATTGAAAAATGCATCAACTCCTTGTTAGACCAAGATTACAAAAATTATGAGATAGTAGCAATTGATGACATGTCAGATGACAACACTGGAGAGATAATTGAAAAAATTGCAAAGAAAAACTCCAAGGTAATACATGTCAAGGCAGCACCCAAGCCAGAGAAATGGATTGGAAAAAACTGGGCATGCATAGAAGGGTTCAAGGTGTCATCAGGAGAATTGTTGTTGTTTACTGATGCAGATACAATCCACACAAAAAGAACAATCTCACTTGCAGTAGACCATCTCTTAAGCGAAGACCTGGATGCACTTACAGTTGTTCCAAAGATGCTTTGCCTTGACTGGTGGACAAAGATTACTCTGCCAGTTTTATCGACATTTTTGCATACAAGGTTTTCAGCATTAAGGGTAAACGATCCTTCCAAAAAGACAGGATATTTCTTTGGAAGTTTTTTCATCATAAAAAGAAAAACATACGAATCAGTTGGAACACATGAAAGCGTAAAAAGTGAGATTGTAGAAGACGGCGCACTAGGAAAAAAGGTAAAAGAACAAGGATTCAAGCTAAAGATGGTACGTGGAGAGCACTTGGTAGAAGCAGTGTGGGCAAGAGACAAGACTACGCTATGGCACGCACTCAAGAGACTAATGATTCCACTCTACATCCAGTCAAGTAAGATGGCAATAGGAATATTTTTTGCAGTATTATTTTTGCTGTTTGTGCCGTTTGCAGCACTTGTCTATTCTGCATTTTATGCAAATATCTCCATATCTTTTGAGGTCTTGCTTGTTGCATCATTGTTATCATCAGGATTGGTATATCTTGGAAGTACAATAGATGCAAAGAAGGGGCTAGGTCTTGGATTCTCACATGCATTGTTTACCCCACTTGGTAGTGCAGTAATTGTATCAGGATTTGCAAGTGGAATTTTGCATGCAAAGAAAAATAATTCAGTCACATGGAGAGGAAGAACATATTCCATCTCAGAAACAATACAAAATCCAATTAACTTGTGAGTAAGGATTATACAGTAACCTAAGATTAGTCCATGTGCTTGGACAAGACTACAGCAATTTTAGGCGGAGCATATGGAATTATTGTTCTAGTCATAGTATTTGCATTTGTACTTGAACAACAAAAAACAGATCTTACACAACAAACTTCGATTCTAGGAAATCTGGTACCATCAAGTACTGGAAGTCAACTAAGTCTTGCAGACCTTTTTGCAAAGTCGCAAGACGGTGTTGTGCAAATTGTAGTTCGCAAGACAGGAGACAATTCTTCAGACAGAGCAATTGGTTCAGGAATTGTATATGATCTTGCAGGACACATCATTACAAGTAATCACGTTGTAGACGATTATCAAAAGATACGAGTTGTATTTCATGACGGACAATCATATTCAGCCAATGTCAGTGGTACTGATGTATATGCAGACTTGGCAGTAATCAAAGTGAATGCAGACCCACAGGTGTTGCACCCATTGCCATTAGGGGACTCGTCAAAGCTTCGCATAGGAGATGCAGTAACAGCTATTGGTAGTCCATTTGGTCTGAGTGGTTCAATGACATCAGGAATTGTAAGTCAATTAGGAAGAATTCTCAACCCTCCAAATCTCCAGTCATTTTCAATTCCAAATGTAATCCAGACAGATGCTGCAATAAATCCAGGAAACTCTGGTGGTCCACTTTTGAACGACCATGGTGAAGTCATAGGAATCAATACTGCAATACAAACTGATACTGGCGAGTTTTCAGGAGTGGGTTTTGCCATACCATCAAACACCATGAAGAGAATTGTCCCAGCCCTCATACAATCAGGGCACTACAAACACCCATGGCTTGGAATATCAGGAATCTCAATTGACCCAGACTTGGCTGACAGTTTGGGAATTTCTACACATGCAGGATTTTTGATTGAAAATATAGTATCAGACAGTCCAGCCTCCAAGGCAGGCCTGCATGCATCAAACCAGACAAAGACAATAGACGGAGTCAAGTACAAGTATGGTGGAGACATCATAACTGGAGTAGACAGCAATCCAGTATCAAAGCTAGAAGACCTCTTGAATTATTTGCAAGATAACAAGTCTGCAGGTGATAAAATGATCTTACACATTGTCAGAGACAACAAGAACATGGATGTAACTATCACACTACAAGAAAGACCATACAGTCAATAAAGATACAAAATAGAATTTCAAATGTAATTTATAATATTGAGAACATTGTTCGTGATGTATTTATAAAATAGTCTTTTTACTAGAAAACAATTGAAATTCTGGCTGATTTCTATTTTCATATTTTCTGGTGTTGTGATATTACCATCATATGCAGAACCAGTAATGAATGATACAGGATTTACAATCCAGCCTTATGTTACAGGCATTTGTTGCAGTCCAACTACAATGGCCTTTGAAGGAAATGATATTCTAGTTTTGTCAAAATCTTCTGGACAGGTACACTTGTTTAGAAATGGAGTCTTGCAAAGCAATCCAGTGTTGCAAGAAAATGTAACAAGTATTGGTGAACAAGGAATGCTCAGTATAACAACACTTGGAAACAAGGTCTATCTGTATTTTACAGAATCAGACAAGATGGGAGGACATGCACTTGGCAAACGCGTCTACAGTTATGATTGGGATGGACAGCATCTTGTAAACAAGACACTTGTAAAAGATCTACCGCAGACCCAGACATATCACAATGGTGGTGCCATGGTCACATCCAAGAACGGCTCCATCTACATGGTAGTAGGAGATGCAGGAAGATTTGGAAAATTGCAAAACCATCCAATAGGAGATCCTGATGACACGTCAGTTATTTTCAGACTTGTTCCACCAGGCCCATACTATGCAATTGGAATAAGGAACAGTTTTGGATTAACAATTGATCCTGTTACAGGAACCCTTTGGGATACAGAGAACGGTCCAGACTGGGGAGATGAGGTCAACATGGTTCCCCCAGGCTTTAACAGTGGATGGGATGTAGTAGCAGGACCTGCAAACAAGACCCAACTTGCAATGATGCCAGTTTATCCAGGGTATACATATCACGACCCCCAGTTTAGTTGGCAAAAAACTGTAGCACCCACAGGCATTGCATTTACACCCACACAAGGATTTGGAAAATACCAGAACAGTGTGTTTGTAGGAGATTGTAACAATGGAAACGTGTATCGATTTCAACTAAACCAGAATAGAACTGGCTTTGTCTTTAACAGCCCACAGCTTCAGGATAATGAAGTAAACATTGGAGATTCCATGAAGGAGATAGTATTTGCAACAGGATTTGGCTGTATCAGCGATGTAGTGACAGGACCCGATGGAATGTTGTATGTGACATCATTATCTGGCGGAACAATTTACAGGATAGTCCCACAGAACAGTGTAGAAGACGTATTTGGTGGCATCAATCTATACATATCAATTGCCGCAATTGTTATAGCTATCATAGTAACATATGCAATTCGTAGAAAAAAACATGCCAATCAAACAAATGCTTGAAAAATTTATAAAAAATCACGAAAAAAACTTACTTGATAATTACTTACATTTTAGAGAAAAAAATTAGATTTTATCAAATAACAATTAAAAAATAAAGTAATGAAAGTTGAACAAGCATATCATTTTCACAGTTTGTGCACTAGTACTAGGATTTACAGTTATAATGTCAAGTGTTCATGTCTCAGAATCCATGCTAGCCAACCAGATGCTAGTATCAGTGAGAGCACAGACTGATCCAATAGTAGAAGGAGGATTTCCAATGATAGTCGGTACCGTAGATGACCAGGCCTACAAGCCAATTGCAGACGCAAATGTGTTGATAGAATATGGAACAGTCATAGTAACTACAACTACAGACGATAATGGCACTTTCAAGTACCAGTCGGCTATACCTTCAACCCATGGAATTTACGAAGTTGATGCAACCGTGACAAAGGATGGTTATACAAAAACTATGACAAATTCCACATTTACCGTGGTACCAATACAGACTGCACCAGTAGTGGTAAAAACAATCACAGGTCTGCCAATCCAGTCAGGAAATTATACAGTATATCTTGGCAAAGTTGCACAATGGAACCTAGAGACTACATGTATGGTAGACTTTGGTACAAAATACATGAGATTTTTGAAGACATGTGATCTGTACAACATGGCACCAGAGGACTTTCAGACAGACCAGCCAGTAACACCAATGGTTTCAGTGATACAAGACAATGACACATACAAACTCTTTCCAGAAAATGTCTACATGGCTGCAGCAGGGATGGATAACAATACACTTGATACATTTGTAGCAAATACATATGCCAACTATACCACACCATAAACACAATAGGGATACATATAGAATCCTGACAAAAAACTAAAATTATTTCAAAAAAACTTAGGGGTGCAATGTGCCAGTGCACAAGGCAATGACGTGACCTAGTATGGATACAACATCTATCATCTTCGAATATCATATAGACAAACTAGTATTTTAGATTTGATCCAAATTACATGCAATATACAACCAAATCTCAATTAACATTGTTCAGGAACAAAGTGTCGCAATTTTTTATTAACTAGATTTACTTGAGAGAGTATGTCAAGACAACCATACCGCTCAGAGCTTGGAATGATTTCAGATGTTTTACAGGTTGCAAAAGAATGCGGTAGACAAGGAACTATAATTACAACAATAGCAAGAAGAGCCAACCTATCACACTATGCTGCAACAGACAAGTGCCAGAAACTCATTGACTTTGGATTAATGGAAGCAAAAGCCGATAAGCGAAGCACTTTTTTTGTCATCACTGAAAAGGGCATACACTTTTACGAAGAACTACAAAGGTTCACAGAATCAATGCAGGCAATCAGAGTCCGGTACTAGACCATAGAGACTTAGATTATTTTCTTGAAAAAATATTATAGTAAAAAAACTAGAAAAAATATCAATTTTGTAAAATTAAATTTTTGATTTATTCTATGCTACGTTGATTGTAGTTGTCAAAGGCGGCGACAATGCGTTTGGATTGTC
>CAYWWR010000003.1:0-16234 GCA_964462165.1 uncultured Nitrosopumilaceae archaeon
ATGACGATCAATTAACAACCAGGGCACATTTTCCTATAGAATATGTAAAAAAAGTACAAGAAGAAAACAATAGATCATCAAGATATGAATCCACTAGTGCGTGAAGCTGTTGAAATAAAAAAAGACATAGGTGATGTTGTTCTGATAGGAGCCGCATCAGTAATGTTACATACAAAGACAGGAAGATCTTCTAAAGATCTAGATTTTGCATTAACAGCGGAACTATCTGATGAAGCTTTATTGAATAAAGGATACATCAAATTTGCGGATAAACGAGATTCTTGGCAAACTCCCAGGCACTTTAAAGTTGATTTTTTCAGAAAGGATGTGGGGGATATACCGATTAAATCCATATTTGACATGTCTACAATAATTCAGGTTGATGCTAAAAATACCCTTGGAGTGATTAGCTTGGAGTGTCTCATAGTGACTAAAAGTAGAGCAAATAGACCTGCCGATAGAGAAGATCTTCACCTCATAGCCAAAAAGAGATTTAATGAAATAGATTGGAATATCATCAAATCAATATCAAAGTCTGGTATGGAATTTGAGACTATGAGGAAAAATATGAAATTCTATCACGATAATTGACATCAAAGAATATTCACTCTAAATATGTAGGACGTTATGTTATTGTATGAAATCTTGTATACGTGACTAATGAAAATCTCGTTTAAATCATACTTTGACGTATTGTATACCATGCAGGTAAAAAGACGCAGCAGTTTCTGGTTTTTGCTTCCTATTGTATTCAATGTTATCGGGGGAATAATTGCATTTTTTGTCATAAGAGAGGACGATCCTAGAAAGGCTAGAAACTGTCTATATCTTGGAATAATACTTGCTGCAATTCCCGTCTTGCTTGTTGTGGTACCGTTACTTGTTGGAATTACTCTGATTCCGCATGTTGGGTCGCACGTTACATCAAACACGCACTATGTGTGAAGATCCTTGGTCTCATAGCAAAGATCAAAAAATGATGGTTGTTATATGTTAAATTTAGTCAATGAATTGCGAGTCGAAATAGAATGCAATTTATTGATTCAAAATAAGATAGATAATCCCATTAATCCCCATATCGCCGTCGTCATACCAACGAGGGTTTCCGTCAGCCATGGGAATGTGATTATCTAATCTAATGTTGGACAAACTCATTTTAAAACTGTTGTTTCTACTCCTGTCTGGATTGAAAATCTTGAGTTGCATTTGATTATCTCTGTTTTGTCAAAATTTTTGTGTTTTAACTCACTAACATTTAAGTAAATAAAAGATCAAAGTGGATCATGAAATACAGAGTTCTAATACAAGATGAAGATGGCATGTTTATAGCAAAATGTCCATCATTGCCAGGTTGTATTTCGCAAGGAAAAACACGAGAAGAAGCCTTGGTTAACATAAAGGATGCAGTAAGTGGATATCTACAAAGTCTGAAAAAACACCACGAGTCTGTGCCTCACATGGAAGAGGAATTGGTAGAAGTAAGTGTCTAAAATTCCAGTAGTTTCTGCAATCAAGGTTATCAAGGCACTGTCCAAGATTGGTTATGAAGCAGATCATCAAACCGGAAGTCATGTTATTTTAAGACACAAAGGGTCGCACACAAAAGATTGACAGTTCCAAACCACAAGGAAATAGCCAAAGGTACTCTAAAGGCCATAATTGAAGAAGCAGGATTGACAATTCAAGAATTTACAGATCTCTTGTAATCCTCGGAATTTACCGCTTTTCTTGATGGATTTTAACAGATAGCCCGGCCCAGATTCGAACTGGGGTCAAGGGCTCCAAAGGCCCCTATGCTTGACCGCTACACTACCGGGCTTCTTTGGAACCTTGATTTGCATTCCTTTATAATGTTACTTGAAACACACAATTTGTCCGTCTCTCAAATCTTTACTGCAAAAACGAGTTTACACCTTTTTTATAGAATCTTAATTTTTATATGACATTGAGAAATTGGCATTTTTTCTCATAACCAATGCTTGTTTGCATTGATGTAGATTCTCATAAACCACTGTAAAAACAATATCTCATTGTCTTCCAGATTGGATTTCTCAAGTGCCTTGTAATACTGAAATCGTTGTATGTATGATATGTTCAGCATGGGGTATTTTTTTTCATCAAGAATGCAATTCATCAACAGTCTGCCAACTCTTCCGTTTCCATCACCAAACGGATGAATTGACTCAAACTTGAGATGTGCCAATGCGGCAAGCTCAACTGGATTTATTGTATGCTGCATCTTGTGATACCAAGAAAAAAAATCTCTCAGTATGTCATGGGTTTTATCACCTGGTGGAAATTGGGTCTTGCTACCATGTACATGGACATCATAGTCCCTTATTTGACCAGCAAGATCCGGTTTGGTCTTGTTGAACATCCTGGTATGCCAGTACCTAACAGTATCAAATGAAATCAGTCTTTCATGTTTGAGCATCTCAAAAAACGTTTGTTCTGCAAGTTCAGCTTCAACCATGTCAGATTTTGGCTTGTTAAAAGGCGTTATACCGTCACGAAGCAGCCTTTCTGTATCAAGTCTTGTCAGGCTTGAGCCCTCGATTTTTTGTGTATGATATGTAAATACAATTGCAAAATCCTTCAACTCTTGTTCCATTACTGATTTTGGCATTTTTTTTCTATTTTCGATGAATCTTTTTTGAATCTTTTTTAATTTTGAGTGCCAATCTTCACGGTAGATTGATATCATGAATATTTTTTTTCTTTCATCTAGGTTTTTGGGAACTTTTGTTCCGAGATAAAGTTCATGTGTGTGGTGTTTAAGATAATGATACGTACCATTTCCTCTTCTTCTTGCAACAAGTGTAACCATTATATCGTACTTGCCACTGAATTATTTAAAAATCTTTAGTTTTATAAAAAAACAGTGGCAAGTATTATCTGTTGGTTTCACCATTACTAAAAAAATACCAAAATAATTCTTTAATCAATAACTATCAAATTTACTGAGGATCTGCAACAACACACAATGATAATTTTTGTTGTAGAATCTGATCTTCGAAAGCGTATTTACAAATAAAGCTTATTAGACCTGAACAGGAATCTTTGATTTGTGATGCGGGCACTGGTTGCTGTTTTGGTACTTGGAATGGTTGGTCTTTTGGTACCTGAAAATTCCTATGCGCAGACTCCTAATAATTTAGCAATATTTGTGCAGATAAAAGTTGTAGATTCTGGAGGAAACTTGGTATCATATCTAGAGGCAACAAAGATACTTGTGGCAAACGTTCCAAAACTCAATTTGTTGCTTGACCAAAACTCGCCTGTATTTTCAAAGAGTTTTGTTACAAACGGGGCACAAAAGTTTGAAGTGATTAAGGCAAATGATACTGTATTACACCAATCTGATACTATAGTATCACAGAACATGATATCGTCATCAGACGGTATGCACTCTGAGGTCTTGGCAACAGCAGACCATGATGGATATCCTGTGGTAAAAGGAGATACTGCTACTGCGTATTGGACAATAATTCGTCCTGTTGCATAAAATCAATAATCTCTGAAATATCTCAAATAGGTTGTGGCATCTATCACAAAATAACCCTCTATGATCATTATGATGATTGATTGATGCTAATGGCATAGTTAGCCGACAGGGTACCGTTACAATATTTTATAAATAACAATGGTTTACTAAGTGTGCAGAAACAGGATATAGAGTCAGAACCAAGTCAAAAAGTAGAGAAAATTATGGAGCACATTGACACTGGCAAAATCAAGACAAAAAAACACTCGGTTGACGAATTTCTTAAATTCGTAGACAAGGCCGTTTCTGAATAAAACTTGTATGAGATTGATTTTGATACATTTCACTTAAAGGAAATTGAAGAAATTAAAAACTAAGTCATAAAGTGTGCCAGTTGAATGTGTTGGACTGGCAAACTAGACTAATCTGGAAATGCGTTTTAAGGTTTGTACATTGAATAATCATTTAGCAAGTAAATCAGGCATGAAAAATCCAAAGACTGGTAAGAATTTGTGGAATTGCAGTGATCAACGTTTTAGAGATATTGATAGATCATGGTTTTACTACATGTGCTTTTCAATGATGTTTTCAATTTCCTTGATCTTATTTGGATTCAATGAATATTGATGACCATAGCTTGTGGGATGAAACATTATCAGACCAGCTTTTATCAACTTTTTAATTGCCTTGTCTACCATTCCTCTTTCATGAGATGCAAAACTCTTTTTGATTGCTTCAATCGATGTGTGTCTACCACCTACATATCCATAATGATACATCTTTCTTAATACACAAATAACATGACTTTCCAGCTGCATTGTGTATTGTAATGTATGTCTGATATTTATCTATTATATATAATAATACCTAATATTAGGAATATATTTATATGATATCTTCATCTAGTAGAACGTAATGAAACAAAAAGTAAAACGAACAACACTGTCTGAGAAAGAAACAAGTGAGACTGGACCGCTGACAAGCATTTTCCCATGCAGTGAATCTAAAATCTTGGATCATATGGTAACTATGAAAGATTTTGATTATTCTATATCTGATATTTCAAGAATTTCAGGCGTCAACTTCAAAACAACACTTAACGTAATACATAAACTGGAAGAACAAGAAGTGGTCAAGAAAATAAGAACCGTAGGCAAGGCCATGATGTACAAGTTAAATTCAGACTCGTCCCAGGCCAAATCAATTAATGCTCTTATCTTTGAAATAGCAAAAAAGAGAAACAAGATGTTTATCAAACAGAACTAAAGATCGTACTTGATATCCCTATGATGAAGAGGAATGTGGCTACGTATTGGATACTAGTTCGTCCTGTCTCATAGATTTTAAAAAAGCATGAATACTGGTTAGATTCAACTTCTTTGTTGTCAAAAATCTGTATTATCTTTGGAACCAGGCCTGAAATAATAAAACTCTCTCCGATAATCAGATGTTCAAAAAAAAGTAACATTACGACAATTTTTACAGGACAACATTATGATTATGATCTTGGGTTGAAATTCATTGAGGATCTTGGACTGCCAAGACCTGATTATGCGATGAAACTGTCAAAAAATAATCCCGCAATGCAGACAGGTCAAATCATTACAAATCTATCTAAAATTCTTCCAAAAACTGGAGCAGATACTGTAATGGTACAGGGAGACACAAATACTGTCTTGGCTGGAGCCATTTCTGCACTAAAATCTCAGATTCCAATAAGTCATGTTGAGGCCGGTCTTCGAAGCTTTGACTGGAGGATGCCTGAAGAACATAATCGAATAGCAACAGACCATATCTCTGAACTTTTATTTGCCTCTACTGGTACCTCAAAGAAAAACTTGGTAAACGAACATGTGCATGGAAAAATCTTTGTTGTAGGAAATACTGCAATTGATGCAGTAGAACAAAACCTGTCCATTGCAGAAAAAAAATCATCAATACAAATTGATGGGAACTTTGCCTTGCTTACCTTGCACCGGGCAGAAAATGTGGACAAGAAAAATATCCTGTCTGGTATAATTGATGGAATAATAAAGTCTGGAGAAAGATTTGTCTTTCCAGTGCATCCAAGAACCAAGAAGCGGCTCTATGAGTTTGGACTGGATAAGAAAATCAAAAACTCTGATGTTATAATGACTGATGCTGTAGGATATTTTGATATCTTGTTTTTGATGAAAAAATGTAATTTTATAGTCACAGATTCAGGGGGAATCCAAGAAGAGGCAACCTCTAGTAAAATAAGGAAAAAAGTCTTGGTTGCAAGAACTAGAACTGATAGACCAGAAGCTGTACAGGCTGGATTTTCTGAAATAATTGGAACTGGCTCTGACTCTATCTGCAAGTCGATTGTGAACATGACAAAGACATCTTGGAAACCAAAAGGTGTCTCTCCTTACGGGAATGGAAGAACAGCTGAAAAAATACTAAAAATTACTGGTAACTTTTTCTGATCACTCTTGCACTAGGGTTGGTTTTGCATTGGTTCGTTTTGATAATAGTATTCCAACACCTATTGCAAAAAATACTACAAGCGAGACAAATCTGTAAGGTTGGTTTGTCTGGTCTGTAAATGCAGGCAAGAGTGGAGATATCAAGAGTATGGATAATATGAATATCAATATGGAATCTGCATAAAGTATTCCTTTTCGTGAGGCAAAAAACAGCATTACCGTAAGAGGCAGCAAGAATAGTATGATGATGTAATCAAATCTCATCTGCATTGCCATTGATGCAAATCCCTGCCAGAATTGTGAAAAATCAAAACTAGTTGGGCTTATGGTACTTTTTAGAGATGAAACACCTGCAATCATTGATACCATTACTACTCCGTATGACGCAAGTGAGATTATCTTGGATTTTCTTGAAAGAGTAGATCTTGCTATGAAATAAAACGTCATGGGAAGAAATGCAACTGTCAGTGCTTTAGAAAATATTGATGCAATAAATGATACAGGTGATGGTGGCCAGAACTTTTGTAGCAAATACAGTCCAAACAGGTATAACAGTATCCAAGAGTTGTCATAGCTTGCACTTGTGGAATATCCCACAAAGATCTGGCTTTGTAATAATACCGCAGTTGATACCAGTCCTGCAAATCTTTTTTGTGTGATATCTTTTGTGAAAAAATATGTCAGGACAAGTAGCGCAATGCTTGTTACAAATGGTATGACTCTGATGTTGCCAAAGATATGGAGTGAAGCAGAGAGTAATAGGTATCTTACATGGGGTTCAAATGAATGTGTAAAGTCTGATATGGTCCATGTCTGTACCCTGTCTTTTACACCCTGATAGTCAACCCATGTCTCTTCTTTTGATAATGTTCCTGCAGTAAGTGAGATGAAAATTGCAACTAGTATGATTACACCAATTAGGGCCTGTTTTTTTGTCACCTCAAAGTTTGCAAGTTTTGCAATCATTGGCCTGTACTTGCATTCCTTTTTTTTGCGGTATACTATCCCGATACCAAGTAGAATTACATTTATGATAACAAGCGGAATTGCCAAAACTCCTGTCTGGAATGGGTCCACAAACTCTGGGGTTGCAACTACTCCCTGAAACGGACTCGTTGATCTTATGAGTAATGCTGGAAATACAACTGATGATAGACTAAGCAGTACAATGATTACCGTTGGAATGAAAACTATCCAGGATGTGATACTCCTTGGTTTTTTCACAATATCATGTAAAATCTAGGGGTTTAAAACCTGAACGAATTTTTCTATTCCTAGTTTGAAATGTGTGTTTCTACAATTGATACATGCAAGTAAAACTGTGTGATTGTAACTTTGGTCATATTGTCTTCTATATTTCTTATTTTCTACATATGAAATTTTTCTTAACTAGGCGGACAAGAAAAACTAGATTTGAGATGTTGGAAATAATTGGTTAGACTTGAGATGGGATATGTTTTGTAGATCTAGTTTGCAATACTGTGACAATTCCTACTATGATTACAGCTACAATTTCAAAGTAGAGCCAGTCTGTATGTGCAAATGATATCTGGTGGCTATACCATGGTGCAAAGATTGGGAATTTGGGATCTCCGTCAAAAATATCAAATGAAATGTGTGACAGTACTGCTCCAAATGCTATTGCACCAAGTTTCCAGTCTTTTTTCCCAAATGATATCATTAGTACAATGAGTGCGATCATTCCAAATGATATCGAATGACTCATTCTTCCAAGTGCCTCAAGATGTGTCATGCCAATCAGGTGATCTGAATCAATCAAAACTGCAAAGAGTCCTGCGACTATGGTATATCTTAGCGACAAGGTGACTGCGCCAAAAATTAGGCCCCAGATAAAATGTCCTCCTATCTCATGAATTGAAAGGCCTGGAACTGGATTTGTCAGTGGACCTTTTTCTGGAAGAAGTAATCCAACAAGTGAGAATGCTGCAGAGAGGGTGCAAAATACAAGCGCTGTTTTTATGATGTACCCTGTGTCTTTTTTTATTGTCTGCAACATGAACAGTTGATTGTATCATGATATGATCTTATTAATTTGATAGAAAGCCAAGGACTGGAAATTATGTCATGATTATCTGATAAATCATTATATTACAATACAAGTTTCCAGCTTTTTGAATTGCTTGACTTTGATACCTTGAAAAAGTATGACAAGAGTTCTATGCATAAAGTGTATGATAGCTGGCCTACACTTTGCAGGCAATGTTATGAGAAAAACTATGATCCTGTGAACTTTAAAGACATTGAGCATATCATATTTGTTGGAATGGGAGGCTCTGGGGCAGTAGGTGATGTTTTGTCCTCAATACTATCCAAGACTAAAATTCATCTGCATGTGGTAAAGGGATATCACCTTCCAAGTACAGCCAATTCCAAAACACTTGTAGTTGCAACAAGTGCATCTGGAAATACTTCTGAGACACTAAATGTTCTTGCCGATGCAAAAAAGAATGGCTGTAAAATAATTGCCTTTTCATCTGGAGGAAAGATGATGAATTATTGCAAGAAAAATAAACTAGACCATAGAATTGTTCCAATATCAAATTCACCACGCGCGTCATTTCCTATCTATCTTTATTCAATCCTTAATGTCATGAAAAATGTTTTTCCAATATCTAAAAAAGATGTAATGGATTCAATATCTCATCTTGAAAAAACAAAACTACAGATCTATTCGTCTAATTTGGGAAAGAAAAACCCTGCATTGAGTTTAGCTAAATCCATGTCGAATACTCCTATGATATATTATCCGGCTGGATTGGGTGCAGCTGCTACCAGATTCAAGAATTCTTTGCAAGAAAATGCAAAAACCCATGCTATAGCTGAAGATGTCATAGAAGCATGTCATAATGGTATAGTGTCATGGGAAAAACCATCTAGCGTAAGCCCAATTCTAATCCAGGGAAAAGATGATTATATCAAAACCAAATTGTTGTGGAAGATAGTCAAGGAATATTTTGTTCAAAATGATATTCCGTACCAAGAGGTGTATTCAGTTTCTGGTTCTATATTGTCTAAAGTTGTAAATCTTGTATATCTCTTGGATTATACTGCAATTTATCGTGCAGTTTTAACAAAAGTGGATCCTACTCCAGTCAAATCAATAGATTTCATCAAAGAAAGAATAACTTAATTCATGTCTTGTTGATTTTAAACTGATACGATAATTAAATATCTTAGGGGTACCTAGCATGTTCATTTTTTGTATATTCAACAAATTTTAATATTATTGTGTTTACTGCACTGTCAAGATTTGACTTTGTTAAAGATGCAAATGGAGATAAAATCCCATGTATGTGTACATCGACATTAGTTGTGAGTCTAGTATATGATCCATTTTCTTCAAAAATCTCTGTAATTGTAGAGCCCTTTGCGTCACCATCTAGTATGGTCATAATATGTTTATCGTAAGGTACAAGAATATGTTTTACTAGCATCTTTGTCCTTATTCCCATATCTTGAACTTCTTCTTCGGCATATATCGTACCATTTGTGTCATTGATGATATTGACAGAGATGTAGTTACCTTGTATAATATTCGGATAGTTTCTGATATCTGCCATGGTGAGAAAAATCTCTTTCTTATCTACATCTGCTGTTCTGACAAATGAGTCTTTAACAGTACCTTCAGTAGGTAATATGGGATTCCCTATTTGGTAGTTCATGTATATTATAACAGATAAGAATGATATGAAAATCGATATGAAATAAAGTATGATCTTCTTATCCTGACTGTTCAATGTATGCCCTCTTTGATTCTCAAAACTTCTGAGTACATTGAAAGAAGATTCTTTGACATGTTTTGAGCATTGTAATCCTTTTCTAAAATTTCTCTTGCATACGATCCCATCTGCTTGGCTCTTTCTGGATTGTCTATTATTTCAATAAGCATTTTGGTCCATTCATTTTCGTCGTGTGGAGAAATAACAAATCCTGTTTTTTCATGTGATACCAAGTCTGATAGGGGCTGAATATTTGAAACCAATACTGGTTTTTTCTGCTCAAAAGCTTCTAGTATTACTAGACCAAATCCTTCACATAAACTTGGAAAGACCAAAGCTTGTGATTCTGATAATGTTCTAATTTTCTCCTCATTTGATACAAATCCTGTAAATCTTACATTGCCTTGCAAATTGAGTTGATAGACCAATTCTTCCAAGTTCTTTCTATGTGGGCCTCCTCCAATTATGACTAGGGTAATCTCAGGATGTGTTTTCTTTGCTATGCCTAGTGCTTTAATGACAACCTCAAGATTCTTGTAAAAAACAAGCCTGCCAATGTAGATAAATTGATTAAAAATCTGTTTTATTGGTTGAACCTGATGAATCTCAATAGCATTTGGAATTACATAAATCGACTTTTTGGTTCCGATTTTTAATAAATCATCTTTTGTTGCTTCGCTAACTGTATGAATAGCTTGACATCTTAATTTGACAATCATTTTTTCAAAGAAAGGAGCTAATATTACATTTAGTCTAGAGGTATCACTTTGTTTACCCCATAATTTCCAGTAATTTTTTCCGCATAATGAAAAAACATCATGAACTGTAGTAATGTGCGCCTTGCCAGTAAGATATGATAGTATAGATCCAGCTAGAGCTGGTGCAAAATTGTTTGAGTGAATTATGTCGATTTGTTCCTTTTTTATTATGCCAAAACTTTTTTTCACTGCATTAAATGAATATTTGAGATTATCAATAAATCCTAGAGGTAGTCCTCCCTTGTATTCTAGTAAAGGAGGAACAAAAATAATCTTGATATTTTCATGAATAGGATATGTTTCTCCCTTTATTTGATTGGTTATCACCCATACTTTATTTCCACTATTTGCTAGTGTTTTTGCCATTAAACTAAATACATATTCACCACCACCTTTTGTGGTCGAAAAGAATTGAGATAAAATAAGAATTTTCATAATTTTAAAATAATGTATTAGTATAACTTCATTTCTGCAATCCTGCAAAATAACTTGTATATGCTTTGATCACTTTATCGGGTTCTCCTAATGCCTGTATCTTTCCATCATTTAGAAATATGGCACGATCACAATTTTGTTTAATTGTATTTAGATCATGGGTGACTACTACTATTGATTTTCCTCTTTTTTTAAACGAAAGAAATGCCTCATGGCTTTTTTGTTGAAATCCTATATCTCCAACGGCAAGAATTTCATCAATTAGGATTATTTCTGGGTCTACTTGTATTGCAGTTGCAAAAGCTAATCTTGCATACATACCTGATGAAAAGTTTTTGAGTTTTGTATCTTGAAATTTTTCAAGCTCTGCAAATTGAATTATATCTCCAACCTTTTCCTCAATTTCTTTCTTCGAAAAACCAAGCAATTTTCCATAAAGTATGATGTTATCCTTGGCAGTCATTTCTGCTTGAAATCCAGCTCCCAATCCAAGAAATGGTATGATTGAACCGCTTACTGTTATTGAACCCGCATCAGGCTTGTAGATTCCAGCCATAAGTCTAAGTAATGTTGTTTTTCCCATGCCATTTCTACCAATAATTCCTATCATTTCGCCCTTTTTCACATCGAATGACACATTATCCAAAACGCATAGTTTTTCATAATACCTTCCCTTGCTGAAAAACCCAGTTATTATTTCATAAAGCGAATTACGTTTTTCATGATAAATTCTAAAATTCTTTGTGACATTTTTTAAACTAATAGCTAATTCTTCCATCTATAATTCCTCTATGATTCTATGACTTAGCCTTCTAAAAACTGCATAACCTATTAACAAGATAACAAAAGTTGTTCCTATTGCGATTACAATGTTTTCACTTGTAGGGAGTGTACCATATAACATTGCATCATGAGCAAAGTTAAGAATCTGAACCATGGGACTAAAGACAAGTATGTTTTGAACCTGCTTAGGTAAAATATCTATCTTGTAGAATACTGGAGTAAGAAAAAATCCTGCTTGTATAATTACTGTCCAGATAAATTGTGTATCTCGAAATCGCACGTTTAGTACAGAAAGTGGCAATGATATTCCTAGAACAAGTATGAATTCTAATCCTATGATGAGAGGTAAAATAATTGCAGTTATAGGGGGAAGAAAATGAAATACTACCAAGAAAATTGCAAAGACTATCATTTCAAAGGTTAACATGAATAGAGAAGTTAGACTGGAACTTATGGATGGAATCTCGGGAGGTATGTGAATCTGTGATAATACTTGGCCTCTGGAATGTATGCTATTGAGTGCTAATTGAGTACCTCGTACAAACATATTCCACATTATTAGTCCTAATAACAAGTATAATGGAAAATGCTCTATTGATGACTTGAAGATATTTGTAAAAACAACATACAGAACCAATAAAATGAAAAGTGGTTCAAGAAGTGTCCAGACAAAACCTAATACTGAGTTTCTATAACGATTTTTTAAATCCGATATTGCAAAATCCCATATCAATGATTTTTTCTTCCATACTTCATTTTTCATTATTAATTCAAAATATGTCCTGATGCCTACTTCATATTAGTTATTGGTAGGTTTCAAGATGGCTAATTCTAGTGTAGATCTTGCACCCTCATGTTTTGGATCCAGTTCTACTGCACGTGTCAAGTCGTTAATTGCAGATTCTCGCTCTCCTAATTGTAGAAAGAGTGTACCTCGATTGAATTTTACCCAAAATTCGTTAAATCCGTTTTCTAGTGCTAGGTTGTAATGGTTTAATGCATTCTGAAAATCCCCTCTTATAGTATGAAGACAAAAACCGTAGAAATAATTTAGTTCTGGATGATATGGCATTAATTTAAGCAAATTTGAAATGATGGGTAATACATTTTCATATTCTCCACGCTGTACCAAATTTTTGTACGCCCAACTATCTATCAAGTATTGAAGTTGTGTATCATTGTTAACAGTAGTCTGTAAAATACAATACTTGTCAGAAATTTTATCAATATGTTCCAAATTCTTGATATTCTCTTCATTTATGCTGGGAGGAATATGCAAGGTATTTTCTGATTCCAAACCCCAATTTTCATTTGATTCAAATCCTAATGTGGAAATTAAATTGGGCGCAACAGTTTTCATTTGAATAACATGTGATTCATTAAATTCATCTTTCCATGTGCCAATTTTTCCAGAACGAAAAGTGGGAGAGTTGCTGGGTTTTGATCCTATGGTTATCTTCTCTCGTAGTGTATTGTCATCAATAAATATTCCAATGTGGTTCATTATTTTGGAAATTGTATTAAAAGTGTCTAAATCATTACCTCCAAATTGAGAACCTGCAATGTCTCTGAATGTTATAATAATTGAACGAGGACCCATCCATTTTAAGCCATAATTCCAGAATGTATCATATACAGATGTTAAATGATGTTTTGGTTCTTTACATACCATTCCAAGTATTGCAGCACTTATTTTATTTTCAAATGTCTCAAGATTATCCCAAAATCTCTCTTCATCACCAAAAAAATCCTTCTTCATTTTATCTACAAAGTGTGCAAGTGAAACAACTTGATCCCTTGGATCTCTTAGTAAAATTATCTTAGGAAATTTGGATAATCTATTTGCAAAATCCTCTGAATGTAGAAGATGTCCTACATATATCATATTTTTTAACTCAGGAATGGCTTTAATGTAATTTGCATCTATTAATCCTATGTTGAATATCTTGCTTGGTATAACCTGATCTGCGCCAAATATTTCTGAAAGAATACTCGCTAAAAGCATGGTACCTGATTTTCCAACTGATAAAACAATTACCGGAGAATTCAATTTGAATTTGTGCTCTAAATTATTTTTGGTATGTGATATTATCTCCTTTAATTTAGAATTCGCTTTTTTATCACTAGGCTCCAGTTCTACTGCACGTGTCAAGTCGTTAATTGCAGATTCTAGCTCTCCTAATTGTAGAAAGAGCATACCTCGATTGAATTTTACCCAAAATTCGTTAAATCCGTTTTCTAGTGCTAGGTTGTAATGGCCTAAAGCTCGCTTGAAATCAGATCTTAATTTATGTAGGCATATGGCTGTAAGAAAATTAAATTTAGCTAGTACCTGTTTATCGATTGTACCTGTATTGACTTTATGAAATAATTCTAATTGATCAAGCGCCTCACGATATTTGTTATTATCAACAAGAGCCTCACTACTTTCTAAATCATCTTGATTCAAATATTGATAATTTGTTATATTGCCTAGATATTACTTTTGTATTCATGTAGTCTCTAATTATTCTCCTATAGTAGGATTTGAAATTAATTTTGTAAAGTTTACTATATGTCAAAATCCTGTATTATATTTTCCATTGCATTCTTCTTTTTGTACTTAATACGCAGTGCATAAAATTGTTACATGATATAGTTAAGCAACTTCATTGTATCCTTTGATATTTCCATTATTTCCTTTATTTCCAGATCTGATAATTCATCTTTATACCTGTGCAGATGAAAAGTACTGATAGGCATATGAGAATCCGTATTGCCTATGGTAAAACCTCTCTCATCAGTTTCAGAATGTACAATGAGATGGTGAGAAAGAAGTGAAACATCCCATCGCAAATCAAGAAATTTGACAATTTTCTCAAGAGTGTTTTCAGGCGATGTAACCAAATCCTCATATTTTATTTTAATTAATGGCATTCCAAGATCCTCATAGATCTGGTAACTATCATTTTTAAATTTCCAATATAGTGCAGCCATACCCATCTCATAGCTCTTAAATTCTTCTATCCTTGTAATATAATTTCCATATTTTCTTTTAAAATCATTTGATTCTCGTTGCCAAAATTTTATGATAGGAATTCCCCATTCCTTTAACCATGAATCTTTATTGCCCTGCAGTGTTCTCATAGAACAAACTACATCTCTAACATCTCGTGTTAGAAATATCAATGGCTCATTTCTGTAGAAATTTTTTATTGAATTTTCTAAGCCATAATCAAAAATATTCTGTTTATCTAATTGTTCTGTAAATCGCGGTATTTTGAAGCCGATGTATGTTTTATTACAATGTTTGTTAACAAGTTCTTCCATTTTAGAATCATTACCAAGGGCATCGTATGAACGTGATTCATCAAGACATGCTATATCGTTGTGGGATTCCAGTATAAGACGAAGTAGTGTAGTTCCGGAACGCTGACATCCTATTATGAAAAATCTTTTTGGCGTATCTCTGACACTCATTTCTCTTCGCTATTGTTCCTGCTATGATGCATATTAATATGATAAGTAGTTTTTATATGGTTTAAATTCACTAGTTGAAGATGTGTGTAATGTATAATTGAAACAAGGAATTCTTTTTGATCAATACAGCAGATATAAAATTTGTAGTTCTATCTTAGAAAAAATTGCTGCTAAAGATGATATGATTCTTGATGTGGGGAGTGGAGAAGAATGCATCCTAGGTGAATTCTTACCAAATTTTCAAATTGTTTATGTCGATCCATTACTTTCACTTCATCCTGATAGGGCAAGTAATATGATTGCAGGAACAGCATTTGATAATTATCTTGATGGAAAATCTTTTGATTATGTTACATGTGTAGATACTCTAGAACATATTCCATTAGAAAATCGCACGGCTTTTTTAGAACGAATTTCGACTCTTGCAAAAAAAGGAATAATTATTGCCACTCCATGCTCTGACGCTGGAAATGCCGTCGAAACTGATTCCTGGCTAAATGAAATCTACTCGATAAGTTTTGGTCATGATTACAAATGGTTAAGTGAACATTTCGAATATGGGTTGCCGTCACTCTCAACAACTATCAAAAAGTTAGAAAGCCTAGGTTTGAAAACAAAAGTACTTCAAAATGGACACACTCCGTGGCTTAGAGAATTTTTAGGATTTATCATATGTGCCTTGGAATTTCCTGATATGAGGCCGCTTATAATGCAACTGAGTCAATATTTTGATGAAAATCTATATCCATTTGATCACATGGATCCATGTTATAGGCAAGTTATCATAGCTACTAAAAACGATCTACCAAATTTTACCTTTCAACAAAAGATTAGTTCCGATGATGAAAAAATCGCTGAAAATCATTGGGAGTATATTAAAAAAAGAATTATTGCTTATTCTACTAATTTAGCTTCATTACAAGGAACAAAATTATCGGATGTAATAGAAAAACAATCTGCAGAGATAAACAAAATTGTCAAAGATGTTGATGTATTGCAAAAAATTAATCTTAAACACCAGAACGTAATTCGTGACAAAGAATTTCAATTATCTTCTCTTCAGTCGTTACTCAAGGAAAAGAATCCAAAGGAAGCACATCTCCAGTTATCGCTCACAGAAAAAGA
>CAYWWR010000003.1:16334-44295 GCA_964462165.1 uncultured Nitrosopumilaceae archaeon
ATCTGAAATAACACATCTCCAGTTATCGCTCACAGAAAAAGAATCTGAAATAACACATCTCCAGTTATCGCTCACAGAAAAAGAATCTGAAATAACATCTCTTCAAACTGCTATTATGAATTATCAGAATATTATAATCGATATTCATCAAAGCTTTGTTCTAAGACTTCTTCATAAATATGATAAAACTATAGGAAAATTCATTCCTCTAAGACCAAAAAAATATGTAAAATCAATTGCAAAACAATCAACACAGGAAGAGCATATGATTAATACACAAAAAGCATTAGAGCCTATAAAACTTACAAAAAAAGATATAATATGTTTTCCAATAATAAATTGGAATTATAGATATCAGAGACCGCAACATATAATGACAGAATTTGCAAAAAAGGGGCATAGGGTTTTCTACCTCACTGTAAATTTACGAAAACTCAATAAATCTTATGAGATCACACAGATATCTGATAACATATTTCAAATTGAACTAAACTCACCTAAATTTTTTGATATATACAAGGATGTTTTTAACGAATCGTTTGTTTCCGATATTATACAATCTTTTAAAATTTTGAACAATGAGTTAAAATTAGATGGTATATGTTTTGTTGAATTTCCAACATGGACTCCTCTAGTGTTGGAATTGAAAAAACAATTCAACTATGGGATAATCTTTGATTGTTTGGATGATTTTACTGGATTTGGTAATGTGATAAAAGAGAGGGAAAAAGAAGAAAAAATACTTGTACAAAAAAGCGATCTTGTAATTGCCACATCATCATATTTGTTAAAAAAAGTTATGAAAGAAACTACCAAAGCTTTTTTCCTACCTAATGCCGGAGAATTTAATCATTTTCATAAAATGCCCCATGATAGGCCATTACAAGATTACAAGAAACCCATAATTGGATATTTTGGATCTATAGCAGATTGGTTTGACAATGAAATAATAGAATTTGTTGCCGAGAAAAGACCAGAACTTACATTTGTATTAATAGGACATACTTTTGGTTCAGACATTCATAAATTACAAGAATTAAAGAATGTCTATTTCCTTGGGGAGCGTCCTTATTCTGAATTGCCAAAATACCTTTATGATTTTGATGTTTGTCTCGTACCTTTTAAAATTACACCTCTTATAGTATCTACACATCCAGTGAAAATCTATGAATATTTTTCTGCAGGAAAAGCAGTTGTTGCTACTGATATTCCAGAATTGTTACCAATGTCAAATCTATGTTATATTGCAAAAGACAGAGAAGATTTCCTAAAAAAAATTGATTTGGCGTTGGACGAAAATGATAAGAATTTAGTTCAGAGGAGAACTGATTTTGCATCTAAAAATACCTGGGAACAAAGGTTCTCCGATTTGTATTCTAAACTAAACGAAATGCCCTTTCTACAAATATCACAACATAAATAATTCAAAACTTATTATTTTGTGTCACTTTTTTACAAATATTCCAAATAAAGAAGTTGGTTTTAAGATTCTGTTTTGAAGATAATACATATCCATTTGAACAATAAATTGTATGATAGACTTGTCGAGGTTATTATCGAGGTCATAATTAGGACCATACCTGAAATCTAGTAAATATGAAATAATTGCATCAAACGTAATGTATTCGATAGAATCAAAATATTCTAAAATTAGCCTGTAAATATCCTCGCTTCTTATGGCTTCGAAAGAATCTTTTGCATAATCTATTTGAGGAAATTTCTTGTCTATCTTACCAGTGTTGTGATTAAATCTAAATTTCTCTGGCAAAACAGTCATGATTTTTTCGACTATGTCACGAGTTTCATCGTATAATAACTGACCGTTTCTTCCTATAACTTCTCCCATTACTAGAAATTTACCATCTGATTTTAAACCCATGTTTATTTCAGTAAAAATATGTTCTAACTCTACAAAGTGATGTAATGAACTTCTGACCACAATAAAATCATACTGTTCTTTTTCAAGATTTAGTTTGTTAACATCTTGAACAATAGTTTTGACTGAAAGATTATGTTTCTTTGCATACTCTCTTGCATATTTTAATATGTCATCATTAATTTCTACTAAATTCATATGAATTTTCTGTGGATTTTTTTCTACCAATTCTAATTCCCAATCTCCAGTGCCGCAACCTAAACTTATGATTTTTATAATATTTGAATTCTCTAATGCATAGTCCAAGATGTAATTGTCTAATGCCATGTGAGGCATTTTTTCATAAAAAATATTTCTATACAAATTCATAGCTTCGTCAAAAGCCTGAACTTTTGGAGAAAAACGTTGTACTTTGTCTGAATTAGTCTGTGATTCTGCGGCTACTTTTGAAAAATGGCTGGCCTCAGCTTCTATCTTCTTTGCATAATCATCATCATTGATTTTATTCATGTAAATCTAGTCATGTTTCATTATTTACTATTATAATTTATTTGGTTATAGAAAAGTAATTATTCAATTCTTCTTGCAAACAAATACTTTTCTACCAAAACTAGGGGAAGTGACTAACTCTACCTTGGAGAAGCCCGCTTTGTGAAAAGCTCCTTTTAACCATCCTATAGTTGGCAAATACCCATCCTGTGTATAATTTGGATCCAAAATTAAACGCGAAGAATTATCATTGGATGCTATGGTCTCAAAAATGGCAAAATTAGTCATCTTTGATACATTATTTATTACA
Source organism: uncultured Nitrosopumilaceae archaeon (assembly GCA_964462165.1). Taxonomy (GTDB): domain Archaea; phylum Thermoproteota; class Nitrososphaeria; order Nitrososphaerales; family Nitrosopumilaceae; genus Nitrosotalea. Next base: position 19,010 of record CAYWWR010000003.1, read on the forward strand.
CATTCAGGATCCCATAGGTGATATAACAAGCCTAAACATAAAATCATATCAAACTGTGATTCAAATTCCTTATTCATCTCATCTACATTGCATATTCTGAATTCAACATTTTCTATCTTGAGTATATTTTTTGCAAAATTTGCACGCACTATGTCTTGATATGAATTATCAATGCCCATCACATTTGCTCCTCGTTTTGATAATTCAAAACTGTAAAATCCACAATTGCACGCTATATCCAATACTTTCTTCTCATCAAGTCTGTCAGGTATGTAATTTTTGAATTTAGACCATATCCATAAGGGATTATCTTTAAAATCTTGTTCACTATAATTTTCATCAAATCTGTTACTCTTAGGACTGTCTGTCTTGAAGACATCTCTGGTTTTTACGCCGTCTAAATCTAATTGATGAAACCAAGGTCCTAACATTTTTGTTTTTTCTAATAAATCTGTAGAATTTGATACGGGAAATAAGTTGGATACTCTGATATTCCTTATTGATAATTTCCCAGTTGAAAATCCGGAAAATGTGGACATCCTTAACGATATGAAGTCTGAATGGTGTAAGGATGTAAATGGATACTGGATCTTTTGTATCTTATTACTATTTATTACAAATGATGTGATCCTGTTTTCACCAAGAGGATTTGTAAGAATAATCTCTAAAAGTGAGTTGTCATTTTCTGTTGATATGTCCATCTCTACAAAATAGATACCATCTTTACTAAGTGGATATGCCAGTCTTACACCATTCCAAGATTGTGGCTTGTCTACAGCTATTTCATAACCATTTTCTATTTCTTTAACTCTTCCACCTTCGTTGTCTTCAAGAATATGTTCAATTAGAAATATTGTCTCACTATTCATTATATCACAAACCTATGAATGATTCATACTTATTTCTTATTGTGCATACAAAAAATTATTGCAAAAATGTGACAAGTATCATTTCACAAATAGGTATAAATTAAATTGAAAGTGTTGATGGTCATTTGACTTGTCCTCTAGTATCTATCATAATTGTTAGCTGGAATACAAAAAAATACTTGAGAGATTGTATTATTTCTATTGAAAATCAGACATATACAAATTTTGAGATTATACTGGTAGATAATGCCTCTTCTGATGGTTCCATAGAATTTGTGAAAGAAAATTTTTCCAAAGTACATGTTATAAAAAATGATGATAATCTAGGATTCGCAGAAGGAAATAACATTGGCATTAAAAATTCAAAAGGTTCGATAATAGCTCTCTTTAATCCTGATGCAGTAGCTGACAAAAATTGGTTATCAAACTTGATCTCAATTTTATCTAGCTCAGATACAATTGCAGCTGCATCTGGCAAGATGTATTATCTAGGTGATCAGTTTGGCAAAGATAAGATATTCTGTACTTGGCCCAAGATTGATCCAATTACTGCAATGCCATTTAACTATAACAATAATGAGCCCATCTCAAAAGTTGATTATCTAAGTGGTGCCGCAATGGTAGTTAAAAAAAGTATTATTGATAAAATTGGTTTGCTTGATAGTGACTATTTCCTATATTTCGAGGAAACAGATTGGTGTGCAAGAATGATCAGAGCAGGTTATGATCTAATCTATACTCCAAATGCAATAGTTTGGCATGCCGTATCAGCTACTATTTCTGAATCTGATAAAAAAATCTATTATATGGAAAGAAGTAGAATTCGGTTTGCTTTAAAAAACTTCGATCGATTTTATCTACTAATATTCTCACTCTATTTCTTTATGGAATCTTTTTTTGTATTTACGCGTGATATTAAAAAAAAGAATTTCTCAAGAAGTAGAATACGATTCAGAACAATATTGTGGAATTTATGTAATATGTGGAGTACAATATCTAAACGAAAAAAAGAAATGTCTATTTTGCGAAGAAATGGAAGAATAAAATCTTATAACAAATCTCTTCCTCTTCGAGAACTGAAAATAAATACTTGAGATGGATATAATTTGTAGTCATTCTGAGTAACTATTTTTTTGTTATGTCTTTTATAGTGATATAATTCACTGTATCTTTTCTTATGTGGTATAGACTATGATGTAGTTGAACAATTTGATCTACGTATGAATGTATTTGGTGATATACTGACTATGAATTATTTTAAACATATTTAAAATTCTGTTTGATTATTGTTTGAATAAATCTAATGTTTTTTGATATAACTCAGGATCAATTCTTCGTAACAAAAATCTTAGCAAAGATTTGGTGAAAGATCCAGATTTTGTATATAGATATGAGAAAATTTGCACATCATTGTTTCTAATGGATTGTTGGATATCTGGTATTGGACATCTATGACATATTACATCGGTTCTATTCTTACCAGTTTTGAAATAATCTCTTGCACTTTGATATTTATCGTTGTTCCAGAAATCAAAAAATGAATCTTTAATTTTCCCAAAATCATTTATTTCATCTGCAATCCCACAACATGGTGAAACAGAATAAATTGGACTCACTGCGATGGCAGACCATAACCAAGAACAAGGTTTGTCTTCAGTCGGTGATAATTTAGTGTGGGGGGTTGTTGAATTAATAATGGTTGTTTCCTTGGTTTGTCGATTTCGTAATTTCACATCTTGTTGATATTCAGATATTGTAGAGATCCATTTCTCAGGATGCAAAACATCAGAAACAAAAGGCTTGACGAAGTTTATTGTAACTCCTAATTGAGTGGCTATGAGTTTTGCTTTTTCTATTTCATGTTGATTATGTTTGAATACTAAAAATTGCCAAGTTATATGTGGAGTTTTAGAGTTTCGTTCTTTTTTTATCTTACTTAGCATCTCGAGATTTTTAATAACAAGTTCATAATTTCCATCAACTCTGTATTTTTGGTATGTATCTTGTGATGCACCATCTATGGAGCAAATTAGATTGTCTAAGCCTGAATCAACTATTTCGTTCATTTTTTGTGGGTCTATGAAAATTGAAAGATTACTACTTACGGTTGTCATTATATGGAATTTCTTTGCACATTTTATCATTTCTGGTAGATCAGTATGAAGTAGTGGTTCTCCCCAATTGTATAATAATAACTCAAATAGATATTCGCCACAATGATTCATCAGGTGATTGAATCTTTCTAGGGATAATCGTCCTGGTTCTCGTTTTATTATCTTAGCCCCTGTTGGACAAAACGGACAACTAAGATTACAGAAAGAACTAGGATCTAAATACATAATGTAGGGTTTCGATCTAATTTTTTTCTTTTTTTGATTTTTTTCGTATTGTGAAATAAAGAAGTTACTATATGCTTTCCAATTTTTTCCCTTTACTGCTTTTGTCCATATTTCCCATGACAAATAATATTCAGTTTGTATTATATCATCATCCAAATAAATTTACACTAATTTTCCTTCTACATGTCTTTAGATATAATGAAAAATTATGTATACTAGTAAAGACTCTTTTTATTGATAAAGAGTAACAACAATTACTTTCCCTTTCATGTGTAAAACGTTGGTTATAAATGAAAATTATGATTTATTGGAGAATGTTAAAGATCAATACAAACTCTATGAATCATGAAAAAAGAATCTCTTTATTTTGCTAAGGGATGGAGATACAATGGGTATGGGTAACAATTTTTTCTTTGATTCCTACCCTGATTTTTTTAAAACTAGCATAGTTGGTTCTACGCCTAACAGGTTGAATAACCGGTACAAGGCATTGATTGAGAGTAACCATGAAATTATCCAGAATTCGGTTGTTCTGGATCTGGCAAGTCATGATGGTCGTTGGTCTTTTGCGGCATTATTGAATGGCGCCTCAAAAATGATTGGAATAGAAGGTCGAAAAAAATTAGTGGATAGTTGTTATCATACTATGCGAAAATACGGAGTATCTGATAAAAAATATTCGTTTATAGTTGGTGATTTATTTGATGAAATTAAAAATGTAGATGAAAAAATTGATGTAGTATTTTGTTTTGGAATTTTCTATCACGTGATGAATCATATGTCACTACTTTCATCGATTAAAAAACTACGACCTCGGTATATCATTATAGATTCCGCTATTTCAAGTTCAGATGATCCAATTATAGAATTAAAATTAGAAAACATACATGATCCAGCCTCTGCAATCAATGCAAATGTAAAAGAACAATCTATTGTAGGATGGCCTAGCAAGAAATCTATAGAGTTAATGCTTATTGGTATTGGCTTTGATTTCACATATTATGATTGGCAACATTCTCGAATTGTGAATTGGAAAGATATTGAAGATTATCAGAAAGGAGAACGAGTATCTATAGTTGCCAAGAATCTTGATTATTGAATCATATTTTTTCAAAATAAATCCTTGAAATCTGTAGTGAGCCAATTATTTTTCACAATCAATATTTTTCAATATAACCTTCAAATCTTTCACTTTAATTGAAATGTCATTACTTATGAGAAATTTTGCTTCGCATGATCTTTTCTTTAAATGTCATCATGGAAATAATGTTGACGTATTTAGAAAATTTCCAACAAATTTCACTTATATCATAACGTTAGTTATATCACTATTTTTATGTCTAAATGAGACTTTCCATCATCTATTGTACAACTCTTTGAGTGTTATTAATCCAAATTCTAAAATTAAATATCATAAATGCTAGAACCTAGAATTTTATATTTTCATTCAACAAGTTTTGCAATTCAAGTAAATTAATCATATGTAGCTAAAAAACAAGTTTGTATATTATAATTATTGATCAGCAATGTTAGTTTCTATATTTTTAATTTGCAATCTTTTAATGATAAGATAAGATGTGAACGTCAATAATACTAGCAAAATGATAAATGGATATAATCCAAATTTACATAAAATAAAAAGATCATATTCACATGGAGCTAATCCCCAACCTGATATTCCAGATAGTCCTGCGACATAGTTTGAACTAAGAGCTAAAATCTGAAGTGTTATTGGAGCATAGTGGAAGTTGTAATTCAATTGCTCCCAACTATTGGGAAGTAAATGGGTTCTTAATACTCCCCATCCATAGCTATATCCGTACATATACCATATCAATTTCCCCATTAGGTTGACAAAGAATCCAAAAATTGATAATCCTACAAATCCAATCTTGAAATATTTCTTACTAGAATATTCTTGAATAAAAAATCCTATACTTAACATCAGTAATGGTAAAATGATAATAAAATATCTTGGTCCCCATCCGCCATATCCGCTCCATAGTGGTGAAACTATTGTTCCATTGAAAATCCAAGTTATCAAAAATAAATATGAGACTAAAATGGCAAACATTCTATCTTTTTTGTACGCAAAATAAACCGAAGGGGGTAATAACACCAAAATGGGCGAATTGAAAATAACGCCCCATCCTAGGCTGAAAATATATCCTACTATTCCATCTGTGTGAGTGTGTGTTCTAATGTCTTGAAAAGGTCCGAACCCAAAATCGGTAAACGATCCAAATCTTACCTCATTTAAGGTTCCTTGTAGAATGATTATTATTAAAAATCCAAGCAAAAACAATAACATTTGTTTTTTATTTTTCCTAAGAAATATGGTTCCAAATATTACTAGGCCTGGTAAAATTATAAGAGATGCTACTTCTGCCATCATGCTCAAGCCAATGAAAAATCCTCCAAATACGGGCTTGTATGGGCTATCTCTTGATGTTACTAACAAATAAAATCCTAGAATAGTCAATAAACTAGCTAATGGTCGTAACATCATACCAGTATTGTATGACCATACAAATGTTGTAGTGGCAAACACCAAAGAAATAACAAAAGAAATTTTTTGTGATTTAAAGAATTCAAAAGATGTCAGATAAATCATTAATGAAGTCAGCGAAAGTATAATTGAATTTGTAAAGAAACCTATAACATTTGCTGGATTGGAGTGGGTTGCAATAGCTAGGTAATAAAGAGGAACTGTAAGTAATGGTAGGAGAAGTGACGAAGGATCGTAAAATGGTTTTGATGAAATTTCGTCTGACCACTGTAAGCCCTGAAATTCATATTGTCTTTGATGCAACTGTATTATAGCTTGTTTGACTCCAAGTGTTTGAACACTGGGAGAATTTGGATCTATTTTCATTGAATGATTAAGTGCCAAATTTTCTGTGTGTAAAAAATATGAAACATCATCTATTGAATATGGATGTCCTCCAGTTGTTGAAAAATTAAGTAAAAGAAAAAAAGATAATATGAAAAAACTAATTTTAAATTTGGTAAAATTTTCTTTTTTTAGTATCAATTGATTCGGGGTTATGTTAGTATTACTTAAAGGTAATCTACATTTTATTATTTTCTAAGATGACATATCATAGACAATCCAATGCTCTTTCCTGATAATTTTTCAACAACCTTTGATAATGGAACCGTGGCGTCTAAAATTATAGAAGCTTTGGGATTAACTTTTGGATTTTTGGCTAAATTTCCATTGATATACCATCCTATCATACCAAGTATGTTGAAATAATGCATTTTGTCAATTGAGAATCCTGTTTTTTTGATTTTATATGTTAATTCTTGTTTAGTATATCTTCTAAAATGGCCTACACTTTCATCAATGACGTTGAACAAAAATTTATGGCAAGGTACTAACAAACTAAGTGTACCTCCTTTCTTAAGCATTTTATATAATTGTTGTAATGCAAATTCATCATTTTTTACATGCTCAAGTACGTTGATAGCTATCACTGAATCAAATCTCTCATAACCTATTTCATTATAATCAGTTTCAGAGTTCAGATCTAGTTTATGAACTGAAATTCTCTCATTATGAAATATTTTTTTTAATTCATTAACATAATTTGGAGAAACATCTGTTAATGTGATGTGAGATAAAGGAAAATCATGAATTATCTTTTTAGAAAATGTACCGAGGCCACTTCCAACTTCAAGTATATCCCCCTTCAAACTTATTGATGTTTCATTGTACATCCAATCATTAAACTTATGAGTTTGTGCCATGAGTTCTAAATTTTCATGTCCTGAATAATCGGTAATCTTTTTATTTGTATCTGACACATTAGTGCAATAAATGTAATTAATCTATAAACTTAAGGAATCCTGGATTTAACTGAAATTAAAAATTTATAATATGATTAAAAAATATGTTGTTTAAATTAAATTGTTAGGCTGAATATTATTTACTAAACAAATATTTATTCCGTTAATCGTTTGTTTGATTTTTAAATGTTGTTTGTTGTACTGTAATTTTTTTAAAATTTTTTATTATGTGTAGTATGCTAGGATTGGGAAACTCTTCAGGTAATAATGTGAAAGCAGTAACAAAGAGTGGTTTGGTAATCTTTAAAATAAATGCTAGTAGTATAGTCCCTATTAGTGTATTAAAAATACTTAATATTTTTGCAATTATTTTTCCCTTTGTTGTAAAAACTAATATCCCGACTTCTCTCACCATGCCCTTCGCATAATTTATTCTACATATGGGTCTGAATCCATAATATCTGACCAATTTTACAACTGGAGTATTCTCTGGATTTATGGAATCTAAAATGAATGAATACTTTCTATGTTTTGCTTCGCTAACTAATTTTCCAAAAAGTTTCTTACCCATTCCCTTACCATGATATTCTTTGGCCACTTGTAATGAATGCACATTAAAAAAACCGCCTATACCAGTTGCCCCTACAATTCTTTCATTTTCTTCTTCAATGATAAGAAACTTGCAGAATTCTAAACTTTTCATTTCATTTGATAGTCCTGATTTTCTTAATTCCTCTATGATTTTGCTATCTCTGTTTACAACTCTCATTCTATTATTTCTAATAAAATTTAGGTTATTAATGAATTTTAAATCAATTGATATGTGATTGGGTTATAACGTAGTTTTTGATATTATTCTCAAATTGACTAATCCAATAATTGTAAAAAAACCTGTAGCGACTATTCTAAGTAATATGGATGCACTAAATGAAATATCTGTAGGAATTTTATATAATATAAGCATACCAGAAAAGCCACCTTCTAAAATGCCGATTCCACCAGGTATCATTGAAGCAGCAGCCAGAAAATTTGATATATGAAATATTGCAGTTAAAGTTGCAAAATCAAATTTATTTCCCAATGATTCTAGAAGATAGTATACAGAAATAGACTCACAAAATACTGCACATAATGTTAATCCGGTGCCTCTTAAAAAAAACCTTAATTTTATCAAACCAAAAATAACTTCAAAAGACTCATCAGCGTTTGGTATGAGATTTTTTATTATTTTTATTCCAGACAGTCTGGTTGTTATCTTTGTGAATAATTTCTTGTTTAACATGATTATGATCATTATGATTATCATGCTTATGGGAATGACAAGAATATTTTTTGGCAACGTAGTAAAAGATATAGCTATGCCGATTATTGTAATTGACGCTAAAATATCATAAAATCTTTCAACAAAGATAACTGAGGCTGTTTTTGAAACAGATATTCCATAATCTCTTTTGATAAAAGGTGATTTTATTACCTCGCCTATTCTTCCAGGTGAAAGTAGCATTGAATATCCTGATAGGTAATAAATTACATTTCTGATTAAAGGAATATCCTTTGTAATACTTCTCATAAAAACATGCCACCTAATTATTCGGAATACTACAGCAAGACTCCAAAATCCCACAAACACAAAGAATAGGTCAATTTTTAGTTGAACAATATTGTAGATAATTTTCATTCCATCAGAATATGCAATAAAAACAATGTAAACTACAATCGGTATTATGAATAGAACTAATTTTTTAGACTGTTTCATTTATGATGTATTACAACCCCAGTACTTCTCTAGCAGTAGTAAACTTGAACTCTCCAAGTAATTTTTCAAACTTTTGTACAATATTTTTTTTACCATAGTAATAATGCCATTTGTATTGGGAAATTTGGGGCATGTCATAATCCAAGTCTTTAGGATGAATATAGAACATGGCAGGTTTGTTACCTCTATTGCATAATGTTATTGCCTTCCTAGTAATGAAATATGGCAAAAATCTAAAATGAAATCCGCCTGCAGTTGGGATGGTAATTGACGGGAAAATTTCATACGTCAAAGGTGGAATTTCAAAAAATTCTTGCATATTATCTTTCTTTGTAATATCATTGATCGCTGGATGATACATTTCTCTTGGAGCATCAGGCAAACCATACAAGGGAGTTTTTACAGGAAAAACACTCGAATCATATTGTAAATATTGACGAAGAATGTCAAGGACCCAAAAATTATTCTTATCTATGGAAAAAAATGGCGCTCTAAAGCCTAAAACCTTCTCACCTGTTATGTTTTCAATAGATCGGATTGATTTTAAAAAGTCTTTTTCGAATTCATCTTTTGTAACCTTCCTCAAGTCCATATGTGAATAGCTATGCGAGCCAATTTCATGTCCCATATCATGAATATGTTTTATTAAATTAGGAAATTTGTCTGCAATATATCCTAGGGTAAAAAACGTCGCTTTTACATTGTATTTTTTAAAAATATCTAATAACAAATTTGTTGTTTGTTCTACTCTACTATCATATTTTTCCCATTCAGAAAATGGTAAATCACAAAAATAGTCTTCCAGATCAACTGACATTATATTTTTGATCATTGATAATTATCTTAAAACATGTTTTCTCCTTTATGAACTATGTAATTGATATATTTTCTTTAGATATTGCACATAACGTTTTTAGTGTCTCTAAGTAATTTCTTTGCATATGCTCATAGTCTGTATTCCTGCTTATAATGAAGAAAGAATCATAGGAAATATTGTTAAAAGATCTATGCAGTATGTAGATAAGGTAATAGTTTGTGATGATGGATCTTCTGATCAAACTTCTCGTGAAGCAGAATCAGCTGGTGCTTTTGTAATTAAACATGATAAAAATGAAGGAAAAGGAAAAGCTTTAGATTCACTTTTTGATTATGCACGAAAACTAGATGTTGATGTAATGATTACGATGGATGGTGATGGTCAATTTTTACCAGAGGAAATTCCAAAACTTTTGAATCCTGTAATTGACAATAAAGTGGATATTGTGATAGGATATAGATTTGATGATGCTACAGAAATGCCTTCTTATAGAAAGATGGGAAATAAATTTCTAGATAAAATGACTAACCTTGCCTCTGATTTACCATTTCGGGATACTCAAAGTGGTTTTCGTTCATATTCCAAGAAAGCAATTCGGTCTATCCGATTTACAACTAAAGGTTTTGGAGCTGATTCTGAAATTCTAATAGATGCATCCAAAAAAGGTTTGAAAATAACAGAAGAAAAGATTACTGTAATATATGATACAGGCGGTAAAACGTCAACTAAAAATCCAATTTCTCATTCAGGAGATGTGATTTCTTCTTTGATTGAATTGATTGCAATTCGACACCCTCTGAAATATCTGGGAATACCTGGTTTCATTTTATTAATTATAGGCATAGCATACTCTGTGGTAGTAATTACAATATTCAATCAAACTAGATACTTCTCAATACCCTCTACATTTTTGACAGTAACTTTTCTTGTAACAGGTCTTATGTTACTTTTAATGTCTGTAGTATTATTTAGTATCAATAGAGCAATCACAAGAAAATTATAAAAAATATCTTTACTAGAAATTAGTCATCATACTATGTCTTTTAGAGTTAGACCAAAAGAAATTATAAAATTTACTGATAAACTTCAATATACTGTATACATATTTCTCGATTATTATCATTTAATTTAACAGTATGAATTATTATTGAAATGTATTAGTACCAGTTCTCATAGGTTTCATTATGCCGTTTACATTCACAAGACTATCCATTCCGGATGTTATACTTGTAGAAACACAAGCATTTCTAGACGAGCGAGGCTTTTTCATGGAAAGCTTCAAAGAATCTGTATTTTCCGCAAATGGAATCAAAACAAAGTTTGCCCAAGACAATTTCTCACATTCTATAAAAGGAGTCCTGAGAGGATTGCATTACCAAAAAAACCCAAAAGCTCAAGCCAAGCTAGTCATGGCAACAAGCGGAGAAATATTTGATGTTGCAGTTGACATACGAAAAGACTCCAAAACATATGGAAAATGGATCGGAGAGACATTATCCAGTCAAAACCACAAAATATTGTATGTGCCAGAAGGTTTTGCCCATGGATTCTGTGTTACAAGTGATACAGCAGACGTACTTTACAAGGTGAACTCTGAATATTCCCCAGAACATGAGAGGGGAATAATCTGGAATGATCCTGATTTATCCATCAAATGGCCAACAGACAAACCCATTGTTATACAAAAAGATCTACAACTATCTACTTTAAAAAACATAGACAACAATTTCACATGCTAGCATATCAAAAATTACATTAGAGTTAAATAATTATTTCAAACGGTATTGTGCATGAATATTCTAGTCTGCGGTGGGGCAGGTTTTATCGGAAGTATGTTTGTAAAAAATCACATAAAAAACAAACCTCAGGATACCGTAACAAATCTTGACAGTTTAACAATTGGTTCTAACATTGAAAATCTAAACGAGATAAAAAATAACCCAAATTATCATTTTGTAAAAGATGATATAAAAAATTCAGAGACAGTATTAAAACTAGCAAAAGATTCTGATATCATAGTAAACTTTGCAGCAGAAACTCATGTTGATAGGAGCATTTCTAACCCAAAACCATTCATAGAGACAAACGTACTTGGGACATATTCCATATTGGAGGCAGCAAGAAAGCTAGACAAAATATTCATTCATGTGTCCACTGACGAAATCTATGGCGATGCAGAAGACAAGAAATCTTTCACAGAGGATGATATCCTAAATCCAAGCAACCCATATTCTGCAACCAAGGCGTCTGCAGATCTTCTAGTGAATGCATATCACAGAACCTATGGAATAAAATGTATCACGACAAGATGTACAAACAATTTTGGACCATGTCAATTTCCAGAAAAATTAATCCCAAAAACTATAATTCGAGCATCAAGAAATCTCAAAGTCCCACTTTATGACGGGGGGTATCAGATTCGAAGCTGGATATACGTATTAGATCATGTACAAGCAATTGACTCACTAATCGAAAAAGGCAAGTCAGGCGAAACCTACAATATCACGGCATGGAATGAAATCACAAACAAAATCATAGTGGAAAAAATATTACACCTAATGAACAAGCCACTAGACCTGATTGAAAACGTGGGTGACAGACCAGGACATGACAAGAGATATTCAATAGATTCGTCCAAGATACAAAAAACAACTGGCTGGAAACCAAAATACGAGTTTGATCAGGCATTAAAAGAAACTGTCACTTGGTATCAGAACAATCTTGGATGGTGGGAGCCACTAGCAAATGAAAAGACATTACACCCACAACCGTGGACCGTAAACTGGTAAAAGATGAAGTTTCTTGTAACTGGTTCAACAGGATTGGTTGGAAGTCAACTAGTAAAAGATCTAGTAAAATCAGGACATTTAGTATATTCTTGTTATAATAATTCAAAATCATACCACGGAACTCCGGTTCATCTTGATCTTGCAAATCACTCCAAAATAATTGAGACAGTTGCATCTATCAGACCAGATGTAATTCTACATTTGGCTGCAATGACAAACGTTGATCTCTGTGAAAAAGAAAAGGAACTTGCACTACAAATCAACGCAAAATCCACAGAAATATTATCAAAGCAAGCTGCCAAAAATGGTTCCTTTTTTGTCTATGTGTCAACAGACTATGTATTCGATGGAAACAACGGAATGAAAAAAGAATCTGATACCCCAAATCCCGTTGATTATTACGGATATTCAAAATACCACGGAGAAATAGCAGTACAAGACATGGCATCAAGCTGGTGTATTGCAAGAACAAGCACCCCATTTGGAATGCATGATACCAGACAGAGTTTCCCAACTTTTGTAATTGATAATCTACAAGCAAAAAAAGAGGTTAGTGCGATAATAGATCAATATACCTCACCTACTTACGTTCCAAACCTCAGTCAAATGTTAATTGAGATATCAACAAGACAGATACTTGGGGTAATTCATCTTGCAGGTGCAACAAAGATATCGAGATACGATCTAGCAAAACTAGTAGCTGAGAAACTAGGCCTTGATACAAATCTCCTAAAGCAAACTAACATCAAAGACATGATACACTGGACAGCAAAAAGACCACTAGATTCATCCTTGGATGTTTCAAAAGCAACACAAATTCTAAATGAAAAACCTCTAACAATAGAGGAGGGACTAGACCGTTTCATTGGTGAGATAAAATCAAAACCAAATTGAAATATACTATATCTGGTAACAAGGATCTGAAATGAAAGGAATCATACTTCACGGCGGACATGGAACAAGACTTAGACCGTTGACACATACTGGTCCAAAACAGCTACTCCCGATTGCAAACAAACCAATGTCTCAATATGCACTAGAAGATTTCAAAGAGGCAGGAATTGTAGACATTGGTATCATAATTGGCGATGTTTATCCTGAAAAAGTAAAAGAGTTCTATGGAGACGGTTCCAAGTTTGGAGTCAAGATTACGTATATCCCACAAGACCAACCAAAGGGAATATCACACGCAATCAAACTCTGTAAGGATTTCATAAACAATGACAGGTTTGTTGTATATCTTGGAGACAACATTCTTAGAAAAGGTTTAGTGGATTATACAAAAAAATTCCAATCCTCAAATGCAGATGCAATGATTTTACTATGTCAAGTCGACGACCCATCAAGATTTGGTGTAGCCGAACTTGACGGAAACAAGATAAAAAAAATAGTTGAAAAGCCAAAAAACCCATCATCAAACTTGGCAGTAATTGGAGTCTATTTTCTTACTCCAAAAATTTTTGATATTATTGACAAGCTAAAACCGTCTTGGCGAGATGAACTTGAAATAAGTGATGCACTAGATATGTTGCTTAACAACGGAGATACAATTGAATATGATACAGTAACAGGCTGGTGGAAAGATACTGGAACACCTGAAGATATACTACATGCAAACCAGCTTATTTTAGACGCAATTGGAACTGAAAACCAATCCATAGTAACCAATGGTTCTGAGATACGTGGAAATATCATAATAGGAAAAAACAGCAGCATATCACGAGATTCCTTTGTTACAGGACCAGCTATAATTGGAGAGAACTGTTCCATTGGACCTGCAGTGAGGCTAGGTCCACACATCAGCATTGGAAACAACTGTTCCCTGAAAAATTGTAACATTGAAAATTCTATAATCATGGCAGACTGTAAAATTGATGCCAAGATACACTTGGTTGATTCAATCATTGCACATGGCGCCGAAGTACAAGATCATCATGAACCAAAAAAACACAAGTTCCTTCTAGGCGAAAGGTCCCAAATCAGACTCTAAACTTGTATCTTAATAGTAATTAGTCACATGTTATCATAAAAAACATGACATCCCCAGTTATCTGGCTTACAGGCATTCCCGCATCTGGCAAGACCACTCTCTCACTACTTTTACAAGACTATTACAAAAGCAAAAACCTACCAGTTGACATTCTAGACGGTGACGAAATAAGAAAAACACTAAGCTCAGACCTTGGATTTTCACCACAAGACAGAAAGGAGCACAATAGACGAGTAATCATTCTTGCAAAACTGTTATCAAAAAACAATATCACCACAATTGTTCCACTGATCTCACCATATCAAGAAACAAGGAAAAACGCAAGAAAAGAGATCCCAAACTTTGTCGAAATATACGTAAAGGCATCACTTGAGACATGCACAAAAAGAGACCCAAAAGGACTGTACCAAAAGGCAAAAGCAGGTGAGATACAAAACCTCACAGGACTGCAATCACCATACGAAGAGCCACAAAACCCAGAATTAACACTAGATACGGAAAAATCCACACCGCAAGAATGTCTCCAAATAATCATCAAAAAACTTGAGGAACTAGGATATCTGAAATAAATCAAGAAATCTACGTAGTTAACGAAAGAGTTTCTAAATAAAGAACCTGTACTGTGTAGTTGAGTGAAAAATAGATCTGAGATACATCCAATTCATAGAACAAGAAGATAATCCAGTATTGGAAAAAGATCAAATGATTCTCTTAATATGTAAAATTTATATAAAAAATAAAATAGTAGCTTTGCTACTAATCTGTGTATGATACTGTCTGATAAAATCAAGTCGGGATCTAAAAATACAAATCTATTAAAAAAAATTCCAGATCTCACTGATAAAAATATGTTGTATAAACAAAACATCGACCTGCAAAAAAAGATCGATATTCTTGAAGAATCAATTAATTATTACAAAAATTTGAATGTGGATTCTCAAAAAATAATAGAGCAAGCATCAAAAGAACTACAAAAATTAAGCCTTGAAAAATCTGATCTTGTAAACCAAGCATCAAAAGAACTACAAAAATTAAGCCTTGAAAAATCTGATCTCATAAAACAGGTCTCAGAGCTTATCGCCAAAAATCAAGAATTCTTGCCTAGTCGGCGCATAAACCTCCGTATTTCCTTTCTAAATGTAGCAAAAATGATTTTAAGACTTGATAGAAAATCAATTCAATAATGGAATGGTCACCTATTTGCAATGAAGAATTTCTATATGGTGATATTGTAAAATTCTATGATCTAATTTCTGACTGTATATCTAAAAAACTGTCAATTACTGAAAATAAAATTTATCTATTGCGCTCAAATTGGAATTCACACAATAGTAGTAGCTCAGTCTTGTGCAAAATCGACACTGATCGATATGTATGTCTTAAAAAATATGATGATGACATTTCCAATAGTATAAGACAGGAATTGATTACTGCTCAATTAAAGCAAAAAGTTGGTTTTCCGTATTATAATGTAATAAAATCTTCAGATTTGCTTTTGCGAAGAAAAATTTCACAGAAAAATCATGAATTTTTTAGTGGATGGGAGCAAAAAAATTTCCTGATAATTGATTTTGGTAATTATGCCAACACAAATAATTTAAAAGATATTCAATTTGATAAAATCAAAGATTTTGAATCATTCTGTAATCTTTATGGAAGATGGGCAGCATTTAACTATCTTTTTGGTATTCAAGATAGAAATATAGAAAACTTTGTCTATTCTCAGGATACTCGGATAATACATTCTGTGGATTGTGAATATGGGCCTTTTGATTGGAAAGGACGAAATGTTGGGGTACTGAATATAATATACGAAACCAGGAAAGTATTCGACCGATTTATTAATAATCTTACAAATACTCAGTACCGTAAATTTTTACATGATGGTTTCATTATGGGATGGCATCTTATTGAAAAAAACGCTGATAAGATTGATATTTTAAATAATGACGAATTGATATTATTCAAAAAAAGACTGGAGGATAATCCAGAACAAATTGCTAGAATTTTCTTTGAATATACTGGCAGCTGGAATAAATTATAAAATGAAATATTACATTTTTACTTGTCAACTAATTCATAATGCCATAAATTACAAGCCAACTCGACCATTTTAATTGCTTCTTGATCAGTTAATTTTGTTATTTCATATTTGTCATCCTTGCTAGAATATGATGGTCTTGATAGAACCTGTTTTACCTTTTCAATATTGGAGACTAGATTGAATTTTGTTGCTATCATATTTATTATTAATTCAGGTTCTTTAATCAACGTCTCATATCTAATGGTCATTTGATTTTTTAATAGAGATTTGTATTTGACTTGGATTTTCACCCTTTTCAATACTTGTTTTGCCATGTATTGCTCATAGCTTAGCAGTATCTCATCAGGATGAATAAATCCTGCCTCAAGATCATATTTTCTCTTTTTTTCATCCTTTGTACCAGGAGTATGCATATTCATACGGCTTAGAATGGTAGAATGTGGATTTCTTTCTAGAAAGAAATAATTTGCGTCTGGATAGTGCTTTGCTATTTGTGGTAGGCAAAGTACTGAATCTGGCGTCTTTTCTACATAATATTTTGCTGTCCATGTTGATAAAATATAATCCTCTAGATAAGAAAAATCATTATTTTTTAGAACATATGAATAACAACTCATTCCATTCTGATCATTAATTCTTGATTCCCCAAGATTGTTAAAGTCCACAAAAGTGTTCATAATTTCTTGAAAAAGAGAAGTACCGCTTCTACCTAATCCTATGACAATAAATAATCTAGACTGATCTATATGTTTCCACATTCCAAAACAATCACAATAACACATTTAGTTTTCTGTTTTAATTAATATCTATATGTATACCAGCGAGGTAATGTCTGAAAAACAAAAACCTGTCAGTTGACATTCTAGACGGTGACGAAATAAGAAAAACACTAAGCTCAGACCTTGGATTTTCACCACAAGACAGAAAGGAGCACAATAGACGAGTAATCATTCTTGCAAAACTGTTATCAAAAAACAATATCACCACAATTGTTCCACTGATCTCACCATATCAAGAAACAAGGAAAAACGCAAGAAAAGAGATCCCAAACTTTGTCGAAATATACGTAAAGGCATCACTTGAGACATGCACAAAAAGAGACCCAAAAGGACTGTACCAAAAGGCAAAAGCAGGTGAGATACAAAACCTCACAGGACTGCAATCACCATACGAAGAGCCACAAAACCCAGAGCTAGTCTTGGATACAGAAAAACACTCCAAGGAAGAATGCCTTGATATGATTATATCAAAACTAAGAGAACTTGGTTACCTGCAAAACTAGACATAAAATCTGGAAGATAAATCGAGTCTTGACAAGACACCTTGGAACTTCTAAATACTTGGCGCATACTGACTAGGTTCAATGCTTGCAGAAAATAAAGTAGGGGTCTATGTTATTACAAACAGGGAACACCCAAAATTCACTGACTGTCAAAATGCCATAAAACGCGAGATGGGAGATTTTCCATTTTTCATTATACGAGATGGTACTACAAGAGCAGAAGGTCGCCAGATGTGCATCGATGATGCACGCAAAAGAGGTTTTGACTGGTTGTGTTTTGTCGATGATGATTTTGTACTAAATGAGGGGTGGTGGGATGACGTATCGCAATACATGGCAGATCCAAAGGTTGGCATGATTTGGGGAATGAATTGGGACCATGAGGATTCCAGAAAAAACTGGATTAACTATCTCCATTCTGTAAACTTGCCAAGGCCTAGCATACGCGCACTAGTCAAGCGCAAGCTGGATAAAAAATATGATACATGGTATCAAAAAACATATCCTCCTAGAAAAGTTTCAAGATTTGACTATCCCGGATACCTAAAACATGAATTTGAACAGCGCGGAGGAACACATGATACATTGATCCGACTTGATGCTATACCAGAGTGGGTAAAGATACCAAAGTCACTTCATGTATACGAAGACAAGTTTCTAAAACAGATAGTAGAGATTTCAGGCTTCAAGTGTCTAGTTACCCAAACTGGTGGAATACACTACAACATGACAAGGTGGGATGGCAAGTCAATAATGGACCAGTTTGATTATGATAAAATGTTTTATCATATATCGGCAAGACGTAAAACAAGGATATCATCACTGCTTCTCTCTCCACTTGCTTTTTATTTTCGATACCGATCCACTGGAAGTGTAAGAACCGCATTTTATTTTTGGTGGTATCATTATGTTCTCTATAATCTAGCATGTCTCTTGTTGCAACCTCTAGTCTACAATCTAGACCCCGAACCAATCAACATGATGCTCATGATGTTTGAGGGAAAAACATGCTATGATATTGGTGCCAACATGGGTTATACTTCTCTTATTTTGAGCAGCAATTTTGAGAATGTCTATGCCTTTGAGCCTTCTTTGATATGCAAAAAATTAAAAAAGAATGTATCTAAAAACAAAAAAATTCATGTTGTTAACATTGCATTAAGCGACCATGATGGAAAACTAGTCATGATAAAAAGGGAAATTCCTTGGAAATCAGGTCAATTGGTGGCAGATGGGGGAACAATAGATGATGGATGGGGCAAATTACTTGATAAAGTTACAGTGGATTGCAAAAAAATAGACAGTATGGATTTACCAAAACCTGATTTTATAAAAATCGATGTTGAAGGATTTGAGCTTGATGTTATACATGGTGCGTTAGAGACCATCCGCAAACACAAGCCCAGTATTTTCATCGAGATACATTCGTCTGCACTGGGACTAGAAATCAAGAATATTCTGAGTCCTCTTTATCAAATTCATCACGTGAGTCATCCACATTATGAAGAAGATGCACAAATTAAAAAAGAGCATTATTTTCTTTTCTGCATTCCAAAATAATCCTAAACAGGCCAAATTTTTCCTATTTGAAAAATTCATGTCATTTACAAATTCTGATGAAATACAATGATATCATGTCAGAACCGTTTTCTATCTCTGTCAAACCTAATCCCAGTCAACAAAACATCTAATTCTTGCATGCCTCTGAGACCAAGCAAATTGAAGTCTGATGTCACTATAATTGGTGCAGGAATTCTTGGAGTGTCTCTTGCATATTTTCTGTCCCAAATAACAAAAAAAAGCATTCTAGTACTAGACCAGGCACCACAAGTAGGATTTCACACTAGTTCAAGAAATACCGGCAAAGTTCATGCACCGTTTTTGTACGACCCAGAAAAAAAGAAGATATTTGCAAAATCAGCAAAACTAGGCTTTGAAATGTGGGAGCAGTATTCCAAGCAAAAAAACCTGCCATTCAAAAAAGATGGCGTACTCGAAGTAGCACTTGATGAGCCAGGAATCAAGCGGCTTGAAAAGTACATGTCCTGGGGTGAAAAAAACGGATTACAAAAAGATGATATCACTTTGCTTGACGGACAAGATGTAAAAAAACAAGAACCAGAGGTGGTATGTCAAAAGGCAATTTTTTGCAAAAGGGATGCATCAGTGGACTATGGAATACTTACCAAAAATATCATGGAGGATGCAAAACAAAACGGTACAACGTTTCTACTAGATACTAGAGCAGAAGATATCTCTGACAAGAAAGATTTCCTTGAAATAAAAACAAGTCATGGTATCATTCAAACCGATCTTCTAATCAACGCAGCAGGCGGCATGGCAATTGACATTGCACATGTCATGAATCTAAGACAAGACCTTACCGACATTCATTTCCGTGGGGAATACTGGCAGGCAGAACCCGAATACCAACACCTCACAAAGACTAGTGTCTACTCTGTACCAAAACATCCCGAGTACCCATTTTTAGACCCGCACTGGATTGTCCGCTCTGACGGAAGATGTGAGGTGGGACCAAACGCAGTGCCAGTCTTTAGCCCATATGGATATGGTATATCTGAAAACATGAAAAAAATGCCATCGAAAATATTAGAAATGCTCTCTTCTGGTGCTGCAAAAATGCTCCTTGATTCCCAGTTTATCCCACTTGCTTCTGGAGAATTGTTATCATCAATATCAAAGACAGTCATGATAAACCGAGTAAAAGAATTTCTTCCAAAGGTTGACCCAAAAAAATTCAAAAAACGCGGAACTGCAGGAATTCGCGCATCAGTGATTGATAACCACGGCAAGTTTGTCCCAGACGCTGTAATTGTATCAAATCAAAAATCACTTCATATACTAAACTACAATTCGCCTGGCGCGACAGGTGCATTGCCATTTGCAGTACATGTCATATCTCAAATGAAAGACCAAGGCTTGGTAAAAATAGAGCAAGACCAGTGCGGGCAGTGGAGTTTTGGGAAGATAGCTGAAATGCTGGAAAAATAATGTACTAATTTCACTAGATGCCAAGTTTTTGTTTAAATTCTGATTCTATAATGCTTTTTATATTATACTGTGGTATACTGCACTATACCATGGAACAAAGTACGATCAAGCTTTCTAAAAAGATCAAAAATGATCTAAGAAAGCAGATGAATCACCCTGGAGAAACCTATGAAACCGTGATCGCCAGACTCCTAAAAATCACACAAGAGGATGATGTGTTAAGCAAGGCAGTGATAAAAAACATCGAAGAAGGCATTGCTGATATCAAGGCAGGGCGTGTGCATACGTCAGAACAAGTGAAAAAGAAATTAGGATTAAAATAAAATGACATGGCAGGTCATTTGGTCTGACAAGTCTCTAAAACAATTAGAAAAAATTGATACAAAAAATGCGCAAAGGATCTATGATTCAGTATTGAATTGTGTCAATGATCCATTTCGAGTTGTAGAAAAGCTGACAAATTCCCCCTTCTATAGGCTTCGAGTAGGAAATTATCGGGTAATTGTAGATTTACAGCAAGGCAAAATGATAATCTTTGTAGTGGAAACTGATCTTAGAAAACGTGTTTACAAATAATATTGATTTTACACTAGGTCTTTAAAGCCTCTCTTGCCTTTGAAGTAAAAAGCTGTTCTAACATGTATACTAAATGTATACAAATGTACATAAAAAGTTCACATGTTCTGATACCAAGTTACATAAATTCAAAAAATGTGGAATCGCTAGAATGTGGACATTAGTATTTCTGGAAAGATTCTTAGACGATATCATAGTGAAGATACCATGCAACGAGCAAAGCCCAAGAAACTAGATGATGTGACTCCTGGGGAAAGAAAAGATGTCAGGGAGTTTTATGCTGACAAGAAGGATCATAAAGTAAGCTCTCTCAAAGAGTTAATTAAAGAATTAGACAAATAACCAGCTTGTCAAGATCTAATGGATTATTTTATGGCAAAACTAGGAATCAATTACTTTTATTCCCTTGACCTTGCTAAAATCTCCATCAAAGGTAGCAATCTTTTCAATATAATTTTCTTGCATGGTCGATATCGTTGTACAATCTGTAAAACTAAGGATAGTATCCTTTTGTTTACAGAAAATATCCCATGCTTTATCAAAACTCGATTTTTCTATGTCAATTATTTTAAGTGACTTTAATATCTCTCCTATCTCTGATGCCTTTTCAATACTTTTGAGACGAATCGAGCTTACTGTTGCAACTTCTCCAAAAATATAGTCTGTAAGACAAAACGACTCGTGCATTTGTTTCATCAATTTCATTGCTTTAGGATGATTTTGGTCTCTTACATTAAAATAAGAAATAATAAAACTTGTATCAAGAATTATCATTTTCTTAGATATAGTATGTCGTCTATTTCCTGACTAGTTTTCTCGGTTCCCTTTCCCCAGTCAAAGGGTTTAGCTCTAAGAAGTTGTGTCGAATCAATTTTCTCCGATCGTTCTTTCTGCCTCATCCATTCCTTCATTGCATGTGTTAATGCCTGTCCCATTTTCATCCTGTCTGATGTAATCATGACTTTGAATTTTCTGAGTACTTCCTCATCTACATCTCTTACAGTAATCATGTTTTTCTTCATATGTATTACATGTATTACATATCTTATAAATTCATCTGATATGAAAAGATAAAACCTCAAAATTCTTTGTGGGATTTACTAAATTGGTGATTACTGGAATATTGTTACCTGTTCAGATTTGAAAACAACAAGTCTGCAACAAATACTAACCCATCATGGCATCAAAAAAGAAAAACGTATCAAAGATACTATCACGATAAATACATCCAAAATTCATAACGAAAGCACTTGAGAACCCCAGTCCTGCTTGCACTTGTATTCATCGCAATACCAAGTACCGCATTTGCTCAAAGTCCAACTCAAATTACCATATTGACAGACAAACAGTCCTATGTTACAGGTGATACGATATCAATCTCTGGAACGATATCTTCACTTGGCGCATCAAACAGTGCAGTCTTGCAAATCTACAACCCGTTTAACGTACTGATGCAAATAGGAACTATCAATGTTGCATCTGATGGCTCGTTTCATGATACCATAAAAACAGAAGGCCAATCTTGGTCAAATGATGGCTTGTATCAAATCAAGATACTATACGTTTCAACACCAATACTTGCAACAGCTACGGCAAATATTGCTTTCAAGGCAGCAACATCTCCTCCTGTTGTACCGCCATCTTCACCTCCAGCCTATGTACCACCAAATCCACAAACCTCCTCTCCACAACAGTCCTCTCAAACTACACAAACTATCAACAGTACAATTGTCACACCATCTGACACCCAGACTCCAATCCAAGACCAAATCCAACAAAGAATAGATCTTGCCAACAAGCTAAAGCAACAGCTGGCGCAATCCAACACGACAGAGATTCCTTTCTGGGTAAAAGACACTGCACAAAAATGGCATGATGGAACAATAGACAATACAGGATTTAGCAAAGACATCCAGTATTTCATCTCAAGCGGATTAGTCAAGGTGGATGGTTCCATAACACCGACTGATACATTTGATCACATTCCATCATGGGTCAAACAAGTGACAATCTTGTGGACCCAAGGGACAATCTCAGATTATAGTTATGTAAATACAATCCAGTTTCTGCTCGATGATAACGTAATCCGATAGACACGGCATCAGACTTTAATGATACCAAAAAAATCAAACAAGACAGTGAATTACATCATAACAGGCGGTGCAGGATTCATCGGAAGCCACTTGGCACGATACCTTGTAGGACAGGGCCACTCTGTTGGAATCATCGACAACCTATCTACAGGAAACCTATCCAACATATCTGACATCAAAGACAAGATCTCATTTTACAAATTAGACATACTTGATGGAACCATCGAAGATGTGATAAAAAACAGCGACGGAATATTTCATCATGCTGCACTGGTATCAGTCCCAGAATCATTTGTAAAACCAATAGAGTATGAAAATGTAAACGTACTAGGAACTGAGAACATATTTCGTTTAGCAAAAAAGTTTCACATCAAGACCGTATTTGCAAGCAGTTCAAGCGTATATGGCAATACAAAAAATATCCCAACGCCAGAATCTGAACCGCTAGACCCAGTAAACCCATATGGTATTACCAAGCTAAAAGCAGAATACTTGGCAAAAGAATACTCAAAACACTGCGACATTGTGGGTCTACGCTACTATAACGTCTATGGCAATACCATGGTGTCCTCAGGTACAGGAGTAATTTCCCAGTTTTACCAGAGTATACAGAATCATACACCTTTGACAATTGACAGAAACGGAGAACAGTTGCGAGACTTTGTCCATGTACAAGATATAGTCCAGGCAACTGTATCTGCAATGGAAAAAAACACCGGTTCAGGTTTCATCAATATTGGCTCTGGCAGTACCATGTCAATTCTAAATCTGGCAAATTTATTCATAAAATATTCTGGCTCTAACTTGCAACCAATACTCAGAGAACAAAAGGAAGGCAATGTACTTGCAAGCCAAGCAGATGTATCCCTTGCAAAAAAATTACTTTCATGGCAACCGCAAACTACATTAGAAGACTGGATAAAGAATTTATACAAATCATGAAACTTGTCGGAATTCCTGCATACAATGAAGAAAGTACCATAGGGGATGTAGTAAAAAAATCATTACAATATTCTGATAAAGTCATAGTTGTCGATGACGGATCAAGTGACAATACAGCTAGAATGGCAAAACAAAGTGGCGCCACAGTAATTTCACACCAGAAAAACCAAGGATATGGAGCTGCAGTGATTACACTCTTTGACAGGGCAAGACAGGAAAACGCTGATATCCTTACAATAATTGATGGAGATGGACAGCACGACCCAGCACAAATTTCTCTTCTAGTAAATACATTGCAAGAAAATAATGTAGACGTTGTAATTGGTTCTCGATTTTTAGATTCAAAATCTGATACTCCTGGATACCGAAAACGTGGAATAAAAATAATAACGTCTGCTGCAAACTTTGGTGCAGACTTTAAGGTAAGTGATGCCCAGTCTGGTTTTAGATCATATTCAAAAAGAGCAATAGAATCAATCCATCCAACAGAGACTGGCATGTCAGTGTCTACAGAAATTTTACTCAAGATATCTAACAAGGGACTCTCAGTTGCAGAAGTTCCAATTACAGTATCATACAATGGAAACACTTCAACAGAGCATCCGGTGCCGCATGGAATTGCAGTACTGATGAATACTCTGAAATTTGTTTCAGTCAAACACCCGATTCCATTTTATGGATTTCCAGGAATTGCACTTGTGATATCAGGTTCAATACTTGGCTATCAATTTCTTGATGCATATCTGAACAAGCAAGCCGTCTTTTTGGGCTCGTTCATGGCTGCAATCATTTTATTTCTAGTAGGTACAATTCTATGTGTCACGGCAGTCATACTGTTTTCAATGGCTACACTAATTCGAGAAAAAAACTGAAAGATCTGATAGGATCAATAAAAAAAGGACAAATTTGTAAGTTCTTTATTGTACCATAACACAATTTTCATAAATTCGTCTCATGATATACAAATTACTTGATTATACACAAA
>CAYWWR010000004.1:0-40168 GCA_964462165.1 uncultured Nitrosopumilaceae archaeon
CCGTACTACGCGTACAAGTTTAATAGTCCGATGACTATGCTTCGTGATTGTCAATTCCTATTAAATAGATTAAAAGTTTCCAATCTTGAAATCCTTGACGCCCAACAACAAGGGATTAAAGTTAAGAAAGGGGCACTTGTTACCCCAGACGATGCCTTAAACTCAGGTCATGGAAGAGTGTTAACAATTGATCCGGACGCAAGCATGGATGACGTACAACCGATGCCTATCGTTCCTCCATCGCCTGTTATGCTTCAAATGGAAGAGATGCTGAAGGGTATCTTCTTCAACATTGCAGGGATTGATCCTAACGCAATGGGTATGGATATTGACGATAAGGCCGGAATTATCACGATGATGCGCCAGGCGGCAACAGCTCGTAATCTTCAAAGGCTTTTTGATCAAGCTGATGAATCTCAAAAGCTATGCGCTGAGATTGAAATCGAATACATACAAAAGAACTGGACTTATGGAAAAGTCCGACAAGTTATTGGTGAAGAGCCAACAGCCGAGTTTGATAGCAAGATTTTCTTTAAGTATGGTTGCAAGGTCGTGCAAGCCGCTCTTACTGAAAGTCAACAACAATTAGAGCTCGCTCAGCTGTTACATTTCCAGACCCTCTATCCTGATTTAACGCCACCGGATGAAATCCTCGAGTGTTTGACCATACAAAACAAAGACAGAATCATCGAAAAAGTTATGGCTTCTCAGAAGGCTCAGCAGGAACAGAAACAGAAGATGGAAGAGTTACAGATGCAGCAAATGCAAATTGACAACATGACAAAAGTAGCTTACGCCCATAGTCAAGAAGGGCTAGCTAAAGAGCGCGTGGCTAAAATCCAAACGGATGCAGCAGTTGCTCAAGACAAGCTCCGTCGAGCTCATCAAGAGGATACGGCAAGCTTGCTTAATGTCGTCAAGGCGCTTAAAGAGCTTAAAGGTATGGATTTAGACCATTTGATGCAACAGGTCGAAATCCTTAACTCTTTAAGCCCTGCTGCAAATCCTGAAAAGGAAGTGGTTGCAAATAATCAAAATGTTGCATGAAAATAAAGTTAAACCAGAATAACAAGGTGTTATCATGAAAGAGAAAATGTCGAAGGCAGGTTACACACAGGGGGATATGAAACCTACTGTGGAGAACTATCAAAAGCCTGAGAAAGATTTTGCTGAACGTGGATTTAGCAAGACTACAGAATATGTTGAGAGACAAGATGCTCGTCAATCGGGTATGTCGAAAGATCTCAATAAGCAGTCTTATAAAGGCAGATATTCTTAATAGGAGAAAATATGTCCAAAAGAGGAAATTCTAAGCCTTATTCCGTAGAAGTGCAAAAAGGGCCAATTCGTATGGATGAACAGTATTCTGAGCAACTACGAAGAGAACCTGAGCATACAATGCGCGATATGGAAAATTTAAGAATGCGTCAGGATAAAATGACGCTTACTTTGCATACTCCAAAGGTGTAAAGCAGATTTACATTTATGGGCTTGCCTGCACGGTGGGGAGGAAGACTTAAAACGTCTAACTCCCTTTTTTTTATGAAAATTAGGTCAATAAAATTTTTACATTTTTCTGTCCATCAGGAGAACCTATCAATTGATCCCCTCGATAAAGTTCGTTTTCAACCCAATTCCCTTCTTCATCTTTCTTAAATCCAAAGTATTCAAGTTGAAGGTTTTCCCATCTTTTAATCATATCCACGCGACTACGATCAAATAGATCAGGACACTGCAAAATATTCATCATTTGAGATCTGTGAGGCAATTCCCAGCAAAAATAAACGTCACCTCCAGGATAAACATGGAAACACATCATATCTTGCTCTGGATAGGGACGATATTTCGTTATTTTGCGAATCCTCACTAGCCCTCGCTTCAGCATTAGATCGTATTTTTCGTAGATAGCAAGATAAAACGGTTTACCCTCCATTTCTTTTGTTCCCTGTTCAATAGCCTCATTGATATCTTTCACCAAGTCTTTTGTGATTTCATGGTTTACATCTCCAATGACTACTCCACGCTCTCCGTTTATTTGCGCGTCTCGATAAATTGATCCGACGGTATTTCTTGTGGGATCAATTTTGGATTGATTACTCATTTTTTATTCCTCTGTTTGTTTTTGGTATGGATAGGATACTTCACGAATTTTACGTGTCCAATACTCTTTAATTAATTTTTGATGGCCTTTTTTTGCACATTCAGGAGAGCAAAAAACTGATCTTTGTCTTCCTATTTGATTAATTGAATGAAATATTTCTTTGTCACATATTCGACAGTTTGGAATTTTTTTTATTCGTTTTTCTGTGTTTTTTTGTAGTTTTATCTGATAAACACATTGGTAACAAAATTCCTGATTATTTATAAAATCTTTTTCAACTTTGTCGATTTTACATTTATTGCAAATCATTTTACCTCACTTTTGTTTGACTTATAATATTTTTATTTAACAAAGTCAATTTAAGGCGTACAAAAGATGGATTAGCCAACCATCGCGGCGTAATGTGGACTTAGCCAACCACCAAAAAAGAGGAAATTCATGACTGAGATTCAAAACCAAAATAGCGAAGTTCAAGAGTTAGCAACTCAGGTCGAACAACAAGTCAATGAAGTGAAAGAGACGCAAGCATCTCAAGAGCCAGTAACTAATCAGCACTTGAAGGCGATGCGTCTTAAGAATGCCGAACTCGAAAAAGAACTGAAGCAATTTCGAGAAGTACAGATGCAGATTATGCAAGCCCAGCTTGTCAATAGTCAGCAGCCTGTGCGTCAAGAGATCGATGAGTTTGATAAGATGGGAGATGAAGAGTTCATTCCTTTAGGAAAGGTGAAGAAGCTAGCTGAGAAAAATACTCAGAAGGTTCTCAAAAACACCGAAGAACTCGTACGCCAAGAAGTGCAAAAAGCCCTTCAAAAGCAACATCAAGATCAATTTATGGATCGTTTGAATCGTCAATATGCAGATTTCTCCGAGGTCGTCAATCCTGAAACTTTATCAATTTTAGAAGAAAGGGAGCCAGAGTTGGCGGCGACGATTGCCGAGTCAAAAGACCCGTACAAAATCGGAGTCCAAAGCTACAAATACATCAAAGCGATGAAGATATCGGATTCAGCAAAAGATGTGCGAAGAGAGAAGGAATTAGATAAGGCGATCGAAAAGTCAGAGAAGTCGGTACAGTCTCCAATGGCTTTTGATAAACGCCCAATAGCCCAAGCTTTCAAGCTCACTGATGCTATGAAGAAAGATCTTTATCGTGAAATGCATGGATATGCAGCCCTAGCGAGCTCGGTTCCTGAAATGAGCTAAAAGCTCAAGGGAACATAAATTATGTCAGTATCAATAGCATCGTTGCCTCCGCAAATTCAACAGAGGTACAACGCAAAATTGCTGTCAACTCCAGAGCACAACTTGATTCACCAGTTGTTTGCTACACCAGTTGAGTTGCCAGACAATCAAGGCTTTATCGATCGTCAGTCACGTTATGACAGGCTAGACCTGTTCGAAGTGCCTCTCGATGATGGCCAAAATAACCCACCACCACAACAACTTAACCGAGTTGATGTGGACTGCCGTGTAAGGGTTTACGCCACTTACATTGTACTCACAAGACAGGTCACTATCACCAACGAAGACCCCGTGCTTAATAGTGCGGCTGCACGACTTGGACAAAGCTTAAGAGAAACTCAGGATGCCCTCCAGAGAGATAATTTGGAAAGCTCTGCTTCCATTATCAACTGTGTCGGAGGGACTAACGGAGATATCCCGACTGAGATGACTATCTCGGATGTGGACGACGTCTTTACTGTTCTTCAAAACAACAGTGGTGAGTATATCACAAACATTGTCGAAGCTGACTTGAAATTTGGAACAAGTCCAATCGGTGACGCCTATGGGTGCATGTTGACGACTAGAATGATCCCAGTTCTGTACAACATGACTGGTTTTATCAAGAAATTCCAGTACCCGAACATTTCTCAAACATTGAGTGTTGAGATTGGCGGAGCGAACAACGTTCGTTTCTTTGCTTCCGAGCAAGGTTCTGTCTCTCCAAATGCTTCTATGCTTGGAAATGATGTCGCTAACTGCTTCGTAGCTGCTAAAGAAGCCTACAAAGTTGTTTGGCAAGCAGGTGGTAAAGCTCGCTTTATCTACCTTCCGCCTGGATACAATAATGATCCATGTATGTTGAGACATACAGCCGGTTGCTCATTTTATCAAGGTCAGTGCATCACAAACGATCTTTGGGTTCAAAACCTCAGATCAACAGGAATATAGGAGTTAGAATATGTTACCATTTTCATTTATTGGGTCTTGGTCTTACACCAACCCAGCAACTCCTGTTGCCGTTAATATTCCTATGACTGCAAAACCCGACTGGGTTTTCGTCAAGGATGTAACCAACTGGGGTTTGGCTTCTACTGCTGCTAACCCTGTGTACGCGGAATGGTTCAGTGCTAATATGGCACAAGGTTCTTATTTAGGTCTCGGTCAAACTAGCGTTTCTGCTGGAACTGTAAACTTATATTCAGAACAAGGAACTTCTGGAGGTTTCACTTTCATTAACCAAGCAAGTCCTCCAACTTTTACAAAAGTTGCGATTACTGCGGTTAACGGAACCACATTTGTCGTTTCGACAGGTAACACTTCAGGTCTGAACGTCGGTGACACAGTACGTCTTATCAACGTAACTGGCGCACTGCAAATGAGTGGATCGAACCTCTATCAAATCACAGCTATTACGACAAACACAAGTATTACGCTTGGTTATGCTGCTTCAGCTGTTACCGCAGGTTTGGTAGTCGCTAACGGAACAACTGGTTTCTACCAAAAGGTATATCCAGGTCAGTTCCTTCCTAACACATTGCCAGTAGCTTACATTACGCAAGCAACTCAAGCGGTTGTGTACTTCTTCAGGCAGAATCCTTACACCCCAGGGGAACTTGTTGACTTCCAAATCCCAACGCCCTACGGCATGACTCAGCTGAGCAATTTAACAGCTAAGTCGGGAAGCGGATCTCTTACATCTAATCCATCTGGTGCTGCTAGGGTTTTGAGTGTGACAAACTCAGCCACTGTTTCTTCGATCACTATCGATGTAGACACAACTGGGTTTACAGCGTTTCAATTCCCAACATCTGCTGCCTTCGCAGGTGGAGCGTCTCCAGCTGTATGTATGCCTGCTGGATCAGGCGTTGTGCCTCTTAATGGAAGCGCAACTATTCCTGCATCCCCTCCAGGAACAAACCTTGCTGATGCATTCGACAACAGATCGCAATACATCATGAATATTGGTTTGAATGCTGTAGGAGTTGCTAATGCCAACATGGTTGTCATGGCATTCAAAGCGGATTTCGTCAACGGAATCACTAACGCATAAAAATTAGGGAGGGGAAAAATCCCCTCCCTTTAAACAAAGGATTTAAAATGGAAGTCAGAGAATTAAACAAGAAGCAAAAGAACACTTTGCCTCAAATTGAGAGGGAAGAGTTAATTAAAAAAATGCGCAAGGAAGACGATAAGATCGTCGAAGGAATGTTTGAATTCCTAGATGCACAAGGCGGCTGGTTGGAGTTTGCTTATAGGAAATATCCAGGAGAACCGATTCAAATGATTAAGATGATTCACGGCGAGATTTGCGATCTTCCTATGGGTATTATCAAGCATTTGAACAACACAAAGAAAAAGATAAGACGATACTCAATGGAATTGCCTTCTAGTGGACAAAAACCTCTTAGAAGTTATGAGACGGTTTCGAGAGTTAGATTTACCCCAACTAGCGTGCTATGAGTGCTACTTACAACTCAAATTATGGGCCCCCTTTTGGGGCTAATTTTATTCCTAATTTGCAGTATATAACGAATATTACCCAAGCAAATCCTGCAATCGTCACTTTTTCGGGTAATCATAATTTTACTGTGGCTGAATGGATAAGCTTTCGCGTCCCTCAACCTAACGGGATGATACAGCTTAATAACCAGAAAGCTCAAATTTTATCTATTACCTCGACAACTGTGACGATTGCACTAGACACGGCTAATTTTTATCCCTTTATATATGTTCAAGACCCACAAGTGCCTTGTGTCGCTGTACCAGCAGGTTCTGGAGTGATTCAAGGAACTACGACGGTCACATTAGAAGATGCATTTGACAACGAGCCGGTAGTATGAACACATTTATCCCAACCTATCCTTTGTTTCCGACACTAGCTAACGCTATTACAAAGTCGCGAAAGCTTACGGGTTCTACGAATTCGTTTCAAGTGACGGATGAATATATCGTTCAGCAAATGCATAGCTTTTATGCCTATGATTTGCCGGCTAAATTCAGGTCTTTAAAGCTTAAGGATATCTATACTTTCACGACTAATGTCGGGCAAGATGTCTACCCCTTCAATAGCGAGCTTTACACGACTGTCAACTCCCCTTGTTACTGCTCTAAACGAGAAATCAAGCTCTTTACTGACCCCTGGAATTTTTATGGAGTAAACTATAATTGGCAACAATTCACCACTTTTGCAAGTGGTGACGGTACTACTGGTTCTCAGACAGGAACTATAACCAACATTACCCAAGCTACAAACGCAGTTGTCACTTCCGCAAATCATGGTCTAGTTTCTGGCACTACCGTCATTTTAAATAATGTTAGCGGTATGACCCAGGTCAATGGTAATTCCTACACAATCGCTGTCATAAACGCAAATAGCTTTTCTTTAGGCGTAAATTCTACTCTCTATACCTCTTATACTTCAGGAGGGTCTTGGTACTCGTCACCATACAACGGCTTCACCACAGCGGCCCCATTGATTCCTAGCGTAAATAATGATCCAGGCCCGCAATTAAGTCCAAGCCTATTCTTCCCTCAAAGCAGAGTTCAAAACGTTCTTATCACTGCAAACGTTATTGGAGCAAATGGCATAGGTCAGACTCAAAATGTAACGGATGATGGCCAGGGCAATCTGATTCAAATTTTCCAGACATCGAATAATGGGGATCAACAATATGGCTGGACCTACTACCGTCAATACGCCTCTACTACTCCAACCCAGCCAGGGAATGCGACCATTAATTATCAAACTGGTCAGATTACAGGATTAACTTTCGCTCAAGCAATTCCCGAAGGTACGCCGATTCAAATTCAATATAATCCCAAGCAGTTTCAAATTCCTCTTGCGATCATGTTTTATCAGAACCAGTTTACACTTTCACCATGCCCCGATGCTGGTTATACCATCGAATTAACATGCTATCGTCAACCAATTCAAGCTCTCATAGCGGCTGACCAAACTGGAAGCCCAGAGCTTTCTGAGTGGTGGGAAATCCTAGCAGTAGGAGCTGCTAAGAAGATATTTGAAGAGCGCCTTGATTCTGATGGGGTTGTGTTTATAGACAAGATGCTCAAAGAGCGTTACGACATCATAGAGACAAGAACTTACGCTCAGATAGGTCAGGAAAGAATATCAACAATTTACACCGATCAGCTCACATATAACTATGGTTCAGGCGGTGGATTAACAAACTTTGGGAGCATATGAAAGAGATAGAAATAAGTGATGATATTGTCATTCTTCTCGAAGAAATAAATGATGGTGAAGCTGTTGTTATTACAGAAGAAGATGATGGGGAAATTACCTCACAAATTATTTTAATCAGACCTATTGCTTTAGCTTTAGTTAGAAACATACTCGAACTTTTGGGTGAAGATGAAGAAGAAGAAAAGCCCGTTAAAACCGATTGATAAAAAGAAAAAACTAAAATCACTGCCTGATAAACCTATCCCTATGGGAGGGGGTCCATTTGTCGGGCGGCACACAACAGGATAAAAAATGGCTGTCATTAAGGGAAAAGAGAAAAGGCTTAAAAAACCTCTTTCTCCTGCAAAAGCAAAACTGAGTAAAGAGTCTTTAAAGAAGTTGTACAACCCTAAGGCTGTGCAACCAATACCAACTGTCTGCGTGAGCTAGGAGGAAAAATGTCTATTCCAGCATATACCCAAGGTTACCCACCAGATGGTTCAACACTTGGTCAAACTAAGTCTATTATTAGAAATAACTTAGATGGTACTTTTTTAACATTAGCAGTAGATCATGTAAATAACAATGGTCCAGGTATGCAGCCAGCTGGTTATCATACTATTATCCATCAAGTGCCACAAACAAGTGTATCCACAGTGACAGGATATAATCAGTTATTTTGTGGACAGCCAAATAATTTGGTTGTCAATGGCGTTGCTGTACCAAATATCCCGTCAAATATGGATACACAGCTTTATTGTTTGACTGGCATGGGGGGTTTATCTCAATTAACTGGAGCAAGCACATCCAACGTAACCAATTGCGGATTTCAATGGGTGGGTGGTGTTTTATTGCAATGGGGTATAAAAAAAACTACTGGCACAACAGGAGGTATAGATTTTACTGCTAACGGTAATGTAAAGTTTCCAAATTATGTTTTTAATGTTCAATTATCTTCATCCAATAATGCAGCTGTTTCTCCACCTCCTCAAATTACTACTGTTTATAATATATTAGAAGGATCTTTAACTACTTCAGGATTTACTTGGGTTTCAAGTAATGCTAATGGTCAAAATCTTTATTGGTTTGCTATAGGTAA
The DNA here is from genome assembly GCA_964462165.1 of uncultured Nitrosopumilaceae archaeon. GTDB lineage: Archaea > Thermoproteota > Nitrososphaeria > Nitrososphaerales > Nitrosopumilaceae > Nitrosotalea. The sequence continues at coordinate 8,611 of CAYWWR010000004.1, forward strand.
ATGAAATGACTGGATTCCTACAAGTAACAATTGGTGGGTATCCAGGAGGGGGGCTTACACAAGATAGGAAGCCTGCTCTACTAGCCAATGAAGCATACTCAAGTCTTGAAAATGCTTATGTATGGCGAGAAAGAACGAAAAAAAGGGATGGCGAGGTTCCTGTTGGTCGTTTATCAAGAGTTTTTACTAATGTTGCAATAGGAAATAGCTCAGCATCGCCTTGGACGTTTAATCTTTATACAACTCTTTCAATCACGCCAGAAACCTACGCTGAAATCGCAGAAGGAAGTGTAAGGATAAGTATTGCTACTTTAGCAACCCCTTTTGTAGATCAAGGAAATGGAATTTTAACTAATTCGACAGGTGGCAACTCAGGAACAATTAATTACTTGACGGGTTCCGTTACACTTACGACGACAGTTGGAGCTGGTCACGCAACAACAGTCACAATGAACTATTACCCAGCCCTTCCTGTTATGGGAATATTAAAAAGAGATGTGGCTTCTATTGGAATAGATTCTACGGTTTTTTTTGACACCAAATACGCCTATCAATATGTCAATGGTTTTCAAGAACTTGTTCCTGGAGAAACATGGTCAGGAAATAACACAGACTTCTTTTGGGCGGCTAATTATCAAGGTGCAACACCTAATTTAAGGTACTTTTTCACCACAAATAATAATATAACTGCTGGAGCTTCTACACCATACGATCCAATAAGATATTACAATAATTCTACATGGACTGATTTACAACCCCAATTAGATTCTGTACCTAACTATCTTTATCAAGCTCTTATAGTTATACCTTATTACGGAAGATTATTAGCATTAAATACATGGGAAGGTCGAAAAAACGCAGGTGTTTTGGATGCCTCTGTTGCTCTTAATTATTATGCAAGATGCCGGTTTAGCCAAATCGGTGACCCCACAGATCAAGTGAATGGGTGGAGATCTGATCTTTTCGGTCGAGGAGGGTTTTTAGATGCCCCTACCAATGAAGCTATCGTTAGCGCAGCCTTCTTTAGAAACACCCTTATCGTTTTTTTTGAATATTCAACATGGCAACTTAGATATATAGGTGAATATGGACTACCTTTTATTTGGGAAAGAATTTCTTCAGATTTTGGTGCTGTTAGCCCTTATAGCCCAATCGTTTTTGACCAAGGGGTCATGGCGGTAAGTGATCGGGGTGTCATACAAGCAGCAGCAAATGGAGTTTCACGATTAGATGAGCAAATACCTGAGCAAGTTTTCAGTTTTGAAATCCAAAATAACGCTCCTAATTTTGTTCACGGGGTCAGAGATTTTGAAAAGGAATTGGTTTATTGGAATTATGTAGATTCTTCGGACGCTTCAATAAATCAAAGTTTTCCTAATACAGTACTTGTTTTTAACTATAGAAATAACACTTGGGCAAAATTTAGAGATACAGTTACTTGTTTTGGAACAGCTCAATTTCAATTCAGCATAACCTGGGATAGCTTAACAACTTCTTGGGATAGCACAGTAACTTGGGATAACGTTGATGATCAACAATATGTTGACTATGTAACTTTAGGAACACAGCAAGGCTTTATAAACCTCTATCAGAACCCTGATGCGGCAACACAACAGTCTTCTACTATTCTTTATGCCAACACTATGGCGATCACTGCCGTTGACTTTACACAAAATCCCACACGGATTACTATTCCTAACCACAATTTATCTAATAGTGAGTTGATTTATATCACAGGCATGTTATGGGTTGGTACAGATCCAGGATTCAATAACATAATTTACAACGTAACAGTAGTTGATGCAAATACAGTCACTTTATCCACATGGAATTTTCAATTTCAAAACTATTCAGCTATTCATAAAACATCAACAGCCACGTATATTGGAGGGGGACGGGTAACCCTTTTACCTAAAATGAATATCCAGGGAAAGGATTTCAATCCTTTCCAAGCAGAAGGAAAGCAATTCAAGCTTTCCTATATTGATTTCCAAATGGATTCAAACCCTCAATCTCGGGCAATACAAGCTACAACGATTCAACTTTTTGTAAACTCTTACCTAGGAGAGCAGGCAAATTTGATTGCTGGAAATGATGCTGTTGTAAACTCATTTTTGAATAACTCCTCTCAAAACTCTCGTTTCATAACCTTTGCAACAAAGGCAAACCCGTGTCAGATAACAAGTCCAAATCATAGTCTAATCTCTGGCACTCAAATTTATATTGCTAATGTTCAAGGAATGACGCAACTCAACTCCGCTATTTACACAATAACAGTTGTAGATGCGAACAATTTTACGCTGGACAATACAGATTCGTCTGGGTTCAGCGCGTATTCTAATGGCGGTGTGTGGAACACCGTCCCAACAAACGGTCAAACCTATATACCTGGGTCTCAATACGCTTGGTATCGCTTCTATAGCACTCAATTTGGTCAGTACATGCGAATAGGTATGACTTATGACGATAATCTGATGAATCAACTCGTCACTCATCAAACCCCTATGGAATTGAATGCTATGAATATTTGGTTTAGGCCAGGTGGAAGGATAATCAATTAATGACATTTTCAAGCGACGCTTCTCTCAATACTAATCAACTTCCCGTTTCTCTGGATGTGAATCCAAATGACAAGGGTTTTGACAATATTCTAATGCTTTACCTTCGTAGAGTGGCGAATGCGGTAAACACAAAAGAAAGCGGTCTTTACCTCCTCCAGGAAACAGCAAATTTTGAACAATGGTATCAGATTGGAAAACCTCAACAGAATCGTAATGCTTATAGGATTACAGTTGATTTAGTTTTTCTAAATGGTGGAAACATTCCTACAGGTAGCACACCTCTTGTTTTGTCGTCATCAACTCAGCCTAAGATCATTAATGGCTACCTTTATCCTGTTCAAGGATTTGGTGGAGCTGTAGATACAGGGGGATTGTCTTATTTTCTAAACGATCCTGATCTCTATGTAAGATATCAATCCTCGACAAATACTATTATTATTCAAAACAATACGGGTAACGCTCTGACTTGGTGCGTATGGGTCATGGAGTATTTAAAAAATTAGGTGAATTATGGCAAGTTTTAGTGACTGGCTTTTTGGAAGCCCTGACAAACTAGAAAAAGTAGCTACGGGAACGAATCAACAAATGCAATTTGGAGGCAACGATATAATTTCAATGCTTCAACAAATGATACAGCAAGGGGGAGGGTTAAATTTAGCAAATCAATACGATCAAAATTTATTAGGTCCAGGTTCAGAAGCATTCAATAAATTTTCAGCACCTTATTTACAACAATTTGATGAGCAAATTCTTCCACAAATTGCAGAAAGATTTGCTGGAGCTGGAGCGCTTTCATCAAGTGGATTCGGACAAGCTTTGGGAGGGGCTTCCGCAGGTCTTCAATCAAACTTAGCTCAATTATTTTCTCAATTACAGGGTCAGGCCGCCGGACGTCAGCAAGGACAATTTCAAAATCTTTCCCAAACAGGACTTCAATACAGTCCATTTGCTTATAATAAACAAGAGGGTTCTTCTGGAGTGATTCCTAATTTCTTAACGGGTATTCTATCGAAAGCGGCAGATCCAATCGGTAATGCTCTTGGGAACGGGATTAGTGGAGGGATCAACAGTCTATTTAAAAAACTTCAAGGAGGCGGAATAGCATAATGGTTCAAGTCATTGAAACAAGAGATCCTCGAAATAAACTATCCGAAATGCTTGGTATGAGTTTAGGCCAGGGTATTGGAAATGGCCTTAATACTTTCTTTGCCAATCGTAGCCTTGATAGCGTTCTCCATGATAAGGCTTTGGAAGGGGCTCCTCAATCACAGAAAATGGAAGCGCTTCGTTCTGCTCTGAGTCCTTACGGAGAGAAGGGGCAAGAAATACTCCAGCAAAGAATGCAGATTGATCAGCAAGAGCAACAGGAAAAAACAAAAAATAAGTTATCAAAAGCCTTTGGATATATACAAAAAAATCAAGAAATTCCTGAAGAAGTACTAGAAGGATTACCACCAGATATACAATTAAAAATCGGAGATTTCTCTCGATCTAACAGAGTTGCTAACGGTCTTTATGATACTATGGTTGACGCTGGTGTTCCTCCAGCGATTGCAAAAAATCAATCGGATATCATTCGTTCCTCAGAAAAAGGAACCGGTCAAACTTACGCTATCCAAGGAGCAAATGATTTAATAAATCGTTTTAGAGACATTCCTAAATCTGAACCTTTTACCCAGAATGAAGATTCTGGTAGGTTTTCAGAGATTAATCCTGAATTCCAATTCCCTCTTCCTGAAAAAGTAGAAGGTCTGACCTTAAAAGAAAGAGCTGAATTGAAAAAAGAAAACTCTCAGAACAACTTAAAAGATTTTAATGAAAATCTAACAAGGAAAAGAAACCTTGAAGAAGATAAATACTCTTTTAATAAACTACAAGAATTGAATCCTTACATAAGTACTGGACTATCAAAATGGAATATTAACCCAAAGACTGGGGATATTATATTCCCAGCTGCGGCAACTCCCGAAGAAAGACAATTTGGCAAAATCATTGTAAGACAATTAAGAAATGCTAAAGACACTTTTGGTTCTAGAGTAACAAACTTTGATGCTGCTACTTATTTAGAGGGATTTCCAGGTTTAGCAGATTCTCCTGAATCTAGGGAAGCGATTATCAAAGATCTTCAAATTGTTAATGACCTTAATTTATTATATTCTCAGGCTATGGACGAAGTTTATCGAACCTATAAACCTTCAGAAATTTCACCTCTTCAAGCACAACAAATAGCTGAAGATATTGTCAAAAAACAAACTGAAGAATTGTGGGGAAAATACACTCAAGTTTCAAATAAAAAAGTGATCGGAGAACGGGAATCAAGTAAACAAGAGCGCCCTCCCTTAGATGAGATTTTTAAATGAGTTATCAAGAGAAATATCAACAAGCTAGATCTGCCGGATATTCCGATGAGGAAATCATGCAATTCCTCGGAAAAAAAGATCCTTCTTTTGGTCAGAAAATGGAAAAAGCTCAAGAAGCTGGTTATACTCCTGAAGAAGTTCTCAAATATTTCAACGCTCCTTCAAAACCTAAAGAAATGGGGGTAGGTGTCTATGCCTCAGATTTCGGAACGCAAGCTGCTCAAGGCTTTGGAATTGGTGCTCTAGGTACTTATGGTGATATTCTTGACTTATTCGGTCTACAAGCAAAAGAAACCCTTCCAGGAGAGAAAGCTAAGTACAATCGAGAATTTGATGTCTTAGAGAAGCTTGGTAATAATGAAGTACCATCTGTTGGGGAACTCATGGAATTGTCAGATGAGGATATTGCTCCTAGACATTCCAAATTACCTAGCTCTCAAAATGTGGAAGAATTTGGAAAGGATCTTGGATTAGTATCTGAGCCAAAAACAGCGGCAGGTCGTTATGGGCGTAGGATTGGAAAGCTAGGAGGCGGTGGAGTAGCATTTGGAGGGGGAGGAATTGCAGCGCCAATCGCAGCGGGTATTGCAGGTCAGACACTTGAAGAACTTGGAGCACCCCCTTGGGCACAAGCTGCTGTAGAAATTATTGCAGGACTTAAATTTGCTCCTAAATCAAACGTTCCTATTACTTCAAAAAGTAAAGAAGTTGAGCAGGTGATTAAAGATTTAAGAAAAGCTGGCTACACAGAGAAAGACATCACCTTAGCAAAAAGTGCTCTTGAAGAAAGAAAGATTCTTAAGAAATATGCAGCACTTACTCCTGAGGCAGAGAATGCAATTCAGAAAGGAGTTAAAAATAGCGAAGAACTTTTCAAAGGGGAAATAAAAAAGGGTTTACCTGGATATGCTGAAGGTGGTTTACCATATCTTGAAAAACAAGCTAAAAATGTTTATCAATCAATGGAAGAAGTAGCCGCCAGTGTTCCTATAAGCAATAAAGAGCCCTTCAGAAAGTCAATAGAACAATCCATCGAATATATGGAAAAATCTGCTTTACTTCCAGAGGAAAAAGAATTTATAGGATTTCTTAAAGAGGGTTTGGAAAAAGTAGATAAATCACAAACAGCGGATTTCTTAACAAGTTTTTATCGAAAGCTAGGTAAATCTGGAAATTGGACAGATCCAAAAACAAAAGAACATATATTGGGATTAGTTCAAAGAGGAATTAAGGGATCTTTTGCAGAATCTGGACGTGAAGCGGAAAAATTCGGAAAATATTTTGATGCGACAAATAAAACATGGAAACATTGGCTTAACGCTAGAGATTTAATGCAAACCATTGAAAAAACGCAGAATGTCGATGGAATGAATTTCAAAAAGCTAACTTCTATTCTTAATGATCCGCAGAATCATGAACTTGCCAAGAAAGTCTTAGGGCCTGAGCAAGTTAAGAATATCAAGGCAATCAGCGAAGGTGCACAGGCTATCGAATCATTAATAAAACAGATTCCAAAGAACGATAAAACCATTCAATCACTAAAACTCCTCGAAGGAGTGCGCGCTATGTTTAGCGGGGATTATAAAACATTGGCCGCTGTTATAGGATTAGACGCAGCTAAGAGACTTTCCACAAAACTTTTGATTGACCCTGAATCGCAAAATATAATGGAGCGTATCATTATCGCTGCTAAAAATAATTCTCCTCAGCAAGCAGCTATTCTTGCTCAGGAACTTATTAAAACACATTCCTCTCCAACCAAAGAAAAAAAAGAACAGCCCCAAAAACCTGTAAAATAACCATATTATTTACTCCTATTGTAATTTTTAATTATGATGATCAAATTTTCTAATGTATTGTCTCTTGAATCCCCATTGATATGGTAAACATGCTCATGATGTTCAAGAGGTCTACCAAGATGTTCTTCCATGACGTGACGATGTACTGTGTTTTTTTTTCCTCTAATTGTCTTATACGGATAAAAATTCTTACTCATTTATCTCTTTCCATTTTTCTATAACTTTTTCAGCTTTTTCAGACTCCCAGGATTCCTCTATGAACTTAGCAATCTGTATGTGTTCTTCTAGTGGTTGGTCATGAATTACTAATTTAGCTTGTGTGGGTTTCAATCCTAAAGAATGAAGCTCGCATTTTCCCTTTTTCCAAAAGGTACAGCCTTGTGAACTCGATGTGGCCCAAGGAGACATTTCACCTTCATAACCTTTTAAAGCAGGTTTTAACATTTCTTTTAAGAGTCCCAAGACTTCCTATCAACATCTCAGAAAAAATTTTAAAGTCTTCAGGATAATCAACTTCTAGCTCAGATAACGTCATAAGATTTTTGTAGTTATCTTGATCCACTGCTACCGTTGTATGACCAGTAATTCCTTGAGGAAAATCTATCTCGCTCCAAGTTTCAGGAAATGAAAGATCTCTTGAGAAATAATGGTCAGCAAATGGCATTGGAATATAATAATTTCCTAATCTAAAAGCGACATACAAATCCCCTTCCTTAAAACACAAAACCTTCTTTCCTGTTTCCGGAGGTTGTTTTTTACAGCACTTCCAAACGCTCTTAATTGAATCTTCCATGAATTACCTTCAGTGTTAAATTAAGTATATGTATAGCTTCTGCATCATTCGTTATAGACATAATTTCTTTAAGTTTGTACTCAAAGTTATCAGCAAGTTTTTTAAATTCTTTTGAAAGATGCTCGTCTAAAATTTTTTGTTGTTCTTTATCCAAAATAAATCCTACAAATCTTATCTATTATAAAACATAATAATGGTATTGTTATTACGAAGTGCCTATCATTAATAAACACCTTATTCACAGACTCTTCATTCATACAACCTACTAAAATCTACTAAATTAGTTTTCAAATCTTATTTTTTTTCATTACTTCACCTTAGAACATCCCATAATTTCTTAATAAGATCATTTCTTGCCGTTTCTTTGGCTATCCAATCATCTGCATTTGACACGTTTGCCTTAACATTCATAACCCCTTTTAACATTTTTATTGCTTCAATCAGACTTACCGCATCATCACTTCGAATTTCTTTTTCTAATCCTACGACCAAATAATTATATCTATCAGTCATCATTTCACCTGGTTTTTATTTTCGCACATACACTGCAAGTGCAATCTCTCAAGCTCTGATTCAGCAATTCTATAAGGAGCTCGTTTTCCCATGCTTGGGCGTGTAGCAAATATCTTTCCTTGCTGAATAGACCTTCTTACACTTACAGCGCTGATTTTCATGCGTTCTGCAAATTGCTCTACCGTCATAAAATTCACAGACATAATTCTTAATTCCTTTTGGTTATGTAAGATCACATTGTGCAACGCTGCATCTTAAAAGTCAACACGATCTAGAAATAAATAAATTAGTTGACTTAGGTAATTTTTATGCAGCAAATTTCAATTTTAAACGCAAAAGGAGAATATATATGTCCAAAATGTTTCAAGTTTACGGAATTGGGCAGGCTTTAATACCTGTATTACCACCACCACTTCCTTTCCAAAATCCACCCACGAGCAACCAAACAAACTATGAAATTGGACAGCTAGTATTTACACCTCCTACTTCTCCTACAGCTTTTTACCTGTATGGAGGCGGTGGAAATTGGGTTGAAATTGCAACTGGGTCGGGAGATGTCCTATCTGTAACAGGGACTGCAAATCAGATTTTAGCAAGTCCAACAACTGGAGCAGTAACTTTATCCTTGATCGGTCCATATACGCCGGCTACTTATACGGCACACGGCGTGTTAATTGGCGAAGGCACAGGTTCTATTGTTGCAACAGCAGCTGCAACAAACGGACAACTATTAATTGGTTCAACAGGAGCAGATCCCGCTTTCGGAACATTGACAACCTCAACAGGTGTAAATTTCACAAGTGGTGCTCATTCTTTAGCAATAGATTTGAAGTCTGGTGGCTATAACATAAATGCCGCCTCCACAGGGGGAACATTAGTTGCTCAAAACTCTTACGTAGTAACTCAAGCAGCCCAAACTTCTTTTGCTCTTCCAGCAACTGCTGCCGTAGGAGATATGTTCTTAATAGCTGGGGCTCAAGCAAATACATCAGGATGGATTATCACTCAAGCAACTGGACAAGAGATTTGGCTAAATACTAACCATACTACTAGTGGAGCCACAGGAACATTAGCCGGTGCTAAATCTACCTCTGTTGTTCTTATGTGTACTGTAGCCAACGTGGAATTCATCGTTGTCGGAGGAACTGGAACAACTGGTTTAACTTTTAGCTAATAGGTAATTATGTCTTTTACAAACAAGGTTCAAGTTGACACTCTTAGAAGTATTGCATTCGGTAGCATAACTGGTAGCTATACCCCTGTAGGAACTCCTTTTTCCTATCAAGCTAGGCTTATTTGTTTTACTAATACAACAGATAAAGATTTGTTCTTTAGCATGAATGGAACTACAGATCAAATAATTGTACCTGCTGGAAGTTTCAAATTATTAGATCTGACAACTAACCATAGGCCTGTAAATATGGATGATTTTGTGCTTCCTATCGGTACGCAATGGAGTGTCAGATATGGTTCTGCCCCAACAACTGGAAATGTTTACATTGAAGTCGTTTATGCACAACCAAATTAAAAGAGGGAAATAATGTCACAATCCGGAAAATTAAATCCTTCTTCCACGCCTATTCCTCCATCAGTAGCAACCTCTTATGTTTTAGATGTAGGAACAGCGGTTCCTTCTGGAAATGTTTTAGAAGTCCATGGTGGAATTGGTGTAACGACTTCTTTAGGTGCATCAAATGAAATTATAATTACTGTTAAAACAGACGGAATGACTTGGACGGATGAAGCAACTAATTTCAATGCTGTTTCTCAAAATGGTTATTTCTGTACTGCATCTTTAACAGCCACATTGCCGAGCGCTCCTGCTCAAGGAACTACAGTTTACATTTTTGCTGATACCTCTAGCGCCGTCACAGTACAAGCGCAAGGGTCCGATATGATTCAAGTTTCGTCGAATATCAGCGCAGCGGGAGGAACAGCGGTTAGCAATACAAGGGGTTCTACTTTAGAACTTGCTTACAGAACAGCGGACGCCACTTGGCACACAATTTCATCAATGGGTACATGGGCGGTGACATAATGGCAGCTAGCAACGATCTTAATATTGGAACAGCGGGTTATGTCGTCTTTGACGGGACCGCAACCTTTTTCGGAAGAACCTTCCAAGCGGGAACGGGAATCACCCTTACAAATGCAAGTGGCGTTGCAGGAAATACCACCATCGCATTAAGCGGATCGGGAGCTGGTCAAACGATCACAGGGAACAGCGGTGGACCCCTTAGCCCGACGGCAGGAAACTGGAATATTTTAACTGCCAACTCTACGGTTAAATTTGCAGGAGCGGTTTCAACTGAAACTCTCGATTTTGGATTGTCAAACTTGCTTCTAGGGTCAAATGGCGCCATCACTTCTGGAACTCACAACTATGGATATGGACTAGGCGCAGCAGGGGCAACCACGTCCGGAACTGATAACATAGCCATAGGGTTCAACGCCCTCGCAGCTAACCAGACGCAGAGTACGAGCATCGCAATTGGGACAACCGCATTATCAACAGAGGCGACTAATGGGGGCATGGTAGGTATCGGTTACCAGGCTCTTAAAAATCAAAATAATGCGTTTTGGAACGTCGCAATTGGCTACCAATCAGGTTTAGGATTAACGGTCGGATCATACTCGACACTTATAGGTACTAACGCAGGTTATCAATTAACATCTAGCTTATACTCTACAGCTGTAGGATACTTCGCACTTAGTTCAGAAACTACAGGATTATATAATACTGCTTGCGGATATAATAGTTTAGCATATGCCAATCTTTCTTCAAGAAATAGTTGCTATGGAATGCAAAGCGGTCTTTCGATCACTACAGGCGTCAATAATACTGCAATAGGTGCTTTTGCTTACGGAAATCCAGGTTCTCCAACTACAGGCTCTTACAACATTTTTATCGGTCAAAGCGCTGGTTATAATAATTCTACAACAGACTCTAGTAATATCATAATTGGTGAGGCTTTAGGTACTTCGGGTGATAATAACACTATTAGAATTGGTAATAACGGCTCTGGAAACGGTCAACAAAACAGGTGCTTTATCGCTGGTATTGATGCAGTGAATGTCGGGTCAGTAGCTACAGTCGTGACAGAAGCGTCTAATCAACTAGGCACAGCAGTTTTGACAGCCGGCACAGGTATTACGATCACCCCTACAGCTAACACAATCACTATCGCAAACACAAACCCGAGCGGAATGCCCTGGACAGACGTGACAGGAGCGACACAAACACTTGCGGTCAATCAGGGTTACGTCACAGATCACACTAACGTCACTTATACTCTGCCATCAACAGCAGCCTTGGGCGACACTATCAAAATCGTTGGGAAGCTCGGTCTTGCTACGATCACACCTAACTCGAATCAGCAAATTTTAATGGGTTCAGCTTCTGGAACCGTTGGGGTGACAGGAACGGCTGTGGCTACGAATGTCGGTGATTGCATTCAATTAAGATGTATTACAGCAGGCGCATCAACTATTTGGCGAGCCGAGAACTGGGTGGGTAACTGGACTTTAACTTAAGGATAATTAATGTCACAACAAGTAATTAGCACTAATACATTCACGTCAGCTAAATGGATTGTCTCTAGTGACGCAACTCAAGGGACTCACACAACAGTAGCGGGAGCGCTCTCTTCTGCATCGTCGGGAGATACTATTTTCATTCGGCCAGGGACTTACACCGAGGACATCACACTAAAAGCAGGCGTTAATTTAAGCGCTTATGAATGCGACGAAGGTTATCAAAATAAATCCGGAAACGTAAATATAGTTGGAACTGTATCGGCATCATATAATGGTGTAGTTAACATTTCAGGAATTGGATTTACAACAAATTCAAATTTTCTTTTAAATGTAACCGGATCAAATGCTTCAAATTTAAATTTTTATAATTGTTCTTTTTACGCCAGCAATAACAATTCTATAACAGTTAATGCAGCAAGTTTTGTTATAGTATTTTTCCAATGTAGTTTATATGCAGCTTCTACTTATAAAATATTTACGATAACTACGGGTGCTGTTGTTTGCAGGGGATGTTTAATTGCTTCCGTTGACGCTACAACAAATACCATTGCAGCAGGTTCTGTTCAATTTTTTAATAGCACATTAAGTACTTTTTGGACAACTTCCTCAACTGCAATTTTAAATTGTTATAATAGTAAATGGAATGATAATAGTTTAAATTCTACTTTATTAACAACAGCAGGAAGTGGAATAAATGAAATTTTTAACAGTTCTCTTTACTCTGGGTCTGCATCTACAATTTCAATAGGGTCTGGAACACAAGTTTATATTGCAAATTCCTCATGTTCAAGCTCTAACACGAACGTTTTGACAGGCGCAGGAACGGTAAATTTAAATGAAGTTAGTTACAACGGTTCATCTTCAGGAAATAACGTCACCACAAAGACTTCATTCGCCAACCAAATGGGTTCTTTGTCTCTATTAACTCCTTTGACGGTGGCTAATGGCGGAAGCGGTCAATCTTCTTTAACAGCCTATGAGATTATCACGGCGGGCACTACGACAACAGGAGCGGTGCAGCAAGTAACGGATAATGCCGCTAACCAGGTCTTACAAAGTGGTGGCGGATCAGCTCTACCGACTTTTACCGGATACCCTAGAGTCTCAGGTCTTGGTGTCGGTGCTTCTGCTGGTTCTACGGCGGGGATAACTTTTGACGGGTCTAACTTTTTAACCAATTACGTTCAGGCGGGCTCATGGACTCCAGGAATTAGTTTTGGTGGAGGCACTACAGGGATCACTTACACAACTCAATCAGGCTCATATACAAGAATAGGTAATGTTGTTTTTTACACTTTTAATATAACTTTATCTAGCAAAGGTAGTTCAACTGGAATTGCAGCGGTTACAGGGTTTCCTTTAAACGGCAATAGTGCAGTAGGGTGGAGCAATGTTGCTTATCCCCTTTTAAGTTCATTGCCAGGGACCGCCCCGACAGTAGTGCTTAACGTAGGCAATGGAGTTACAACAGCAGCATTATTTGGTTCATCTTCAGGAGATACAGGACTCAGTAACTTGACAAATTCGAACTTTGGAAATACTAGCCAAATGAACGGATGCGGTTTCTATTTCACTGGTTAATCCCCTTGCTCGACTTGCTCCATAAAGTCGTAAACTTCAAGTAGAAGCTCAACTTCGTCTCCCGCTTCCCCGTTTAGCTCATCGCGAGAATTGCCCTCTACCCTATCGAGGATCATTTCTTTAATGTATGCCTTGACTTTGTCCATTTGTAGACAAGCGTAGCCAACCGAAGTAATAAATAAAGCAATAAAGAAAACATAAACGTATTTTTTCATGGCGTCCTTTTATGATATCTTTTCTTTACCATAAATTATATTTTTATGTATGTATTTGGTATAGATAAAAAAAATTTAAGGAGTCAATATGTGTAAGTTTTTAATTTTTTGTTTAGTGTTTATTTTAACAGGTTGTTCAACCGGTTCTCATGATGGAAAAGATCTTTTTGGTGCACCTATTCCCAAAAAGGAAGCTGAGTGTAAAAAAAATAAACCACATTCAGAAAATAAACCTGGTGAGAGAAAAACCCCCGATGAAGTAGAGAAAAAAGAAAAAAAACCAGAAACGAACCAAAAAAAGAGAAAGAAAAAAAAATTCTACTACCAAGAAGAATCTTCATTAAACGATAAGAATTTTGTTGAGAAAAAACAGGAAGAGCCAGTAAAAAAGGAAAAGGGTTGGTTCGGGAAACTGCAAGACCTATTTGATTTCGAAAAAAATGTTAAGAAAAAATCATAAACAACAAAGGTAAATTAATTATGTTAGATGAATTTAAAAATCTATTCAAAGATGGACTACAATATACTCATACCGCTGGAATGCTTCAACAATTGGCAAACCTATTAAACATCGTTAATCCACAATATTTGAATGATGAGAATGGAAAAAACCAGGCGATCGATCTACTTTGTGATATTTTGAAAAGTCATAAAGATGTAAAAATTCAAAAACAACCAAGTCAAGTCGTTCTAGAAGCGGCTACCGCCTAACTAAAGGAAAAAGTAATGGATAAAGCCATAAAAAAAGAAAAGAAAGCCATGGACAAGGGTATGGAAAAACTTGAGAAGATGGATAAGAAGAATGACAAGAAGCACGAGAAAATGGGCATGAAAAAGGCCATGAAGAAAAAAGGTTGCTAAGGAAATCCCTATAGTAGAGATACTATAGGGATTCTTTTTTTCTCATGAGACTAAGATTTTCCAAGACGAAGTTGAGCTCTTTCGATAGGGGTCGAGATTCAGACCCTTTAATTCTGGTATCGAGTCATAATCGACGCGACCCCGTAATGTCATTTTGATAATTTTCTTTCCGAAACAAATGCTACTTTGATTATCGCATCTCTCGATAATTTTTTTCCTTCTGGCATCTTTTTTTTCTTCAAGAGCTTTGATGGCAATGTCTATTTCTTCATAAGCTTTTAAATCTTCTTGCAAATCTAGATCATCATCTTTATTTTGGTAATCGGAATTTTGCAATGGAGGGGATTCATTGAATGCTACGCACCTCCAAAATTCTCTCGCCCTGGTTAGATACCTTGATTTAAATTCTGGGTCTGGTAAAACTTCTATACAAATACCATTTTTCCCGTCATAGCTGTAATAGAAGCATTTGTATGCTCCCGTTACAATCAATTGATGTTGCATCTGATCCATGTAGTATGGCGGTATTTCCCCATTGGCAGCCATTTGGTGCAGCTTAGAGCCTCCACATTTGATTTCAAGTATAGCATTCCCTAGTTCAGATATACCGTCTAATGAAGCTCCAAGAAAGTCATATTCAGTGCTTTCCACAACGATGGGAACAATGTCTATGCCGTAGCGCTCGATAAACTGAGCCCGCGCTTCAGGCTCTAAACACTTCCCCCTCTCCATAGCTTCGTTACTTGCTTGCTCAGGAATTAACCCGAGCTTTCTCTGCCAGCATTGATACTCTGAGCACCACGGGTTAGTACCCATGATGCAAGAGCAGTCCGTTGCGGTAATGACTGTCTTTCTCCAGGCCAGCCACTCTGGTGAACCTTGTTTTACATCAATTATTTTCATCAAGCCACCGCCATTATTTGTTCTTTGTTTTTATCGTTCAAATATTTAATTTTAGCATTGAGAGAAGCCATGCACTTTTCGAAGCAATCCTTAGGAATATCTTTAACGGACTGAGCTCCGAAGCTTTTGCTAATCCATCCAAGAAAGCTGTTATTGCTTTCCTCATCTAGACTTTGGATTAGTGTTGTAAGGGCTATGATTTCAGCCTTTCCAATCTTTTCAAGACTATTTTGGGAAATGGTTTGAACTTGTTGGTTAATAGTGTGGCCCGATTGCTGCTTCCCTCTTCCAACCGCAGTTTCTCCATCATCATCTTCATCGCAAACCACTCCTACTATAGCAGATAGGGAATATCGACGCAAATAAGTTAAAGCCGCTCCCACCCCCTGGCTATCATTCTTTGATGGGTTGAGGGGTAAGTAAGATTTCATCCACTGGCCGGACGTATGCGCCAGGGTTGTGACCATGATGATTTTGCTGGCGTCTGCGTTGATCTCGGTTGTCTGCATGACGCAAAGACCGTATTTGCTCAATACTGGCCGCGCTGCGTCCCAAACGCTTCCTAAGTCCGCATATGAGCTTTTGAAGAATGGGTTTACCTTGTCTTTGATCGCCGCTTGCATTTCCCCTTGGGCTTTTGACAGAGCGGCAGCGAGTTCGTTAATTATTTCTGATTGTGCCATAAAAATTTCCTTCCTTTAAATTTAGGTTTTGATGATATTGACGTTTAGTGCTAGTTATTTCATTACGGGGGAGGCGGTCTCCCCCGACTCCTTATAAAAAGTCTCTCCAAGAAACATCTAAGCAATACATGCATCCAGAGCAGCAGTGCTCTTTTTCTTTCTCACTATCATTATGACTATCATCCTGATCGTCATTTTGATATCTTGATGGGGCACCCAGGATAGACAGTAACTCAGCGCTACTCCATTGGTTCCAATAAGTTGATGTCATGATTTTACCCCGTAGTGATATTGAAACTCTTTGAGATCATTTGATTTCTTATGAAGCTCCCAGCTCATTTGCTCTAGCAATTGAGACCCGTAAGAATTGTAGTTCTTAGGATCGTTGCAATATTTTTCGAGGGCTTGTGATGTAGAAGCCATATTGGCGATAGCTTCTTCAATTACGTTAACGTTCATTCTAGTCTCCTTTTTTAAGGGCGTTGGCGCGCCCTATTTTATTTAATCAACTCAACTCCATCCTGGACATGGTTGTATTGTTTGTAAATATTTTGTTCTAACTCAATGGTCACATTATTTTCCAAAAAATTACCGTATAACATTATCTTTTCCAGAATGCTAAATAAACTTTCATCGTTCTTTATTTGTGTCATCGCATCACTCCTTTTGTGCTACGTATGATCTTATTGTTACACACTGGTCGATACAAGTCAATGGTTTTTCTTTGTTAAATCAAAAACATTGATTTCTCCTCGAGCCAGTGATACAAGAAAATAAAAGATTATGGAGGAAAAAATGGAAAAATTCATAAATTGGATCAGAAATAACGACAAGAAAAAATTTTGTATCGCAGAAAAGGTAGGGATTAGCAACTCATCCCTGCATGATATTCTTAAAAATGGCCACACCCCGAGCCTTAAAACAGCTTACAAGATTGAACAATATACCCGAGGTGCGATAACTCTATATGACTGGCTCGATCAATCTGATAGGGTGACTAAGGAATCTAAAAAAATATTAGATAAAAATGATCGCTAACTCTTTCCATCTCTAGGGGTTGTCTTTAAAGGGGCAATTTTTTGTAAAGAAAGTCATTGAAAATAATATTTCATAAATTTATGAAAGGGTGACACGGCTGACGCCAATCAGCCGTGTCAAATAAAGACTAGAATATGAATAAACGTTAACTTTCTAGGAGAATTTTTAGCGTAAATAGCCACAAATTCGAGGAAAGGCGACGTTCACTAATGAGCTTAAGTTTTCCTCGAAAAAAAAACAACTTAAATATTGAGGATTATGAAAGAATATAGTGATTTTCCCCCTTCAAAATATTTTATGCGCGTATTGAAGAGCTGTCCAAAGTCGGCGTTTCTGTACGTGCAAATATGGAAAAATAAGCAAAAGAATATCTTTCTTGTGAAAAAGAAAGAAATAAGAAAAGATTATATGATTTCACCAACAGTTTTCAAAAATCTTCTTTTGCCACTCATGTTTTTGAATCTCATTCACGTCATAGAAAACGATGAAAACTTTGAGATCGATATGTTTGGGGCGCAGTCAAATGAGTAGAAAACTCTATTGCTTAGCATCGACGAAATATGATACATTTGAAAACGGAAATGCCCCGAGTGCAAATCGGGGCATTTTATGTGAAGCAGAGGGCCGCTTCGGTAGAAACAAACTGTATGTCTCTATCATAGCACCCGCTGCCAAATTTCGCAAGACTTTTTGTGAGGTGCTATGAGTGAAAGGTTCATAAAGTTTTATCCTTGTGATGAGCTTCAATGGTTATTACTTAACCACTCAAACGCTTTCCTATTACTTTCTCTTATAGCCACTAGAGCTCGTCGATTTAATGGTGCTCCTGATGGTTTGATTATTGGAGATGCTCTAATCGGTTGCTCAGATTTAGAGCCTTCTTTAACCCGTCAAAATTTTCGAACAGCTTTGGATAAATTGGTGGAGTTTAATTACGTAAAGATTATTTCAAATGGAAAAAGATTTTTTGAACGTGAAAAATCAACCATCAACATAACCATCAAAGGCACTTTGGTAAACCTATGCAAATCAACGATTTATGACATAAATCCGGAAGTCGCTAACCAACGCGTTAACCAACGACTAACCAACGACCAACCAACGGGTAACCATGAACAAGAAAGAAGAAGAGATATATCTTACGATATATCTCAAGAAGATGCGCGGAGCGCCGACACTCATCCGGCTTCGCCGATTCGTGCAAAAGATTTATTGACTTTCAATTTCCAAAAATTAGAGTTTGAGGGCATTGAGGAAAAAGACGTAGCGGATTGGCGCATCATGTACCCGCATATCGACCTGAAAGTTGAAACGCTGAAAGCGGCGCAGTGGCTAAAGAATAACCCCTCCAAGAGCAATAAAAAGCAATGGAGAAAATATTTAACAGGATGGTTTGGCCGTGCAAACGACTCAATCGAGAACAAAAAAGCTTACCGATCTGCTTCCGCAGGCACTCCGCAAGATAGACGCACCAAAGACATCAACGGCAACCCCGTCGAAAGCCCCCACTCAGGGAGGTTCTAGAGTGTACCCAAAATTGAGCGAGATAAACGAAAAGCCGGACGAATTTGTAAAGCACGTCAACGATTTTGTCAAAAATCCTCTGGGTTTTTTCCTCATCTCTGGCAAAAACGGAAATGGTAAAACTTTCACGGCTGAGGCGATCTTTGGAAAATTTTATCATCCTTGCGGGGATAACATGTTTTGGAATCAAGCCGATTTGAAGATGAAATGGCAAAACTCCTATGCAAAATATCAATCCACGGACTACCTCCTAAGCGAAATTCTTAAGGCCCCTCTCTTGGTGATTGACGATCTAGGCACTACAAGACCAACGGAAGCTTTCATGGAGTTTCTTTACATTATCGCTGACAAAAGGCATAAAATGAAAACAACGAAAGGAACGATAATAACTACTAATTTGAATTCTCAAACAATGAGGGAAATGTTTGGGGATGCTTTTGTAAGTCGAGTGGCATCAGACCGCTGTGTGCGCTTTGACGGGCCGGATAGACGGCCAGAACTTTTTTAGAAAAAAACAAGATAAGAGGAAAAAATGAGTGTATTTGATTTTGTAAGCCATGAAGTTTATCCCGAAGACCAGTATATCGCCGAGTCGGTAGTGCTGTGTTTTGATAGCAAGTACCGCGTTACGTATGTTCGCAAGAAAATGCAAAATGGCGGTATGTTTTGGTCCGAAATTTCCGCGGCAGTGAAAAAAAACGGAGATAAGAAATATTTGAAAGCTTTTTCACAAGACAGCAATTTTTTGGCCGATGAAATCAAAGCATTTCTTGAAAACAGGGATTGGGATCAAAAAGGAGGATACGTTGCGCAAAAAAACGACGACTTGCCGTTTTGATCCTGCAAACACTAATCAGGATACCCCTATTTCAATCAGTAACACCCCTACAAGGCACGATCTGGTATCGAGTAATGAGAAGATAGGGGGCAAAGGAAAAAAACGCTCTGTGCACAAAATAAGCATGAAATCGGAAATCTTGGAGGGGAAGGTCATTTTAGACCTCCCCATCAAGACCGTCAGCGAAGCGAATTGCTTTGAGCCCTGGCAGAAAAAGCATGGGCGGCATAAGGACCAGCAAAGAATCGTCGCGCTTTGTCTTCATCCTCTGAAAGATAAAATAAAACTGCCGTGCCGGCTTATGCTCACAAGATTAGCCCCAAATGAGCTTGACGAGTTTGATAATTTGCCCATGAGCTTAAAATATATTGTTGATGCCGTATGTGCTATTATCACGGGCGAGTATCGTGCCGGAAAAGCCGATAGTGATAAAAGAATCACCATCGGTTGTAATCAAATAAAAAGTAAAGAGTACGGTGTCAGAGTTGAGATAATTTACTAACCTCTCCGCGACAAATATTCTTTTCTAAAATCTGCAATCTATCATGCAGCTCTATGTATTTGCGCGCTAGCTCACTATGACGCGCAAATAACCCCTTTCTAACTTTTTCAGAGCTTTCTTTAACTTCTTTTACATGATCTTTTATAAACTCAATTTCAGTTTTTTCAGGTGTAAAAAAATCTAGTTGATACATGATCGCCATCGGTAACCTCCGTTTAATGATCAACTATCATAATTCATCTTGCATTTATTTGCAAAGGTATTTAAAAATTCATTAAAGCCAAACAAAGGAAAAAACATGCTTACCCCAGTCGGAAAAAGATTACTTGTAAGGCCTGTAGCGCCTAAACCAGGAACCCTAATTTTAACAAATCAAAAACCCAATCAATTTGAAGTTATTGCGACCGGCGATGAAATAACCAAAGTTAAAGCAGGAGATATGATTTACCTTGAAAAACATTATGGAGTCGAAATCGAACACGAGGGCGAAAAACTCCTCGTGATCGATGAAGTATCTATACTAGCTACGTTCGACTAAGGTTTTTTATCTAAAAATTCCTTAATCACATTTTGAAAAAAGAGAGTCAATGATTTTGACTCTCTTTTTAATTTAGCGGTAAATTCACGAAACATTTTTTCTTCAATGCGAAAGGAAATTTGCTTTTTAATCTTCTTCCTCCTCTTCTTTAAGTAAGTCTAACATTTCTCCTTCAACTTTCTTATAGAAATTTTCTGCCATTTCTTGAATTGTTTCACCCTTTAAGATTTCAGTGGCCGCCCAATACCAAGGAGAGCCCCAAGGACACGGGCTATCTTGATCTGTTTTAGAGGTTGGCCCACACTCATTATAAAAATGGTTATTAAACTGGTCTTTTTCCTCTTCAGTCAAATCTTGTACGTATTTTTCCATTATACCACCTGTTCTTTTTTATGAAAGTAATCACTAAAATTATGCCACACTGCATTGTATTCCTCACCCAGGTTTTGCCCTACATACACCAAATGACAAAGACTTTCGCCAAATATTCCGTGATTTAATTCCGCGTTCATTACTAGGAACTTTTCGCGAAATGTGTAGCTCTTATACTTACTAACCTCTTTTTTAACGGCTTCATTTAGCTTCTCGTAGAGCTCTTCTTCTGTTCTTCCCCATGCACTGACAAAAAGCCAATCCTCTTTTCTGCATCCTTTTTTGATGCCTTTGCCTTTGATTTCTGCGTATCTTACGGTTTCTTTATTTTCCATTCTTTATACCCTTTTTATAAATCTTGTCTTATGCAAATTTCGCCATCGTCATTTATGTCTGAGATGTAGCAAAGATTCATATTGTAGTTTTCTCTTTGTATAAAGGAATCAACTGTAATCCTCTTGTTTTTCTTAAAAAATTCATCATTGAAAGGACTTGATATAGTAGCGTAAGAATCTCCGTTGTGCTCTGATTTCCATCGCGGCCTAAAAAGTTTCCCGCCAATTTGTACTTGTGAAGGCAAGTTATTCATTTTTAATCTCCTTTTAATTTTATTACTTATCTCAGCCGCTCAACCTGCTGCTTTTGTTGGCGCAGTCACCAGGGAGCTTGCTTTGATAGGTTAAAGATAGCATAAGCTAGCATTTTAAGTAAAGCTTTTTCTCTTTATCTTGACTAAAATAATTTGTTTTTCTAATTTGAGGCTATGAGTGAGCTAACAGTTATTTTAAAAGATTCCGAACGTACTTTCAGATATAAGTTTCTTATCTATGAGGCTTTTTCAGTCTGTCGCGAAGACCCAGTTATCTGGATGTGTATTGAAACAGCTAAGAAGAACTTTGAAGGTGAGCCGGAAGATATTCAAATCAAGATACATTTGGAGATACAATAATGCCATTACCTAAAGAATGCATGGAGAAGGGACATCCAAGCTATGGAGGGGGTAGACCTAGGTCAGCTATACCTGAAAAAAATGAGCTTATTGAGCTAGGTAAAAAACTGGTAGAGTGGGCATCTGAAAAACAGAAAAAGGGCGAAGCTCTTAGGGCTAGATTCTGCGATTGGTATACTGCTGAAGGATTCATTAGAAAGCAATGGGAACTATTTAGGGATAAGCCAGAGTTCTCTTGGTATTACGAAAGAGCTCGAACTCTTTTAGCTGTACGTTATATAGATGGAACAGTTAATCAATCAATAGCACATAGATATTTGAGGATGTATGATCCAGAAGTCAGAGACGAAGAAGATAAAGACGCCGATGCTAATGAGCTTCGCAAGGCTTCCGCCCTTAAAAGCGAGGCTAGAGCCAACGAAGAAGAAAGACAAAAAGTTTTAGACGAAGTACAACGCAATAAGAGGACGCCATCTTGAGCGATTTGTACGGCATAAGAGTTACTTTAGATAAAAATGTGATTCCAGTTGATCCAAATCCCGAGTATGTTAATGAGTGGTTTAAAATCTACTCTCAAGCTTTAAAAGAAGTTTATGAACAACAAGGTAAAAAGTAAATGCTTAAAGTTGGTAAAGATCGCATTGTCGATAGTAAGACCGGCAAAGAGCGACTTTTCAGCTATCGAGATATTGAATATGATTTTGACTCTTGGGCTGATGCGAGTAAGTATTTACCGGCTGACTGCGATTTAATGCATCTTAAAACCGAGACAAATACAATGAGCGGGTGGAGTTGTGGCGAGTTATGGGATGGTTTAAGACTCAAACCCGATTGTAAAGTTCTTTATTGGAAAAAACAAAACTGAGGATAAATGACAAAAGACAATTGGATTAAAGGCGCAATCAAGCACCCAGGAGCACTCAGAAAGACTCTAGGTGTCAAAGATGGCGAGAGGATCCCTTCCGCTAAGCTAAAGAAAGCTGAGCATAGCAAAAATCCGACTACAGCTAAGCGCGCCCGCCTGGCGGAAACCCTCAAAAAGATGCATAAATAGGCTGTTTATGAATGATGACTATGATCCTACTGAGATGACTCTAGCAGATATAATTAAGTGCATGAAAAAACTAGAAAAAGAAAATAGTGATCTTGAAACAAAGACTTTACAGTCTTCTACTGTTAGAGATGCATATTTCGTACAAGACATATAAATAAATTTTGGTTGCGTAGCTCAGTTGGTTAGAGCCTTGGAGCGCCGGTTCAAGTCCGGCCGCAACTTTTTGATCGCTTTCGGGGTTGCTCGTCGTGGCTGGAACCCTTGTTATAATTTGGAGTAATTATTGGGACGTTGTCAACATTGCAAAAAGCTAACTCACTCGGAAGATTTGATTGTTTATTATGATGTTGCAGATCATGATAAGGTTTTCGAATTAACAAGATTGAAAGACTGGATACCTGCATTTCAATATTTCCAATTTGACAAAAATTTAGTACCCTCTGAATATGGTAAGCTTAAGTGTGGTGATATTTACATACATTTTAGGGTGAAAAATGGAATGGATTAGCGTCAAAGACAGATTACCAGAAAATGGAGAGTATGTTTTGGTTTATTCAGATAATCCAGGAACTGGCGAACCTAAACCTATTGCAATCGCTTATAAATCAAATTTTCATGATAAGAAGGGTTTAGAGTTTAATTTCCCTATATGGGAATTTCTTAACGAATATCATGATGAATTTCAAGTAGGATCAGGTGCTTGGGGAGATATGGAATGGGCAGCATATTCAGAATGCGTCACTCATTGGATGCCATTGCCCGAAGCTCCAGGGATAAATAATGGAAGTAATTAAAGAATTTATATATATATATTCTATATCAATTTTTTCTTTTTTTTTACTTTGTTTAATTGTTTGTGTTATAAATTTAACTATTGATTTTATTTGCGGTAAAATAAAATGATTATTCAACATGATGATTACATCCCTACCCAAGAGCAGCTTAATGACAAGCTTTGGCGACTCACCCATCTTTATTACATCACAAACAAATCTGGTGAAGAGGTTCTATTCAATCTTAATTGGGCACAAAAGGAATTATATCATAGAGAGTGGCACCAAATGCTCGTGCTTAAGGCGCGTCAACTAGGAGTGACTACATATTTCGTAATAAACTTCTTGGATGAGTGCTTTTGGTATAATAATACTGCTTCGGGTATAATAGCCCATAGAAAAGAGGATGCAGAGCAAATTTTTAAACAAAAGGTAAAATACGCATATGACAGAATGCCCAAATGGACGAGAGCTTTCAACAGTGCCACTAACGATCGAGCTGGTGAATTGGTTTTCGCAAATGGATCTAGTTATCGAGTTAGTACAGGATTCAGGAGTGGAACGTATCAACGGCTGTTGGTTTCTGAATTTGGAAAGATATGTGCAAAGTCGCCCGATGTTGCAAAGGAAATTGTTACTGGAAGTCTTAACACTGTCTCCGCTGATCAAATTATTGCTATCGAATCCACCGCTGAGGGAAGGGAAGGGTACTTCTACGAGTTTAGCAAACAGGCTGAAGCGTTATTGTCGAAAAGCGAATCCATGCCTGATTTCAGACTGTCCCCAATGCAAATGCGATTTTTCTTCTTCCCTTGGTTCGACGAGCCAGAATATCGCGAATCAAGCGGAGAAATCATAGTGAGTAAAGAGACAAACGAATATTTCGATCGAATCGAGCTTGAGCGTCAAAGAAAGATTGACGAAGAGCAGAGAAGATGGTATGAAATGAAGCATCGGATGCTCGGTGATGCTATGAAGCAAGAGTATCCATCGACACCAAAGGAGGCATTCGAAAGTGCTAATGAAGGTCTTTATTACGGTACTCAATTGGCTAAACTTAGTGCTAATGGAAATGTTTGTCGGGTTCCTTACGACGACGCATTGCCGGTTCATAGCGCATGGGACATCGGCCTGGACGATTTTACTGCAATATGGTGCTTTCAAGTGGGAAGAGGCGGCCAAGTAAATATTATAAACTTTTATGAAAATCTTGATGAAGGGGCGGCACATTATTGTGATTGGCTTAATAAACAAAAGTACCGTTTTGGACGACATATCTTCCCTCATGACGCGAGAAAAAGAGACACTGGCGTTAAGACGCAGTATATTGACCACGTTATCCCGCTCCTTGACGGTCGGATCGTTATATTGGACATCAAAGAGTGTGATAAACTTGAAGGGATACAGACTGTACGATCAATGTTGTCCCGTTGCGTCTTTGATGAAGAAAAGACGACAAAGGGGTTTAAACATTTAGAAGCGTACAAAAAAGAGTGGAATGATAGACTAGGATGTTATAAAAACACACCTCAACATGATGACGCAAGTCATGCGGCAGATGCCTTTCGTTACCTTGCGGTGGGATTGAAGGGATTGGAAAGAAAAGACAATGCAAGCTCAGAAAATGATATGAAGGCTATAAATAAATATTTTGGATATTGAGAACGGATGTTAAATGGCTTGGATTTATTTAGCGGAATCGGTGGAATCAGTCTCGCCCTTAGAGATTACGTTAGACCCATCGCCTATTGCGAAATCGACCCTTATTGTCAAGGAGTATTGTTGTCTAGAATGGCATGTGGGGAATTACAAACCTCTCCAATTTGGGATGACGTGCAAACACTCGGAAAAGACTCAGGGTCATTTCCTATTAATAGCATCGATATTATCTACGGTGGCTTTCCATGCCAGGATATCAGCATTGCAGGACTTGGAAAAGGCTTGGAAGGAGAGCGCAGCGGACTGTTTTTCGAGATCATTCGCTTGGCCAAAGAAATCAAGCCCAAGTTCATATTCCTTGAAAACGTCCCGGCAATCTCAACAAGAGGGGGACTTCAAGTTGTTAATGAATTTACCACGATGGGGTATGATTGTCGATGGTGTACTATATCCGCTGCGTCCGTTGGAGCGCTCCACAAAAGAGATCGTTGGTTCTTATTGGCCCACCCCGCAATCGAGAGCGCAATCAGATACGCCGAGCGAACGGAGAAGGAATACGCCTTGTCTACATTCCTCTGTACTCTTAGCAACCCCAACCGCAAGCCAAGGATCGAAGCCGATACGAGCGCCGAGTCCGAGCAGAGTGAAGGGGAAACACGGCGAGGATTTACAGGACAGTATTGGCCGTTTGAATCCCGAAAGCATTGGCAAAAGGCTGTCAGTGGAGTTTGTAGAACTTCTGATGGGGTATCGTTCCATGTGGACAGACTTAGAGGACTCGGCAACTCAGTATGTCCTCAACAAGCGAAAAAAGCGTTCGAAATCTTAATGGGATTATAAATATGATGGATACTGAAAATGATAGACCTAAATATTGTGGTCATGATGAAAGTAAAGGTTGGATTACTCCAGGAAGCGTTTAGATATTATGGATAAAGAGCATGAAGAAATATTAGAGGAAATTTTAAAAAGCGCAGAACATTTGGGATGTTTAAAATGTGCAATTTGGGACGAGGCTGCCAAAGGATTTGGCAAGAGGGGTATGTGCGAAAAATGTTTCAATGAAAGGTATGATTTAGATTCACAAGACCTGATTAATGATGGGAAGGTCATTCATAGTGATCAACCAGAAAACAATTTAAATACAGTAATTCCAGAAAAAATAATTAAAAGTTTTGACAGTAAATTATTATCAGTTCCTACTTCCGATTGTGTTTTGAATTTGTTTGAGTCTTTATCACAAATTCCAAAAAGCCCCGATCAATTAATGAGATTTACTCGTCCTTCGAGGGAAGAGAGAATCAGGTGGGTTACTGAATATGTAAATAGACTTAAAGCTGATTTGAGAGTAGCATTGGAAGACTTGGAGAAAATTGAAGATGAAGATAAGTAAGAAAAGCCGAAAATATAAGAAACTTATGAAGATAAGATCTAAAAACTCTCTTCGAAAATTTGGCTATGATTATAAAAAATGGGGTCTGATTACCACTATCTATGGGAATATGAACCTTAAAGATTTTATAGAATTGGGATTAATTTTGACAGGAAAGGCATGAAAAATGAAACAAGTTGAGCTATCGAAAGGAAATGTTCGAAGAGTCTGTTGGGTGGACGATGGCAATGATGTAAAAGGCGGTCAATGGATTCGTCTAGTTCATGAAGATGAATTTTACAAAGTCGATAAAGTTTACGATAGACAAGTAGATAAACAGGACATCCGAAGAAGCTGGAATGTCGGAGGATTATAATTGAATAAAGAAAAACCCGATACATGCTTTTCTTGTGGAATCAAAAACAAAAGAGTAGAAGCTCAAGGGATTTGGTATTGTCCAAATGCTCTATGCCAAGGATGTGGGGGTGCCTGGTTTAGAGCTACTTTGGAAAGTTATAAAGAATGCTGTGGAAATGGAAGGCATACAGTTGATGAAGTAGAATGGCTGACAAAAGGGATTATACGTAATAAAGAAAATAAGATTAAAATAACTTATTTTCATAGGAGTAAAAATGAATAAAGAAAAATTAATGATTGAGAAAAATCTAAAAGAAGATTACGTAAACGCACGAAAAAATGAATTTATATATAGACCTCCAGGTGGGGAGCCTGTTTGTCATCAATCAACGCTAGGTGTCAAATTCTCGAATGAAGTGCGTTTTCTAGACCCTTGGGGATTTATGTTAATAGGCAGGACAAGATGGCAACGCTTTCTATTTAAACTTAGACATCCGATCGCCTATTCGCACCGATGGCTTTTTAGAACTTATTACAGGGTGAGAAGGTTGTTTATCAATGATCGTTCACTTAATACTAAGATTGCAAAAGGAAAGCATGACTTTCCAATTAGCAATAAAAGTACTGAACATCCCGATAAAGATTTGCTTGAAAAAATAACGTATGGATATGATAATGTTTATTTTGGTGAGTAAAAAGTTAAATTGAATAAATGGTAATAGTAATGGTTTATAAGAAAATTACATATGAAGAAAGACAATATATAGAGAGTCAATTAAAAAAACGAAATGTTACTCATACTCAAATAGCCCTTCATTTAAATCGGGATCAATCGAATATTTCACGAGAAATAAAAAAGTTTGGTGGTAACTTAAATTATTCTGCAAAGGTTAGTCAAGATTATGCAGAAAAAAATGAAAAGGAAAAAGTTGAAAGAATTCTTATACATGGAAAAAAATACCATCCTCCTTATTCTAAAAAATTTAGACACATTCAAGAACAACTAGACACTATATTTGATATTCTGGAAGATCTTTGTAAAATAAAAGGAAAGAAATAATGTCACAATGTGGATTTAACCCAAATATAAAAATGAAATTTGGATCAATAAACAAAAAGAAATTTTAACCTTACACAGATGAAGAACTCGATAGCGATGAATTCTTTTGGAATCAATTAAAACTTATCGTTGAAAATGCAAGATCGAGTTATATAAACCGAATGGCGGATATGTAAATGGGAATGTATTGTTGTTGTGGAGTAAAAAAAACTTCAAGAAAAGGGAAGTGGACTTGGAAATGTAAATGCAAATGGAAAGGGTGGAATTTATGCTATCCAAGAGAAAGCATCCCAAAAAGCGTGCCTATAAAAAAAATACCTGATAAAAATGGTGTCTATGAAGTTCGTACTTTCGATGAAGGGGATGATTTTGAAGAAGAAAGCGAGTTTTCCATATTAAAAAAAAATTGGGGTGAAGTCACCAATCAAGCCATTTCACATTGGAAAATTGAATATGATGATAATTGGACGGGATATCGGGGAGTATATGCATGGAAGGAAAAGGATAAAAAATGAAAACTTGGTGTAATTATTGCGACCCTGCTCATTTTACGATTTATGGATTCTGTAAAAACTGCCGGCGAAGATGCGAAGCTCCTCTTTATGAACCAAAAGGAATGAGTTTTGCCGAATATGAGGTATATCGAAAAAGATGGAATGATGAAAAGGATATCTCAACTTCTGAGGCTATCAGGAGGGATGAGAAATGAAAAGTTGGGATACGTTGAAGAACGAATGTCCTTTTCTATATGTGAATGGAATTATTTTCGAATGCGGTCTCGGTTGGTATGACCTCATACGAGATTTATCGATTAAAATCGAGAGGATTTTAGAGGATTACAATGAAGTCAATCCTTGGGTCGAAGGTCAAGATAACATCATCTTAGAAATTTACGCTATACAAGTAAAAGAGAAATATGGCACATTACGATTTTATCTCAATGTGGATACGCAGGAGATAAGGGATCTGATAGAAGAAGCTGAGGCGCTCTCCCTGCGTACCTGTGATTGCTGTGGGGCGCCTGGAAGGATGCGAAATATGCATTGGTTTGCAGTTAGGTGCGATAAATGTTGGGAGGAAAAAATATGACAGAGAAATATTGGGTTGAGTTTTTCGTTACATCTGGAGAAACACAATGGTTAGAATTCGAGTCAAAGGAAAAACTTGATGAAATGTCAGAAAAGTTAAAAAAGTTTGGATTTCAATGCGTTTTTGTCGATGATGATTTAGGAATTAACTTTTCACAAGTAACTCATTATAGAGTTCATAAAGAGGGTGAGTAATGTTTTGGAATGATATTAAAGATATCAGAGAACGGATAAGCAAGATTGAGGATGTCTTAGAAACCTGCGTCGTCATGGATGATATTGATAGACAAATCGATAGAATTCACGAAAAATTAAACATAATTATTAATAATCCAAATGTAAACATTTCTGAAAATACAGGCTCCATTGTTAGAGAATGTTTGGAAGAAGTTTTCGAGTCTGGAAATGAGTTTAGCACATTTAATCGCATCCATGACAAGCTCAATGATTTGGTCAATGATGAGCGCAGGAACGAACAAGTTAAATTAGCCATTGTGACCCTGGACAAGTTTGAAGACTACATGAAAAATGTGGATAAACTTAATGGTATGGTAAATGAATTCAAAGGCTGTATATCTTTAGCGAGAGCTGCGTTAGAGGAAAGGAAACGTCTGAATGATGTAAAAGATGAATGCCCTATAACCGAAGAATGTTTGTCTAAAATTAACTATATTTACTTTAATATGGGTAAATTTGCTGAATTTATGCAGAATTGCGAGAAAAAATCTCCTAAAAAGAGAAAATCGACAAAGAAAACTACTCCTTCTCCTGAGCGCACTTAATAGCCATATCCATAGTTTGCACAAGAAAGTTTCTGTAAAGGATAGTTTCATTTATGGAATTGCATTGAGACATTATGGAATTGACAGACCCACTAATTAATGCAGAAATCGCAATATTCTTGTCGTTATCCTTAACGATTTCTTTTATGTAGTCCTCAATTTTTTGAGCCATTTCCATAATATCTGTTACGTCATCATTCGAAATTTGAGGGTGATACATGATTTAGTTACTTGCACTTAATAATTTTTATCATACAGGATAAAGTTAATTAAATCTAGGGTGACGATCGTGCATTTTGCAAAGCAGATAAAGCTTCTTCTTTCGTGTCAAACTCCCCTACGAGAATATTTTTATAATCTCTCATGTAGCGGGCTCGCCATTTTCCAGTTTCTTTTCGATAAGTTATGCCTTTGTTTTCTCCTCGGGAACGATTCAAACGTCCTTTTGAAATCATGTCATGTGTATTTTCCTTGGGAAAGCCTAAAAAAAGATGTTTGGGATTCACACAAGAAGGATTATCACATTTGTGACAAACAAATTTATCTTCTGGGATTTCACCAAAAGCAATTTCGTAGGCTACTCGATGAGCTCGGTAATCTTTTCGTTTTAAAATGTAGTGTCCATAGCCATTTTGAAAAAAACAACCTTTCCATATCCAACAAAAACCGATATAGGCTTGCTTGTATCTTTGATCTTTGGTTCGATTACAAATCTGAACTTTCATCCAAAACTTGGCAATATCTATTTGTGTCATGTTTTTCATATCTTAATTGTATCACATTTAGATTTTTTGTCCAAGAAATAAGAGAGGAGATTTTGATTTGAAAAATAATTCGCCGATTTTTTGGCCAGAAGACAGCCTAAATCTATCTCTACGCCAAGGAATGGAAAAGAACTATTCTGATAGCATTAATATTCTTCAAACGCAATGGTATCAAGCCGATATAAATCAACGTTTTACTATCAATGATCAGGAAGTTTGGGGATTAATCTTCCCCGGGGTCGCGACATATCGTAGGAAGATATGGAACTTCAACATCATGAACCCCATATCAGAAGCTATAAGCGGTCAGCAAAGACAGACAAGAAAAAGCTCGGCTGTTATTCCTATTCATGACGGTATGCAAAAGACGGCGGACCAGCTAACTAAGTGTCTTTACCACAATCATAAAAATGGATTCCATCAAACATTTAGCGATGCATTTCAATTAGGGGCTATCATCCAGGGCCTAGGCTTCATGTACATGTATGGCGATAGTACAAAAGATCCGGTGAGCCCTGAGCCAAAATGGCGATATGTAGATATGAAATCTTGCCTTTTTGACCCCTATTTCCGTAAGCACGATATGAGCGATGCAAGGTTTTGGTGGGTAAGGACTTTCTTCGATGCCAATGAAGCTGCTCTTATGTACCCGCAATTCGGGGATGAAATCTTATCTTTACCAAAAGGAACATATCGAGATGATAAATTTTACTACATGCCTGAAGTATATCAAATACAGTTTCCGAACCTTATTGCTTTCGACGAGTATTGGTATCTTACTAGCCGCGAAGCTACTTTTCTCGTGGATAAAAAGACTGAGGAATGCCAAGAGTTCAAAGGGACGCCCGAACAGCTAAAAGAGGTGATGCAAGCATTTAAAGGAAAGCTTGCAGTACTAAAAAAACAAGTTCCTACAGTGCGAAGAAGTATCATTTTAAATGACCGCGTGATTGTCGATGAACCTAACCCCTATTCCATGGATCGCTACCCAGTCGTGCCGCTGCTCGCATTCTTTACAGCAGATACTCCGTACTACGCGTACAAGTTTAATAGTCCGATGACTATGCTTCGTGATTGTCAAT
>CAYWWR010000005.1:0-12103 GCA_964462165.1 uncultured Nitrosopumilaceae archaeon
TGCACAAATCTTGCTTTTTTTACAAGATTTTTCCGATCACTAATATTAAACAAACTCGTAGTTGAATCCAATTGTCTTCTGCTTTAGACGTTTACAAGAAACATACAAAAAAATCTAGCAAGTTATTTGAGCGATCAAAAAAATTCCACATCAATGGCGTGTCACACAACATACGATTTTTTGAGCCATATCCATTTGTTACAAAGTCTGCACGAGGTAAGTATCTCATAGACGTTGACGGTAACAAGTATATCGATTATTGGATGGGCCACTGGAGTTTGATTCTAGGACATGCTGCCCCAAAAATTGCAGATAAAGTCAAAAAACAAGTAAGCAATTGTTGGATGCATGGAACAGTAAATGAAAATACTATTGACTTCTCAGAGGTAATACAAAAGGCAGTTCCAGTTGCAGAAAAAATTCGTTATGTTTCCACAGGTACTGAAGCTACCATGTATGCAACAAGAATTGCAAGGGCAAAGACTGGAAAAAAAATAATTGCAAAAATTGATGGTGGTTGGCATGGATATACCACTGACTTGTTAAAATCAGTCAATTATCCATTTGATCAACCCGAGAGTGCAGGATTGACAGATGAGACACATATTGTTTCAATCCCGTACAATAACTTGGAAAAATCAATTTCAATTTTAGAGTCTGTGAAAAATGATCTTGCAGGTGTCATCATAGAGCCAGTACTTGGGGGTGCAGGATGTATTCCAGCAACCAGAGAATATCTAGTTGGAATACAGGAATTTATCCATCGTGTAAATGCGCTGTATATTTTAGATGAAATCGTTACAGGATTCAGATTTAGATTTGGATGTCTTTATGGCACCATGGAACTAGACCCAGATATTGTAACACTAGGAAAAATTGTCGGTGGAGGATTTCCAATAGGAGTAATTTGTGGAAAAGACGAAGTCATGAAAATCACAGACACTAACACAAACAAGAGACTAGATAGGTCATACATTGGAGGTGGAACATTTTCTGCAAATCCAATGACAATGACATCTGGAAGAACAATGCTGAAATTTTTAAAGAAAAACTCTGGCCCAGTGTATAAAAAAATTGGAAGACTAGGAGAAGAGGTACGAAAGGGCCTTGCAAAAACATTCCAGGATAAAGCAATAATCACGGGCATGGGCTCTCTTTTCATGCCACATTTTCTTGCAAATGGAGTAACTCAAGTGACAAACGCAGAAGAGGCATCAAAGTGTGATACTGAAACACTCAAGAAATATCATTTTGAGTTGATTGCCAAAAGTGGAATATTCTTCCTGCCAGGAAAACTAGGCGCCATGTCGTATGTGCATTCAGAGTCAGATGTCAAAAACCTGCTTGAAGCTTCAAAGAAATTCGCGGTTTCGTAAAAAAATTTAGCCCAGCCCGTTAACTAGTAAAGATAGCAAAACCTGAATCAATGCTCAAGATAGTAATTATTGCAGCAATCATAATTTTGCTTGCCCCAATGGCAACATCGTCCTTTGCTCAGCAAGTAGAGTTTGACAAGACTGTTAAAGACGTTGGAAAAGATGCAGGAGACGGTGCAACAACATTTGATGTGCCATACTCATCTCTGAAAGATATCGTTAGCGCATCAGTTAGTGTAAAAGACAAATCTGTTAGTTTTGTTCTAGTAGGCAAGGCTGACACAAATAGTCACCTAGTTCTAAAACTTCCAACTGGACTTATCAATGGATTCATTGGAGTTTTTGTTGACGGTCAGATAATAACAAACTATACTACAACTAACGAGGCAACAGATACCATTGTATCAATACCAATCACCCCACTCTCTGAGAACGTTTCTCTAGTTGGAACAACTGTAGTGCCAGAGTTTGGACCAGTAGCCGCCATTGTTCTAGCTGTTTCCATTGTAGCCATAGTTGCAGTTACAAGATTCGTACCAATGCGTCTGTAAAATACAAGCGAGTTTAATTTTTCTTATTTTATTAAATCAGGTAGAGTAGCTTTGATCAGGATCAAAGCGTTTTCCATGACTGTGAGATTCAACATCTTTTGCCATGGAATCAAATTCCGAAGTATCACCAAACTTGCGATAAGTCATCTTTTCAAGTGTCTTGATGATACTCTTTGAAGATCGATACTGTGGTAACTTGGGCTGGTTCAATTCTGCATACAATCCAATCCCTTGGATACCATTCATCTTTGCAAATCCAAGTATCAATCCATTAAATCCTGTAATGATTGAAGCCTCTGGTGTAGTCAAGATTCCAAGTTTTCTTACTTGTTCTGTGAGATCCTTTGATGTTGTAGTGACAAATGTTTTTGGTTCCCCGTCAATTGGATTTTTTGTGTGAAACCCACCAAGCGTATAGATGAAACGTACTGAATATTTTTTTGCAACATCAATTACATCTTGACACAATACGTTTAGCTCTTCTGTAGAAGAGGGTTGTCCAGAGCCTCCTCCAAATACTATAATATCTTTAGCATATCGGTAATCCCACTTTTCTTCTGGAATGTCAATGTATCCACCATTGTCAATTACATATGCAGGATATGACGGTTGGACTTCACGAAATACTGATGTGTTAAGATTTGAATTTATAAAATCAATGACAATGCTTCCGACATCTCCCATGTCTTGCATGGCTGCAATCAAGAGTGGCTTGGATACATCAGGCTCGCCCTTTTGGATAAAATCCACACTAGTCATTTGACCTTTTATGATTAATACCTTATCTCTTATTCTTCTAGTGCATCCTTGGATGGCATCAAAATCATACCATGGCGAGCGATTAATTACCAGATGTGTGAGAAACCAGCATTGGAAGACAGAGAGCCAGACCCATTTAGTACATATCAAGAGAACAAGCATCTTCTCAATTCAATTTTCATGAAGGAAAAAATGTCAAAATATTCCAAGCAGCTTGTCGACAAGTACTTTAAATCATTACTGCGAGCACACAAAAAGGCAGAATTTGCAAGAGACTTGTTAGATGTCGGCATGATTCAAGATATTGTATCAGACTATCTCAAGGACATGCAGTGGCATGTAAAACAGGATTCTGCTCACTATGATTTTGATCCTCAATACAGATTTGATCTGGTAGCAAGAAAAGAGAAAAGAACCATCACGGTACTAATTCATCCTGAAATCACACGCCAAGCCATGCAAGAAGTTCAAAAAGACATCTTTGGTACAAAAAAAGAGATACCAAGTACCAGAGTGCTAGTGGCTACAGACATTCAGGAATTGCCATACATTTTAGAAAAAGGCACACTTTCTGATATGAGCATAGACATGGCAAAAAAATACAAGCTTGGAATGTTGCTAGTTGACAAGAATCTAGACTATCAAGAGACCTGGCTTGTACCATCAGAGTTTCTCTATGCCTAGATTACTAGAAAAAAACTAGGCAAATTTCATTGATGTGCGTAAATAGCTGGGTTATTATTTGATAAAAGCTGGACATGTGTGTTATTCATGACAGTACAAAGCTCAGAGATGAATGCCAAGTGTGCTAGATGTGGTAAAGCCAAGATGTTAACAGATGGCACTACAGGTGAGCGATTTTGTGGAGGATGTGGGCTGGTAGTAAATGAAATAGTAAATGACTTGGGTCCTGAAAGACAGTCATTTTCAAAAGAACAATTCGAAGATAGAGCTAGGACTGGTGTTCCAACATCTCTTGCAATGCACGACATGGGACTTGCAACAGTAATTGGACAGGCAAACAAGGATTCCACCGGAAAACCCTTGTCAGCATCAATGAAAAATACAATCACTCGTCTTAGGACATGGGATAGTCGAAGTCAGGTTCATGAAGCAACTGAAAGAAATTGTAGACAAGCATTCAGTGAGCTTAGCAGACTAAAGGACAAACTTGCATTATCAGATGCAGTAGTAGAAAAAACTGCATACGTTTACAGAAAAGCATTAGAAAAAGGACTTGCAAAGGGAAGATCCATTCCAGGATTAATTGCAGCTGCATTGTATTTGTCCTGCAGAGAGACTGGCACTCCAAGAACATTAAACGAGGTTGCAAAAAGAATCAATGTAAAAAAGAAAGATGTATCCAGATGTTACAGATTATTATTACAAGAACTTGACATGACAATGCCGGTGTTAGATCCAATAAAATGCATGTCAAGAATTGCAAGTGAATCAGGTCTTAGCGAGAAAGTAAAACGCGAAGCGCTTAAAATTTTGGAACAGGCAAATAAGAAAGAGATCTCTGCAGGAAAAGATCCGATGGGTCTTGCAGCTGCTGCTTTGTATTTGTCCTGTGCAATACATGGAGACAGTACAACGCAAAAAGTGATTGCAATAGCAGCTGGAGTAACTGAAGTTACCATACGAAACAGGTACAAGGGATTACGAGAACTATTAGACATCCAGGTTCCAGATAAAAAGACAAAGCCTGAATCAACTGAAGATTAGTCTAAAAATCACACAGCATATTAGATAGTGTAAGACGACTTGCACAGTAAAATTATTCACATATCAATAAGTAGCTGGTCCGATGGGATTCGGGTACCATCATGGTCTTACTTTTGGACCCACTTGGCATAAAATTACTAGAGTACTAACCAGCTAAAAGATGATTATAATTTTGAAACATCTCTTTCTGTTTTTTTGCCTTCTTTATCGACAAAGTAGTAACTATCATGTCCATCATTTTCAAAATGCAATGTGAAACTCTCATCTAAATCGTCTAATGTATCTCCCCTAACTTGAAATCCACATTCGATACAAATTCCCCTCATATCTCTAGTCATATTGTAAACGTTTTTTGTTAATTCTTACTATTAAATAAGATCTAGGTTTTCATGGGTTATAATTTTAAAATCATAGTTTGAGTATGATAAGACTTAGATACTAACATGAGATAATTTTGGACTCGAGTTTCATCTACATCTGGGGACTAGGGTACTAACGTGGTCAATTTTTGGGCCCGTTTGTGCATAAAATTCTAAACTAATTTAGGGATAAAGAAAACTATCTAAAGTGAGATACAGTTACCTTTTGTCCAATCTTTAGTTCTTTTTGGATCTTGACTTTCTTTACTGCATCCTCAAAGTCTCGCATCTTCACCTTTGCAGCTTCGACTTGTTTTTCTGCCTCTTTGGGATCAGGATACTTTTCAACAAAGTTATGCAATACAATGGATGCAGCAGTATTTGCAATAGCTGCAACATCTGCACCACTCATGCCATCAGTTATCTCTGCAATCTTTGCCAAGTCAACATAATCCGGATTTAGTCCATTTGGTGTTCCCATCTCCTTTTCAATTGGAATATCAGCAGAGCTAATCTCCAATATCTTCAATCTGCCTTCCTTGTCTGGGATTGGAACTAGAATAATTTTATCAAATCTGCCGGGTCTAAGTAGTGCAGAATCAATCATATCTGCTCTGTTTGTTGCAGCAATTACCACTACACCGTTAAGTGATGTAATTCCATCCATTTCTGTTAGCAACTGACTGACAACTTTTTCTGTAGTTGCACTCTCACCCATTCCCCTAATTGGTGCAATAGAATCAATCTCATCGAAAAATATGACACATGGTGATGACTGTCTTGCCCTTCGAAATATCTCTCTGATTCCTCGTTCCGACTCTCCAATCCATTTTGATAGCAATTCAGGACCTTTTACAGAGATGAAATTTGCCTCACTTTCTGTTGCAACAGCTTTTGCAAGTAGTGTCTTTCCAGTTCCACTTGGGCCATGCAACAAGATGCCGCGTGGCATTCTATATCCAAGCTGAGCGTAAAGATTAGGATATTTCATTGGCCATTCTACTGCTTCCTGAAGTTCTCTTTTCACATTTTCTAGACCTCCAATTTCGTTCCATTTGATATCAGGAGTCTCAATGTACACTTCACGCATTCCTGCAGGAGTAACATCACGGAATGCAAATTGATAATCCTCAGAGTTTACAATTAGTTTATCCAAAGTTTCCGGAGGAATTTTTTCATCAGACAAGTTAATTTCAGGCAATAATCTTCGAAGACATTTCATTGCAGCTTCCTTGCAGAGATATTCCAAATCAGCACCCACATATCCATGACTAGTGCCTGCAATTTTTTCTAAATTGATATCTTCGTTTAGAGGCATGTTTCTTGTATGAATTAATAAAATCTCTAATCTTCCCTTTTTGTCAGGAACTTTGATCTCAATTTCTCGGTCAAATCTACCAGGTCTTCTAAGAGCCGGGTCTAGTGCATTTGGTCTATTTGTTGCAGCAATGACAATTACTTTGCCCCTACCTTCAAGACCGTCCATTAATGACAACATTTGAGAAACAACTCTTCGTTCCACTTCTCCTGTGACCTCTTCTCGTTTTGGTGCAATTGAATCAATTTCATCTACGAAAATAATTGATGGTGCTTTTTCTTTTGCCTCTTTGAATATTTCACGTAATCTAGCTTCACTTTCCCCGTAAAACTTGCTCATTATTTCAGGACCGGATATGCTGATAAAATGTGCATTAGTTTCATTTGCAACAGCTTTTGCAAGTAGTGTCTTTCCAGTTCCGGGTACACCATATAGTAGTACACCTTTTGGAGCTTCAACTCCCAATTTTTCAAATATTTCTGGATGTCTCATTGGTAATTCAATCATCTCTCTGACTTTTTTTATCTCGTCAGACATTCCACCAATGTCTTCGTATGACACCTGCGGTACTCCGCGTAAGCTCTCACCTTTTTCAGCGATATGAAATTCTGTCTTTGGAGTTACAAGTACTGCATCAGATGCAGGAGTTATTCCAACTACTTGGAATGTTAACCTACCACCAAAGTATGGCACCATGATATTATCACCTTTTACAAGTGGAATATTTTCTAGAGAATCAGTAAGATATCTTTCATCAATCGGAGGTATCGAATCAAGTGGAGCAACTATGACTTTTTCTGCAGGTACAGTCTTTATCTTTCGCACAGTAACAGTATCGCCAATTCCCACACCAGTGTTGTTTCTTCCAAGGCCATCTACTCGAATAATTCCCTTTCCTTCATCAGATGGATACAGCGGAAGACATCGTGCTACAGATCTTCGCTTGCCGGTAATTTCTAAAATATCACCAGTTGATGCACCAAGAGCATCCATTGATTCATAATCAATTCGAGTAACTCCCCTACCTACGTCTCTAGTATACGCTTCCAATATTTTTAGTTGAACAGAGTTTTGGACTATGAATATACTTACAGGCATGTCTTGTTATACCTTTGGAATCTTGGGTCCATAATCGACTAATTTTTAAACCCTGATTGAGACCAAGGCAAAAACCATCATGCCACAAAAATAATCAAGAACTTTAATACCGTAAATACAGTTCGCATATCATTGGACGCATATCTTGAAGAAGAATTGTATGATCTCTTAACATACTGTATTCAAAATCCAAATGCTTCAGATTATTCATCCAAGGAAGACAGGATAAAGGAGATAGGCCAAGAATTGTTTGCAGATGGTGGCGCAGATGCACTTGAAAACATGTACTTTTCAATAGAACATAGGATAAGAGAAGAGATCTCAAAAGATGCCAAACCATATCGTTCACTTTGGAATGACATCTCTGACGAGTGGAATTACTAGGCTACTGCAACAAGGGGTTTTTCTTGTACAGGTTCTTGCATTTCTTTTCTTGCTCTAGCTAGTGCCATTCTTAGTTGTTCGACTTCAATTTCATCCATCATTTCGCACATGATATTTTATAGAAAATTGTGATACTTAAGATCTGCGTATCTTTTATGCAAATGATCGTTTCAGTTCAGGATTGTTTACAGGATTCAAATGTGTACAATAATCAATCCAGTTGTGTGTAAAGGACACTTCCTTGTCTCCATGCAAATAACAGCCTAACACACTTTTGCCATCAAGATTTAATGGAAAATCTACAACGAATTTTTCTTGTTCTTCTACTTTTCTAAAGTATGTTGGTTTGAGACCCATTGAATACAATTCTATGACATGTTCAAACGGATTGTTTCCACCAAATTTGTCCTTGACTGATTCACATACAGCATATCTTGCGGCGTATTTTGCGGCATCTCTTGCTGCATCTCGCGCAGTCTCTCCAGAAGTAAACTCACTTCCATACCATCCATAATTATCACGAGCAGACTGGCTTGCTGCTTTCCATGCAGAGTTCCATGCCAAGTCCCAAGTATTTGTACGGCCAGACCTGATTGCCTCAATTCTTGCCAAATCCCACAGTGAGTCAGATGCATGCTGTAGAGTATCATTGTCTTTTTTCCAAGGTGTTAATGCCTTGACATATTTTTCTACAATCTCTGATACCTTTGGTAAGAGAGCGTTTGCATCAGAAACAGATCTTGCAGGAGTGAGATACTTTAATGACTGTAACTTAGATAACTGGGAATCAGTATTTGTTTGGCTCATCTTTATTCAAAAACTTCTCGGTTTAATATTAATCTGTTTTTTTGCGTTCATAAAATTTTTCAGGCGGTTCTTGTCTATCCTTTTTTCGTCCTGGTAGATACAGTTTGGCAACTGCGCCCATCATGAATCCACCAACAACTATTATGGCAATTCCGCTTACGATTAGCACCAGAACTCGTCCAATTGTCTTCAATATCGCCATGCTAGTATCTAGTGTTACTAGTAAATATGAATTAGTTACAGAGTATCATTGTTTGAACCTTTTTTGGCAAAATAACAGATTATTCAAACTTACACATCAATTTTTCAGTCTTTTGTCTTTTTGAGATCTGGCAATTTTGAATCATCAAGATATCTAGTCAGATTTTCAGTTATTTTTTTCACTGTACCAAGTGCAGACTTTATCTCTTGTTCTGAAAGATCTTTTGCAGAGACCTTTCTTAGATGTGTAATGCACTCCATCATGGAATCCCACAGTGAGTCAGTCTTTGCAGTAGCGTAGATTCTTTTTATTCGTCTGTCGTGGGCATCAGATTTTCTTTTCACATATCCATCTTCTTCTAGTTTATCGATTATCGGTACAAGCGAGGGGGTTTCAACTCCAATCACGTCGGCAATTTCTCGTTGAGTTGGACCAGATTGCATATACAGTGCGAATATGACCTTTGACTGTACCAAGTTTATCCCTATTTTATTTCTCAATTCCAGATCAAACGCTTTCTGCATCATCTTTGACGCAGAATATATGACAAATCCAATACTGTTTTCATAATCAAACTTTTTCATTTGATTTCTAATCATTAGTTCCCTAATGAATATATAGACCTTGTTCTATAATATAACACATGAAAACAAGTTATGTAGCACCAAACGGAGTGGCAATCTAATGGCAGTAAGCATGAAGCAACAATACAGATCAGAGATCGGAGTAATCTCAGAGATACTGCAAGTTGCAATGGACTGTGGCATACAGGGTATCATAATATCCTCAATTGCACGCAGAGCCAATCTATCGCATTATACAGCAATGGAAAAATGCCAAAAGCTAATAGACTTTGGACTCTTGGAATCAAAAATAGACAATAAAAGTCGCAGTTTTGTCATCACCGAAAAAGGAATCAGATTCCACCAAGAGATGCAAAAATTCCTAGAGATTGCTCAAGAGATCAAGATAAGATATTAGCAATTTCAGTCAATTCTCATTTTTGAGAAAATCTAGTTTTTACTTTCAGAATTGTAGAACAATCTCATAGAACCTTTTAATCCAGTTTTTTACAGATTAATTACATATCCACTTGCTTTAAATTAAGAATAAATCGCTTTTGAATGAATGTCAGAAGATCTTGCCAATAAGATTGAAGAGATGATAAAATCTCAGAAAGGAGATGTTGCAAGATTACAAAATATTTTAACTGCAGTCAAAAATGGCGAACCAGTTTCTTTCGAAGACCATCAATACATAGAAAATTTGACAGAAAATCAACCTCAATCCAATCAAATTTCAAGTGATAATATTGTAGATTCTAAACCAGAAAGTGTACCAGACAACACAGTTCCAAGTCCTGAAATTCCAACAGAGACAGAGCCTGTAAAGAAAATGCCTACCAAAAAATATGCCTCAATAGGCATCATTGCAGCAATCATAATTGTAGCATATATCGGACTAGATGTATACGCAGTAGACAGTTTACAATTTCGCCCTCATCATGGTCAACAGGTAGCAATTTCAGACACCGAACTTAGCATACAAACTGATGCATGCAATCCATCATATTTTCCTGCCATGTTTACCAAGTATGAGATAGATGCATTCTACAATTCAGACATCATAGAAAAAGCCACTGTGAATGGCTCTACATTGTCACCAAAATCAGCTGCAACACTAGACGGAATATTTGCTATAAACAAAGATGCTGTGACAAAAATTGGACAAGAAAATGCTACGTTTGATCCATCCAAGGCAACAATAACAACTTCTGTAAGTGCACCAATCTTTGGAGTCATACCATACTCAGTGGACAAACAATATGCTGCTGAAGACTTTCAGAAAATGATAAAAAATCCGCCTCCAGGTACGTTTGACTGCTTTCCCTAAGTAAAATACAGCAACAATTCATTTCTGTGAATTAAAAGAGGTCGTTCAGACCACCAATGGAAGATCTGAGTCCCCTTCTAGTTGAATGAATTCTATACGTGATACCATGTCTTATGTCCCTGTTTTGTCACTTTGAATAAGCTAGACATAATGTAATTCTAGAAAAATGTGTAGTCTTTGCAAGTAAAAACTAGAGTCAAGACAAGAAGAAAATAAAAAATTTCGTTAAAAAACTAGTGGCATGGAAAACCAGATGCGTGTCTCATGTCATGAGTATATTCATGCATCAATCCAACACCGTTCATCTGTGCATATGCAGACTGTCCTTCAAATATGCTAAAGATTTGTCCTTGGTCAAAGCCTACTACAAAGTAGCCCATTCCAAATAGTGCAAACAAAGCTATTGCAGCAATAAGCGGAACTGCACGTGCTGTCTTTGTTACTTGTGACGTATTAGCCATTTCTATTTTCGTGTCACGATATCATTATTTAAACAATTGGATAGTTTATCCGACTCGGTATCACACTAAAATCTAATAATGGAATAAGAGATCTAACAATAAGATGCATCAAGTAATACATTTACTTTCCAAGGTAGCGCAAAGACATGCTCCAAGTAGAATGCTCAGTTTTGATCTAGTTCATGTCTTTAAAACAATGCAGATGATGTCAGAGAATCACAAGATAAGTAGATCCATGATGATGCAAGAACTTGGACTAGGAGAAGGTTCTATCAAGACTCTAGTAAAGCATCTAAAGATGCATGGTCTTGTTGAAAATTCCAATGCAGGTATGTGGCTTACAAATAAGGGAGATTCACTTTATACCAAACTACATGTCATAATTCCAAGAGAGACTGACATTACCAAGTGTTCAGTGGCCTTGGGAAAATTCAATCATGCAGTGCTTTTAAAAAATATGGCTTACAACATAAAAAGTGGAATTGAACAACGCGATGCTGCAATCAAGGCAGGCGCAGTTGGAGCAACTACCCTCATCTGCAAAAATGAGAGGCTTGTGTTACCAGGAACTGGCGAGGATTTGATGCGAAATGATCAAAAGATACATTCTCTCATCATGGAAAAGCTATCGCCTAAACAAAATGACGTGATAATAATAGGAAGTTCACAGAATAAAAAAATTGCAGAAATTGCTGCAAAAAGTGCCGCACTGTACACTATAGAAGATCATGAAAAACACTAGTTATTTTTTAAAGTAAAATCAAAGAACTAGTTATAGATTCAAGAGTTTTGGATTCATTCTTGTTTGTGACAATACTGAAAATATTGTTACTAGTCCAACTGCCAAGACAAGTATCAGACTAGATATGTTTTCAAATTCTGGAATTACTGTAGTTCCAATAATTTCAATTTTAGAATCACCAGTCACAAATGGAATATCTAATACTCGATAGTTATAATCAGAACCAGTCTGCTGGAATGATGTTATTTCGTCACCGTTGATAAAAACCAGAAATGATTCATCTGCATTACTAGGTTTTTTTGAGTCAAGTAGCAATCTCGGTATCTGGAGATGTAGCATACCAGAATCGGTGGAATTGATTTGTACAACAAGTGAAACATCTTGTTTATCAAGAGCCATACTTTCAACTTGACCTCCAGTAATAG
>CAYWWR010000005.1:12113-34059 GCA_964462165.1 uncultured Nitrosopumilaceae archaeon
TAGTATAATTGAGATCAAAGTTTTGTCCACTAGAAGGATCTTTTACATTGAATGTATCTTGTATTGGAACATCAACCTGCCCAAATTGAAAATTTACTATGGCAGAGATGTGTTTGAATCCATATTGTGTAACAATAGAATACTTGCCTGGCACACTCCATAACGGACCATAGACCTTCACTGGCAATGAAAATTGCCCATCAGACGTAACAGGTATCTGTTCAATGTGAACCAAGTTATTGTTAGGATCAAGTATCTGAATTGTTAACTGCATATCAGGTACAACACTTTGGACTTGACCTGAGATGACCATGATATCACCGGGATTATACCTATCCCTGTCTATTTTTACTACAATCTGTGCTGCAGTCGGTGGTGAGAGAGGATCTGCTGCTACAGGTGAAACGGTCAAGAAAAAGGCAGGCGCGCTTGCAAGCATTGCAAAATACAACACAAATTTTATTTTCAAATTGATACAGGTTGCCTGATGACATAGGATAAAGTCATTTCTACTAATATTGACGAAAGTGCTTAATCATTACGTCTTGTAGACTAAGCTTGATTTATGAAAATTAAGCTATGATCTTTAACGAGTGATATATGTAACAAGGAGAATTAAGATTGGAAAACTAATTGTGGATAGTTTATTTCTTGCATAACATATCCATGACATGATTTCTCAGAGGGAGCAGACATCCAGTCACGCCCTCTGGTTTTTATTTTAAAAATACTAGTGTTTTCGTTCTCTTTTTCTCTGCAACATTCTCTGTTCTCCCTCTGTAAACCTCTTCTTGTCATCTTCTGTGACAATCAAAAGTGGAGGTACATCAGTTGGTTTGCCGTTTTCGCCCAATGCAACAGAAGTGACATATGCAGTATTTGTTAGAGTTCTAATTCCGGTAAATAGATCTTCAGCCTCTACTTTAATTTCAATTTCCATGGAAGAGTGTGATACATAGTTTAGCCGGGCATTTAGTATTAGCGCATTTCCAACTAGAACAGGTTTTAGAAAGTTGACTCTGTCAATTGATGCAGTTACTGCATTTTTCTTGCAATGTCTCTGTGCTACAAGGCCTGCTATCAAATC
This sequence comes from uncultured Nitrosopumilaceae archaeon, assembly GCA_964462165.1. Classification (GTDB taxonomy): domain Archaea; phylum Thermoproteota; class Nitrososphaeria; order Nitrososphaerales; family Nitrosopumilaceae; genus Nitrosotalea. Next base: position 13,201 of record CAYWWR010000005.1, read on the forward strand.
AATCTGTCTTAATATCTCTCCACCAAACACGTTTCCTGCAGGGTTTGCATCAGATGGAAACATTCGAACTGTCATCTCCGCTCTTGATTCCTCTGCACTCTTTGGTTTTAGGGACATGATACTGCAATAAATCAAGCCATGGATTTATGAGTCATTCTTTTGTCTGTTATCAAAACACCATTTAATTAATAGACATTTTGAGACAAAACAGTGAATTCCATAACCGAGACTTGTGTAGTAAGTGCACCAATAGACAAAGTATTCGGGTTTTTATCAAATATTGAAAATATTTCAAAATGGTCTACAAAGTTCATCAAGAAACTGATGCTAGTAGATGGCAAACACAAAGCCCTAACACCAATCGGAGAAGTATTCATCAGATTAGATACAAATCAAAAGGCAGGTTTGATTGACATCTATGCAGGACCTACCGAAGATAACATGACACCTGCATACATGAGAATAATTTCATTATCTAACGATTCCACTGCAGTAATGTTTACTTTTTTCCAGTATGATTCTACACCAGATGCTATTTGGCAGATCTTTTGCGAATGGATAAAGGTTGAAGTAGAAAATATCAGGATACATTTCTCCTAGCAATCAAGTAAAATCAATCTTATATTTTGGACATGTCAACATAGAACAAATGAAATATTTCTTGTGGAGATTAGCAGATTATGCAACAGGTGCTCTTGTTGGAGGCGCCATTGTGTTTCTTGTAAACAAGTTCATCTGTAGTCAGTGCATAGGACACTATACCCCTATTCTTATGATTGGGATATGGATTGGGTTTATGCTGTTGTGTAACTTTATCTTTCAAAAGATAAGGCCTGCTAGCATAAAACAAGACAATATGTGAAGAGAAATTTCCCAGAAAGCAAATATAGCATTAATTGATACCCATAATGAATGGCATTTTTCGAAGATTTCTGCAAAAGCGTAGTAGCACTAGATAACAAGATAAGATTTGCAGGAATTGCAGACGGAGATGGGACATTAGAAGGCGCATCTGAGAGAGCAAGCCTCACACCAGTAATGAAACCAGAAGAGAGGGCTCAATACGCAATAACTGCAGCCACAAGACAGTACACCAGACTCAGATGGGAATATTTACTTGGAAGAATTTCTTATGCAAGTTCACACTATACAAAAATAATCAGAGCAACAATACCAATTGCTGATGAAAACCGAAGACTTGCCCATGTACTGTTGTTATCATTTGATCCTGATGCAGATGACTTTCATCAGATCATAACAAAAAAGATAATTCCTCTTGTAAAGCAGAACATGGAACGATTCATGCAAGAAGCTCAGAAATAACAATCAACTTCCAGTGTTTATGACCGGACGCTCTAGTCCTCTGCTGTCGATGTACTCCTGCACCCTAACATCAGAACAGATAGGAACGTTTTGTCCTCTGTTGCTAGTACAATAATTTTTTATCTGCAACATTTCTTGGTCACAGTCTGAATTTGGAGTTGTTACACACGTATCAACATCATTTCCTAGTGTCGAAACGGAATCAGGACTTTGGTTAAGGGGAGGTACTGTACCGCCTTGATCGGACGAAGAGAGAAACGGAGATACAAAAAAGTAAAGTGTAAACGCAAACGCTACTCCGATCATAAGATAAACGGGAATTCTCCGCCTAACGTCCATACATTAGGCTGTAAATTTCTAAATTATAACTGATGCTAATCTATGATACAACAATTTTCATTGTAAGCGGGGGAGACAGTGCGTCAGGATTTCCCACACTTTCCCATACAAAGATCTGTGCAGTATATGTCCCAGATGTAGTTGGTATCCAGGATTGAGATGGACTTAGAGACTGACCTGCATCAAGTGTACCAGTTATCCACGACAAAGAACATACCACACCATCTTGGTTTTCAATCTGTACAAGATATGCAAATGGTTGGGCTTTGTCTTGCCCGTTGGCAACATCTGTTGTAACCTGCACTTGTTTTCCAACACTAGTATACCAAATACCATTTTCAAGTGTAGCGCTAGACTTGGTAAGTTGAGAATACCCAGGATGTGCCATCACAGATACAACCGCAATGGCAAAAATTATCAAAATTGCAGATGTGTTCACATGATAAAGTGGATTTGACTTGTTTTTTAGGGTTTGTTAAATTATTGTAACACTTCAACTATCTTGTCTTGAGATTTTTCTCCTGCAACTATTCTCACTTTGGATTTTGATACTCCAAGATGTTTTGCAATCTGTTTTACTATCAGCATATTTGCCTTACCTTTTACAGGTTTTTCCATTATACCAATTTCGATTAGATCATTTTTTATTTTTAGATAATCCTTGTGAAATGACACAGAGACCTTGTAGAACATGTTTTGTCTTTATGTAAGACAAATATTAAAGATAGAGATACAACAATCATGGAAGACAATAACGAAGACCTTGAGAGACTTCAACTTTTAGACATCATATTTACAAGAGGAATCAATGCACTATCAAGAGCAGAACTTGAACACCTCCATGATTTGATAGAGAAAAAAGATTATAGTCATGACAAGAAAGCACAAAAATCAAAAACAAAACTTCTCAAAAAAATAGGTAATGCAATTTATGATCATGATGTGAAATATGGCAATTCATTTAAAATGAGCTAGAACAAAGTTTAACCAATGCCAAATGATGTTATGCATTTTCTATTTCATAATGCAATATTCATAAAATACGGTTTACTGGGACTTTTTTTCAATGGAATGTTTTCAAGTTTTATCCCAATTCCAACAGAGATTACCATTTCAGCATTATTACTAAGTGGAACAAACATGCTTGATGTGTTTTTGGTGTTGATAATTGGTTCCATAATTGGTGGCTATATCGCATATTATATTGGATACAATGGAAGACTGTTAAAAAAACTCAGAAAGACTCCAGAAAAAAAGCACGAGGAAAAAAGCATCAGTATAATGACAAAATATGGCTGGTTTACAGTAATTTTCATTTCTCCATGGATTCCAGTACTTGGCGATGTTGTATCAATAGTAGCTGGAACCAAAAAGTACAACATTATAAAATATTCAATTGCAATGACAACAGGTAAGACAGTAAAAGCAGTTGCAATAGTATTTTTTGGTGTGCATTTCATACATTGGCTAGCCCGACTAATGCACTAGAAAGTATATTACGTGTATATTAGAACAAAAATCTTGTGAAAGACGTCTTTCCAATAAATTATGAATTAGAGTTTGAACCCGATTTTAAGAAATTTACATTCAGAGGAAGAGAAAAAATATCAATCAAGATATCAAGACCTACAAATAAAATTGTGTTACATGCTGCAGAACTTGAGATAGAACAGTGCAAGATATCTTGGAATGGATTAGAGATCAAACCAAAGCCAAAACTTGATGAAAAAACAGAAGAACTCACACTTGAATTTTCTAAAAAGATATCCGGCAAGGCAGTTCTTTCAATTGATTTCATAGGACAGTTAAATGACAAGCTTGTTGGGTTTTACAGAAGTAAATACAAGTACAAGGGAAGAGAAAAATATCTTGCTACCACTCAGTTTGAGGCAGCCGATGCACGAAGAGCATTTCCATGCTGGGATGAACCAGAAGCCAAGGCAACATTTGATGTCTCGCTTTTAGTTAACAAGACACATACTGCCATCTCAAACATGCCAATAATATCAAAGAGAGAAATATCTCAGAAGATCCTATACAAGTTTGACACTACTCCAATCATGTCTACATATCTTCTTTATCTTGCAGTTGGAGAGTTTGAACACATTTCAACCAAGTCAGGTAAGACTTTGATCAGAGTAATAACCACACAAGGAAAGAAACAACAAGGAAAACTTTCACTAGAGTTTACAAAACAATTTCTATCATACTTTGAAAAATATTTCAAGATTGCATATCCATTACCCAAACTTGACATGATTGCAATACCAGACTTTGCATCAGGTGCAATGGAAAACTGGGGTGCAATCACATTCAGAGAGACCATACTACTTTACGATCCAAAAACATCATCTACGGAAACGAAACAACACATTGCCGAAGTAATTGCACATGAGATAGCACACCAGTGGTTTGGCAATCTAGTCACCATGAAGTGGTGGAATGACCTATGGCTCAATGAGAGCTTTGCCACATTCATGGCAACAAAGGCAGTTGACGCATTATACCCAGAGTGGGATTTCTGGGACCAGTTCCTTATTTCAGAAATGACGGGAGGTTTGAGTCTTGATTCTCTAAAATCATCGCATCCAATTGATGTACCAGTAAAAAGTCCTGCAGATGTTCGACAAATATTTGATGAGATTAGCTACAACAAGGGAGGTTGTGTATTGATGATGTTAGAGAATTTTATCGGAGATGACAACTTTAGAAAAGGATTGTATAGTTACTTGAAAAAACACGAATATGCAAACGCAACAACAGAAGACCTTTGGAACTCACTTGGATCAATATCAAGACAACCAGTACGACAAATGATGAACACCTGGGTAAGACAAGTAGGATACCCAGTGATTGAAGCCAAGATAAAAGACTCGAAATTAAAATTATCGCAAAGTAGATTCCTCTTAGAAAATAACGGTAAAACAAAACAAGGAAACTGGATAATCCCACTCTCTGTAAGAACAGGAGACAAGGTAACTACCAAACTAATGAAGGGACCAATTACCATTCCTTACAAAGAAGACTGGTTCAAGGTAAATGACGGCCAAAAGGGATTTTATCGAGTAAAATATGACAAAGATGCCCTTGATTCACTAGCAGGACAAGTTGAAGAAAAGACAATATCAAATGTAGACCGTTGGAGTATTCATCACGACCTCTTTGCACTGTGCGTATCAAACCAAATATCATTTAGAGATTATCTTGACTTTGTTAGACATTATGAAGATGAAGACGATTATGTAGTATTATCAGATATCATAGCTAGTCTGAACTTTTTCTACATAATATTATCAAAAGAAAAGTTCTGGGATGAGATAAAAGAATTCAATCTTGATTTCTTTAACAAGGTATTTGCAAAACTTGGATGGGATCCAGTCAATGGAGAAAAATCAACAAGTTCACTTTTGCGTTCTCAAGTAATTAGTTCACTAGGAAGACTAGAAGACCAAGACATAGTTACAGAAGCAAAATCAAGATTTGCCAATTTATTAAAGACTGGAAAATTAAATCCAGATCTTCGCGGTCCAGTATATTCCATAATAGCGTGGACAGGAGATTCATCAACATATCAAAAAATGCTCAGCCTATATCGCAAAGCACCAACACAAGAAGAAATGGTCAGACTACTTAGCTCACTTGCAAACTTTCAAGACAAAAAACTATTATCAAAGACACTCTTGTTTACACTCTCAAAAGAGGTCCGTACACAAAACCTATTCCAACCAATTGCAAGAATGGTTACAAATCCACAAGGCAAAGAACTTGTTTTGCCATGGATAAAACAAAACTGGAAAGGAATTGTATCAAGATTCGGCATAGGAAATCCACTTCTTAACAGAATAATTGGTAGTGTTTCAATTGAAGCTGATTTTGAAAAAGAAAAAGAAATCAGAAACTTTTTTGCAAGACATCATGTTCCTGGAACTGAAATGAAACTTGCACAGACTTTGGAGAGAATAAGAATTCATGCAAGATTTGTTCAAAGCGTAAGAAAAGAATTTTCCTAGATAGATTTTCTACATTTTTGTAATTCAGAATACAATTCGCTCAATGTTTAATAGTGCCATAAAATCAAAATCGCTAATGACTACCCCTTCCAATCGCAGATTGACAATCATAACAGTCATGTTTTTCATCGCAGGGTTTTGGGGCATATTCATGGGATTGGTCGTGTTTACTAATCCAAACTTCATTTTGACTGCACTTGGCATGGTAAACATATCACTTGGAATATTTTTGGGATTCCGCATTCTAAGAAGAAACAGACAAAAAATGATGGACCGACGAAAATAATCATAAATTATCCCAAATTTAGCAACCACTTTTATAATTTGACAGCAAAAGTCTAAGGATGGCAGATCTAAGTTTGGGTCACCTTCTATCAAGTGAATTTGTTATTCCAGTATTTCTTGCTACAATATTTCTTGCTTCTTTGATTGCAACCAAGGTAAAGATTCCTTATACCATGATTCTAGTTGCGATTGGGATTTCAATATCAATAATAGATTTCACAGGTCATGGAATTCCAAATATTTCAGGATTCAAGGTAGATCCAAAACTTATTCTCTACTTTGTCATTCCACCATTAATTTTTGAAGCAATGATGAAAATAGATAGAGAGCAATTCAAAGTAATTAGAATATCTGCACTTGCATTGGCCACAGTCGGAGTTGGGCTTGCCACCATAGTTGGTGGACTATTATTATCATATCTAGCAGGACTTCCAACAATTGTTGCTTTTGCTTTTGCTGCACTAATTGCACCTACTGATGCTGCAATTGTAATTGAGGTATTCAAGAGAGTCAAGGTTCCAAGAACACTTGTAACATTAATGGAGTCAGAAGCAAGTTTCAACGACGCTGCAGGTGTAATAATATTTTCTTCAATCATGGCAATAGCTGCGTCACAAGGATCATCGCTTTCCCCAGATGCTCCAACAGGAATCAATGTCAACATTTTAGAAACGATTGGACATTTTGCGCTAGTATTTTTTGGTGGCATCAGTATAGGAATAGGTCTTGCAATAGGATCACAATTTTTGCACAAATTGTTAGAAGAACCACTCTCTGAAACCGCACTCTCAGTAGCAGTATTGTTTGGTTCAGTAGTAATTGCAAACGCACTTGGTTTATCAGGACTTGTTGCAGCAGCAGCTGCAGGATTATGGTTTGGTGTAATAATGAGAAAGCCGCAAATCATGGGCGAGAAGGTAAGGATATACACATCAAACTTTTGGGAAATGATTGCATTCTTTGCAAACTCGGTGGCATTTTTATATCTAGGATTGAGTATGGACATGACAAGAATAGGACAAAACCTTCCTCTAATCGCACTTGCAATCATCTCAGTCTTGGCTGCAAGAGCTGCATCCACTTATCCAATACTTGCAGCAACACACAGATTTACAAAAGAAAAGACAATAGGCCCATGGAGACATGTTGTCATGATTGGAGGTATGCGAGGAGCACTCTCAGTAGCACTAGTTGCAACCCTTCCTGAGAGTGATATCAAGGAGATACTAAAGACAATCACCTTCGGCGTAGTGTTATCGTCTCTGATAATCCAATATCCAATCCTTTCAAGATATATCAAAAAGGCATTTCCAGAAGCAGTGCAAGAAACATCAAGTAATTGACCTCACAATCATGAGAAGAATTTATTTTGCTTGAAGATCGTAGAATCATCAATCTTGCATGACTCCATCAAAAAGCATTAAACAAGACATTCCAGATATTTCCTAGTGTATAAAAATGAGTGAAAAAAGTCAAACAGAAAGAACAGTTTTAGAAGGAATAAGCTATGCCAAGCTTGAAAAACACAAGGATGCCATATCATTTTTTGACAAGGCGCTAAAACAAGACCCAAAAAATGTAGATGCGTTATACAACAAAGGAATGTCTCTTTTGAAATTAAAGAAAACCAAGGATGCCATATCATGCTTTGAGAAAATAATCGAATATGATCCCAACCATGTTGACGCACTAAACAATCTAGGAAACCACTTTGCAGAGTTGCAGCAGTTTGAAAAAGCAGTTACACATTATGACAAGGCATTATCAAATGATCCAGGATACATCCCAGCATTATACAACAAAGGAATTGCATCAATCAGGCTTGAAAAGTATGATGATGCCATAGATTGCTTAAACAAGGTACTTGACAAGGAACCAGAAAATATGCAGGCAACACACTACAAAGGACTAGTTCTTGGCAAGCAAAAAAAACACGAAGAAGCATTATCATACTTTGATAAAATTTTGGAAAAAGAGCCAGAAAACAATGAAGCAATATTTTACAAGGCAACAGAATTATCAGAGATGGGCAGACATGATGAGGCAATTACAATCTTTGATAAAATATTAAAAGAATTTCCAAAAAACGGTACAATAATTTACGCAAAGGCAAGAAGTAAAGCACAAATGGGACAAAATGATGATGCTCTAATTCTTCTCGCACAAGCAATATCTCACTATGGCAAAACCATAAAAAACTGGGCCATAAAGGATTCATCATTCGATAAGATAAAAGGGGATCCCAGATTCAAAACAATAGTGAAATAAAATGTCAGAAGATATGCTAAAAACAATCAAGGGTTTGCTTGCAGCAGGTAAAGGAAATCCAAAGAGGTTACGAGAAATAATGGAGACTGTAAAAAATGATGAGCCAATTGTCATGTCAGATTATAGATACATCCATGATTTACTAGAGTCATCCAACAATACAGAAGTAGAACAACCTCGAGTCACAACTCCACCCAAAAAAGATACATCAGTTGAGCTTCTCCGAATCAGACTTGCAGAAGGACAGATATCAATAGAAGAATTTCGTGTACTCAAACAAGCTCTAACAGAAGAAGGATAAATCATTCTTAAATCTTAAATTCAAAAAAATAATCTAATTTTCAGGATTAAAATTGGAACATCATGTCTATAACAATCAAGCATGGACTGAACAATCTTGGACTACGCCATTAAAGAGACAAGTTCTAGTTTTAAAGAGTGATTAGATTTGTCAAAATTTGACCCATTACCACCAGCCCCGGTTATCATGACATGTTTTGGTCATTGTGGAATTGGTCTTGGTGCAGAATCATATCGAAGATTATTGATTGATGTTGGTGCAGATCCACTAAAACCAACATTAAAGGGCGAGAAGGACGAATCCCGCATACTCAAAAGATACGGAAGTACAATCTTACGATTTCCAAACGCATATGGTGGAAGTGAAATTCCACTTATTCCAAGAGCACTTTTAATTGATCTAGACCCAAGAGCTGCCAATTTGATTTTACAATCATATCCAGACTTGTTTGCTCTAAGAGACAAACATGTAATCTCTGGTGCAGGTGGTGCTGCCAGAAACTGGGCAGAAGGCCGTACAAGATTCATCAAAGAAGTAAGTACAAAGTATGACATGCAAAAACAACTTTCAAGTCTTTCTCCAGAACCAGTAAGAGGTTTTACAATTCCATTTGCAATGGGAGGCGGTACAGGTGCTTCATTTGCAAGTGCCTTTATGCAGTATATCAAAAAAGATACAAAAGAACATGCAACAATTGCATCATTTGGATTATTACCAGAATTTGGATGGGATCCAGTAATTCTAGAAGCATCTGCAATCAACATCGTGATGAATCTAGAACACCAGATAAAATACAGTGACTGTTCCATACTATTTTCAAATAAAAGACTAAGAGAACTTGCACAGAAACACGAAAAGAGACTAGACAAAATGTCTTCAATTATAGATGATCTTCCAAGAGAACACGAAGTAGGCTGGAAGGATTACAGAGGAATGAACTTGATTGCGGCAAATGCAATTTCCATGTTTATTGCATCTTTTGCAAGAGAGACAGAATGGGACATGTCAAACTATAGAACATGGCTTGCAACAAAGAGACCAAGATTTGCAGTTACTTGGGTAATTCCAGTTATTCCAGAAGAGAGACAATGGAACTCGGACTTGATGACAGGAACCAAGGGTAGTACCATGGAAGGAATTGTAGAACACATCAACAAGAAAGAAGATGCAGTATTGTTTGACATTGATGAAAATGACATAAGAGACAAGGGAGGACCAAGAGATTCTTGTTGTGTACTTGTTAAAGTAAAAGGAGATTTCGAAGCAAAAGAAAGAGACACTCTAAAGAACATCATAAAGGACAGATTCCACATCGAAGAATCAAGAATGATATTCATCAAGATTCCAATCCTAGAAACAGAACAAGCAAATATCACAATACTTGTCAACACAAAAGCAATCGGAACAAAGATTTTGGAGATTGCAAGTGAAGCAGAAGCTTCATGGGATGCATTCAAAGATGAATATGGCAAATGGGGATTGACTACAGAAGAATTCAAGGCAAGCCTTATGGATGTAGTCCATGAGTTTAGCTAGAAATGTCTGACTTTGCCTTTCTAGAGCAAGTTGCAACACGCATTAGAGAAAATAGATCACAACTAAAAGATACAGAGGATGAGCTTGCAACAGTAAATTTCAGAATTCACGAGATTCCATTGAAGAGTCCAACTGAATCCACATTTGCAAAAATGATAGGTCAAGATTATTACGATGCATCAGTAGATTTGGAGAAAGCAAAAGAAAAGCTAATTGCACAAAAAGAGGATCTTAGTACAAAGATAAAAGAAGACATTGCACTATTCATAACAGAATTTACTTCACATGAACTAGTTATCCCTCTAGAGCCAAACCCAAAGATTGCAGATGGTAACACTATCTTTCACTACAAAAATAATGCAGTTTTTAACAACATATTGACAATACTAAGTGAACTTTTAGGACTATCCCCACCAATACTTGTCAAGGATGTAATGTTTGCAGCCTCTGAGATAACAATCAAGGTAACAGATGAATATGAAGCCAAACAAAAATTCCTAAGCAGCATGAATGAAGTTCAAAAGACCTTATCAATCAAGAGAAAATAACTTTCAAGAACCCTTATTCATAAAATTTTACGTATAAGATATAACGAGGTAAAAACAGCCAAGATTTTGTGAACAAGAATACCAAAAAGCTTCTTGCACTATCATTTATGGCAATTTTCATCGTTTCTACAGTAAGTGTAGCATTTCTAGGAGGAGGCAGAGTCGCAAGTCAGCCTAATACCGCTACTACAGATAGAACAATCACTGGAACACCTCAAGACAATTACAAAGACAAGGACAGACCAACATTTTGTCAAACAGGTCCAGCAAAATCAAGCAATTACATAACAGAATTCAAGATACCTACCGCATGTACCCAACCACTTGCAGTAATGGTGGATTCATCAGGTAGTATCTGGTTTACAGAATCAAATACAGGAAACCTTGGCAAGTTTGACCCATCTTCAAAATCATTCCAAGAATTTACCAATTCACAATGGCAGAGTGGAGAAAAATCTATGATGTGGGGACTTGGTACCGCACAAGATGGAAACATCTGGATTACAGATTCGCAACACAGTTTGATTTGGAAATTCAATCCAGTAGACAAGAGCTATCAGAGATTTGCATTCCCCAAAAGTAACTCATCAGACGGTTCTTTTCCACAGGTATTACTAATAGACGGTAAAAATGCTTACATCAATGATTTCACTGGAAGAAAAATTGGAGTATTTTCTACAGATAACACAAGTCCAGACATGGGCATGACCAGCATCCCAGCTCCCGGCAATAACAACTTTACAAGTTCAATGGTTACAGATCCTTCAGGAAAATTATGGTATACAACTTGGATATACCAACAAGGAGGAAATCTTGTAAGCTATGACCAAAAAACAGGCAACTCCACACAATATCCTTTGCCTCAAGACATCCAAGCACCAAACGGAATAACAATCGACTCTTCAGGAAAATTATGGATAATGGATACTGCAAGTAGTTACTTTTTTGATTTTGATCCTGCAAGTAAAAAATTCACCAAGCACACAACTTCTCCTCCACCAGTATCATCATATGGCAATGCATCAGGACTCATCAAGACACCAATATCAAGACCGTATTGGGATCACTTTGATGACAATGGAAGATTATGGTTCAACGAACAAGTTGCAAACAGTTTTGGAGTATATGATTCGTCATCTCACTCTCTTGTAGAGTATGAAGTTCCATCAAAGAATCCCAACTGGTCAGATTGTGGAACTTTACCAGACTGTGGAGTGGCCCAGATATTAGACTTTACAGTAAACCACAACAAGATATGGTTTGCAGAATGGGTTGAAAACAATATCGGAGTTTTGGATCCTAGCGTTCCACTTCCAATTAACGTGACGGCATCAGATTCTTCAATCATCATACACCACGGACAAAATTCAACAGTGTTGTTCAACATCAACCCACAAGAACAACTTAGCTCTCCAGTATCTATCATCACATCAAGTACTATAGGATCTCAAACCCTCACAGTCAAGGCACAACAGACTCTAGTCACAGCAAATACGCCACAAACTGTCAAGGTTGGAATAACAGCAGATAATTTTGCCACGCCAGGAACGTATGAAGTCTTGATAAGTGCAAGATATCAGGACATTACAGTATCAAAGTACATCAGTGTCACCATAGAGTAAGAAGTGGTTCCCAACCTAGACAAACTGATTGGAATTTCTACTTATTGCACAAAGACAGAAGGTACCGGAGGCAAGATCAAATCGTCTCCAGAACAGTTTTTTGTCTCAGAAATATTGCGAGACAAGACACTGGGCAAGATTTCAACTTCCGGAAGTTATGCAGTATACAAGCTAAAAAAACAAGGCATTGACACAAACCATGCACTATCAGACATTTTTACAAAATATGGCCTAAGACTCAAGGCTCTAGGTCTCAAAGATGCAAATGCTACAACTGAGCAATATGTATGCGATATGACAACAGGAAGATCTACAGATACTCTGATCACAAATAGATATACACTTGAAAAAATTGGTCTTGTTCAAAAACCTCTTACAAAAAAAGATATGGTTGGAAACAATTTCAAGATAAAAATAGAAGATGCAAACTTTTCCAGAGTATCCCAGTTTACAAACCACGACAAAATTCTAAATTTTTTTGGATACCAAAGATTTGGAAGCAAGAGACCCGTATCACACCTAATAGGAAAAGCAATTTTGCAAAGAAACTTTGATTACGCAGTAGAAACCCTACTTTCATTTACTTCAGAATATGATTTGGAACACAACAACAAGATACGTGAAACGCTCAAGGACAAGTCAAACTATGCCAAGGTCTTTGACCAAGTTCCTCCACAAATGGACATTGAAAGAGTGGTACTAGGTGAGATGATAGACCACGGTGATGCTCTCAAGGCCCTTCGTGCAATACCAATACAATTGCGGAGATTTTTTGTTGAAGCATTCCAGTCATTTGTGTACAATCAGACAATATCAAAGGCATACGAAGCTGGAGAAGACATGATGAAACCACAGCAAGGAGACGTGTGTTTTGACAAAGACGATAACCTTGGTAGATACCAAAATGACCCAGAGCAGAGATTGACAGTTCCGTTAGTAGGGTATTCTTATTCAAAAAAGAATCGATTTGACAATTTCATATCCCAGATACTTGTAGAAGAGCAGATAACTCCAAAAGAATTTTTCATAAAAGAGATGCAAGAAGCAAGTACAGAGGGAGGATTCAGACAAACCATCGTATCATGCAAAGACTTTGCAATAAAGGAACCATATGTTGACTTTACTCTTTCAAGAGGATCATATGCAACCATACTATTACGTGAAATAATCAAGCCATCAGACCCAATATCTGCTGGATTTTAATTCTAATATTAGAAAATAATGATTTTCCAAAAAGACAATGTTGAATAGTATTTGTTTTACAAAATTCAAAGATATATGACATAAAACAATCATCTAGAAGTATGTTACATCAGATATTGCTTACAAATTCAACTCAAGTCTTATTAATTATTAATTACAGCGTTTTGCATAATTGAAAATTACATCATTACTGTTGATAGGACTTGTAGCAATACCATTATGCAATACAGTATGGGCAACAGATCTTGGTATACTTGGTAGTCCAGATGTTACAATATCTCCACACTCGGGACCTCCTGGAACCAAAATAACTATTACCGTATCGCATATTCCAGACATATCAAAAACAAGTTATCCATACCCTGATCTTTACATTTATCTTCCATTCTCACAGCCCTTTGGTACTACTTTGACAAGTCATTGTGAAGGACAAGACTGTTTTCCGATTTACACATACAATGATGCAGTAAATCATGATTTTGCTGACAGAGTTATCACATTTTCATTGCCTAGCACAAATAATTCAAAACCCATATTTCTTGATGGTTTTGAAAATTCCGTATGCGATGTGACATCAAATGGAAAGATACTTGAAAGGTTTTCTACTCTTTGTAATACAAAAGACGAACCCTCTGGAGTATATCAAATCAAGCTTGGATGGATACTTGAAAGTGATTCTGAACAAAATTACACTACAGATACAATTCCATTTCTAGTTACACCAGGAATATTGCCATCAGAGGCTCCAGTTGCAGACAATGGTAATACCATTTTAAAAGAATATCAAAATGGAACAATCAGTCAGGACCAGTTTTATACAGAACTCAAGGCACGAAACTGGACTGATGAACAGATAAGACAAGCACTTGCAGTAATAGGAAAATTACCACATCAGATGGGCATACCAGGTCCTGATGATAAATTATCAATAGATCAAAACTTCACATCGAGTCCAACAAATACCATACAGAAAAACATTACAAATCAAAATGTGTCACAATTAGAAATTCAACCACATGCTAATATCAACATCAAAGCGCAAGATAATATTTCATTGCAAATTCAACAAAGTCCTTCAACAAACAATCCAACACAAGACAATTCCACACTTCAACCTCCTCAAAACAATCCCATGTGGAATAACATCATAATTGGATTATCAATCATATCTGCTGCAATAATGGGAGGAGTTATCATATTTGTAAAAATATACAGAGATAAGACAAATACCAGATAAATCATTCAGAGAATTCAAATGAGATCATTGTCTTGTCAATTTTTACATCCATTTTTTTATTAAAGACCTCTTCAAATATCAATTCAAGAATTGTTTTATGATATACAGACCAGTTTTTTCCTAGTTCATGTTTCATGACATATCGATGAAAATCATCATCTTCATGAATGTGGCTTACTTGAACTGCAGAATTTATCATTCTCAATTCAAACCATGCCAAAAAAGATTGGATGTCAATTCTGCCTTTCATAAATAATGCCATGTTTTTCACTTCATCTTTTCCAACACGCGTAGCAACATCTACTATTTCCTTTTGGCTAAGTTTACCAAAAACATGAACAAAAACCTGTTTGTTTATTATTACAAATCCAACCGATGACTCATACATACCCCAATCAAGAAACTGTTTCAATGCCTGATTTACAAGTGTGTTAGTACTTACTTGTCTATGCCCAGACTCATTGCGTAGTCTTTTGATAGTATTTTCATCAAGACGAAATGTGATTGTGGATGATTTTTTACTTGAACTCAACTCTTTTAGTATGTATTATGGAGCTTTTAAGATTTGTATGGATCCATTGTATAAAACACGCTAATAAATTTGATATAACAATGTTAATCGTGTTTTTAATAAAATGATTCACTATAGTACATCATGCAAATGGTTCCAGATCCGTCAGGAGAAATGTATGCATGGATTGCAATGGCTGCAATGAGCGCAATTGCTTCAGCTCTAGGCATATTTACCATCCAGAAAAGACACAGATAGAAAACATATTTCTACCATTTATTTTGCCAAATTTTTATAAATTATCGCAGGATTCTAAATATAATTTTTTTAGATCATAATATCTTGCACGTATAGTAGTAGAGGTAACACCAGAAGCTCGGGTTATCTCGGCTTGTGTTTTTTGTTCAATATTTAAAACACATGCCAAATAGAGAGACGCCGCTGCTAATGCTTTTGGGTTTTTACCAAGTGTAAGACCCGCATCCTCAGCTGTACAAAGTATTTCCAGAGCATATCTTCTAGACTTTTCACTAATTTGTGCTTCGTTTGCAATACTTGTGAGAAATTCTTTAGAGTTGAAAGGAACTACAGATAGATCAAATTTTTCAATCAGAGTTCTATATGTTCGTGCAATTTCTTTTCTTCCCATGTTACTTTTGAGGGAGATCTCAAGAATAGATCTCGGCATTCCACCCTGTTTGCAAGATGCATAAACACATGCACACATTAGATTTTTTGATTTTCGTCCAACAGTCATTCTGGCTCGCATTGCCTTTCGGTATAAATGTGCAGAGTTTTCTGCCACAGAGTCTGGCATTCCCAATTTCATCTGTAGCAGGTTTAGAAATAAAAGAGCAGACCGTAGTGTTTTGTTTCTAGGCGTGACGCTTCTAGTATTTAACATCTTTAATCGATGAAATTCATTCTTGGTTGCTCTAGAAAGAGAATGCCCCATACCATCTCTGTCAGATATTACGGTAGTCATGTTCATATCAAACATTGTCAAAGAATTAGTTGTTCCAGAATTTTTTTTTGTGAAATAATCTGCAGAATCATATCCATGTGATGAAATAGTTTCTAGAGACTTTTCTTCTAAAACTAGTCCACACGAACCACAAAGTATCTCGCCTGAAACATTATCAGTCACTATTGGCCATCCCTTACAATTAGGCGTAGTGCACTTTGGAAAAAATTCATTTATCTGCAGTGAATTGTCTATAGAGTTACCTAGTTCTGGCTTTACCAGTATTTGTTTTGGTTTACTCACGGATCAAATCCACCCATTGTTTTCTGTCTTTGATCTGAAAGGGTTCAATTTTTTCAATGTCTTCTTTTATCAATTGTAATGCCAATTCGGCTTCATTTCGCAATTCCTCTGAAATACTTCGAGAGCGGAGCTGTGCAATTCCCTTGAGATTATAATTCATCTCAACTTCCAAAAGAGTTTGACTTCCAATTTGTGTTACCAAAATATCTTTGATGCCAATTATTGAACCACTAGTCCATTTGATATGAATACCTTCAATAGGAAAAAGAATAACTTTTTGATAACATTTATCAGAATTACTCAACGTTACCTCTCGCGTGAATGTGTTTCTACTATGAGAGGTATTTCGCACCCTTTCCACGCCCTTCCAAAAATATGGATCTCTTTCAATTGCAGATATTACATTCCAGACTTGTTTAACAGAAGCGTTTATCATTATTTTTGATATAATGCGAATCATGTATCAGCATAGTAAACGCAGGTTAAAGCATAGTTAGTACACACTGCAATCTATGTTATTCAAATACAATAATCACAAAAACAAGTGGTGCAAGAGACGTTTGTTCTCATAAACTGTTACCTTGGAAAAGAACAACAAATTGTGAAATCATTACAAAAATTACATAATGTCAAGGAAGTACAGGCAACACATGGAGTGTATGATATTATAGTAAAAATTGAAACCGAAACAGAAGAAGAATTAAACAATACAATATGTTCGAAAATTCTAGGCCTAAAACCAGTTACTAATGTACTTACACTTCAAACAGAATAGTCGTCGTTTATACCACACTAGAGTTATAGTTTGTCGCCAAAATTTTTTGTGTGCTCATCAACTTCGTCCTGTGTAGAAGGAGAATTATCATGTTTGTGTTCACTTTTATGAATGCGGCCAAACATTTTCTTTTCATGTTCTTCTCTTGAATGATGAAGTCGATCTGCTTCATGGATAAATTCTTTTCCACATGTAGCACATTTGACAATGTCATGATGATGTTCGTGACGAGCATGTTTTATCAGATCCTCATAAACTGTAAACTTGGTATCGCATTGTTCACATTTGAATTTCTTTTTAAAAAGATCCAACGTTAACGAGGAGATATGGCGGACTAATAAGACTGTCGTATTAAGATACAACTACACTACAGAAAAGATGTTAAATAATCAAAATATCAAATTGACATCATGTTTGATAACATATTTTCCAAAGTTACCAAGGCACCAGAATTTCCCCCAGAGTTTGATTGGATCAATACCAAAGAACCACTATCTCTTGAAAAACTCAAGGGTCATGTCATAGTATTAGATTTTTGGACTTATTGTTGCATAAATTGCATGCATACATTACCAGTACTTGTAGAACTTGAAGAAAAATACAAAGACAAGCCAGTTGTATTCATAGGAGTACATTCTGCAAAATTCTTCAATGAACAAGACATGAAAAATATCGAGCAAGCAGTGGCAAGATACGAGATATCACACCCAGTACTTGTGGACAGGAAAATGACTGCCTGGAACAAGTTTGGAATTAGTGGTTGGCCTACTATTGCTATAATCGATCCCAATGGAATTCTAGTATACAGACAGTCTGGAGAAGGACAAAAAGAGATGATAGAGGACACAATTGATGTTCTTTTGGAAAAACATGAAAAATCTCACACACTTGCAAGAGAGCCAATCAAGATTGCAAAAACTAGCAAGAAGAGCAACACAACATTATCTTTTCCAGGCAAGATATCAATATCAAAAGACAGAATTGCCATATCAGATTCAAACCACAACAGAATAATTGTCACTGATCTCTCAGGCAAAATACTGCATACCATTGGAAGTGGTAAGATAGGTCTGGTAGACGGGAAATTTTCAGATGCGACATTTTTTAGACCTCAAGGGGTTTCATGGAAAGATAATTTTATTTTTGTTGCAGACACAGAAAACCATGCATTGCGAAAAATAGATTTGCAAAACAACCAAGTCACTACACTTGTTGGAACAGGCAAACAAGGTCCATGGAGATCAGCTGGTGGTAAAGGAAAAAACATTACAATTTCATCTCCATGGGATGTTGCAGTAAAAGACAACTTGATCTTTATTGCAATGGCAGGAAATCATCAGATATGGACATATGATACCAATACAGAGATAACAAAACCTTTTGCAGGAAACGGTCAAGAAGATATTATCGATGGCAACAGAATGCAGTCACAACTTGCACAACCAAGCGGAATTTCCATTCATGATGATATAGTATTTTTTGTAGACAGTGAAACATCATCTGTACGAGAGATAGATCTCAAGACAGAGTATGTCAGAACCATTGCAGGGCATGGATTATTTACATTTGGACACAAGGATGGTAAAACAGGTGAAGCATTATTCCAACACCCACTAGGATTGTGTGCAACTGCAAGCAAGATATTTGTCGCAGATACTTACAATTCTTCAATCAGAGTAATTGATCAAAAGGATGATTCAGTTTCGACACTAATTGGAAAACAAGGCATGAGTACAATATGCAGATTGGATGATCCAAGTTGTGATACACTAGGACTATACGAGCCAAGTGACGTAAAATTATACAAAGACAAGCTGTACATTGCAGATACCAATAATCACCTAATACGCATCTATGATCTCACAACTAATATTCTCAAGACACTAGATATACAAATTTAAAAATTTATTCAAAAAAGCTTTCTGCAACTATTTCATGTTTTAGTGCAAATTCCTTTATCTGAGAAAATTGCATTTTTCCCTTGTGGTATTGATCCCATACAAAATCAAGTATCTCAGTACTTGACAAATGTTCCTGGTCAATTACCGGTGTAGTTCCAAGTACTTCAGTACAAAAAGTTTGCAAATCAGCAAACTGAAAGTTATCAAGTAACACTCTCATTTGTTCAATGGTGTTATCTTTGGGCTTTGATCTTCCAAACAATCCCATGAAATGACATTTTAAAAGACCGACATTTAATTCCATGGTCAATATCCAATATGAAAAATTTGAGTCAAATTATGACAGAATGTAGGAATGAGTGTGTTGAATTTATGGAATAAGGATTTAAGCTTGTATCGCGATTTGATATAGTATGGAAAAGGCATACGTTTTGATCGGTTGCGAGCTTGGTGCCGAAAACGAAATTGTTGAAAAATTGAAGAAAATAGACAAGGTAAAGGATGCAAGAGTCGTATACGGAGATTACGACATTGTAGTAGAAGCTGAAACCGATTCCGAATCTCAGATGGATAGTCTGATTACAAAAAAGATTCGTCAATTATCCAAGGTCAGATCCACTATGACTTTGGGCGTCGTAAGCTAATTCCAAGGCCTGCAGCAAAGATCAATGTACCACCAACGGCAATCCATTGGCCGTTTACAATCCATTTCGGATTTGAATACATGAACGATGAAGTAGGGCCAACTATTGAATTTCCTTGAAGATAGAAAATTATTCCAAATACAAAAACTAAAACGCCAATAGATATGATTACAATTCCTATTTTCATATTACATGATGAACATGTTCCCCAATAAAAGACAAAAGGAGTTGATAAGAAAGGCAAAAAATCCTTTTGATTTCGTTCTTTAATACATAATCCAACAGCAAATCAAATTGGATGAATGGGGAACAGACCTGGAGGTTAAGAGGAATCGAATTTGGATAGATATCACAGTGTTTGCAGGAGCAATAGTACTAGCCCTTGCATCATATTTCATATTTGGATCAGATATTGACAAGTTGATAAAACAGAGTCCTTTGATTATCGACTTGATGTTTGCGCCATCCTTTGGAATCGGTTTTCTAT
This sequence comes from uncultured Nitrosopumilaceae archaeon, assembly GCA_964462165.1. Classification (GTDB taxonomy): domain Archaea; phylum Thermoproteota; class Nitrososphaeria; order Nitrososphaerales; family Nitrosopumilaceae; genus Nitrosotalea. Next base: position 33,458 of record CAYWWR010000005.1, read on the forward strand.
ATGGCCTGAAAATGACTGACAGGGTAATGCATCCTTCAGAATCCCGCAGCCCACTAAAACGAGCCTTCTTCAAGGGATTTTTATTTTTGTTCATGATGGGTGCAATCTTTACATCAGTTTCCTTTGCACTTCACGGAGGCGTACAGCCATCACACAAGTCAATTTTTACAGACGGCGTGATTCCATGGCTAACAGAGTTTATCCAATCAAATGGTGGATTGACATTTTTGATAGTGTCAAGCATAACGATAATGGCTGCTGCAACAAAAAGAATAGTTGGGATGGATGGAATATTTAGTAAGATATACACATTTGTTGGAACATACATCTTCTTTTCCATGCTTGCACTCAGTTTTACGCATGCAGATCCCACACATTCTCAAGTTTACCTATACGCATTCTATCAAGCAGGAATTGTGGGCGGAATATTTTATCAAATGAACACGCTTACCACAAGAACAAACATGTGGGAAGATTATAACAATGGATTTTAGAATTTTCTAATTTTCGGTATTACCAGGACCATCATAATTGATAACACCATTACAAGCAAAGCAACATTTGAAAACTCTGGAAGATATGTTGTTCCCATGATACTGGTG
>CAYWWR010000006.1:0-32974 GCA_964462165.1 uncultured Nitrosopumilaceae archaeon
AATGATCATGAAAAAATGTGAAAAATGCGTAATTTTATAATCACTTGTCTAGTAATGGTACGATAATGATTACAAAGGAAGAGTTAGATCAGATACTACACTTTGTCTCCAAACGCTGGGTGGATATGAGCCGCGATGAAAAAAACAAGGCATTTGAAAATATGCCGACAGACTTTTGGATGAATTCTATGGGTGGCACTGCAGGCCCAGGCAAGTGGGTAACGACTTTGATGTATACTGAAGATGCGCAAGAAGCCGAGTCCTTCAAGGAAGTGTTACTACGATGGCAGGCAAAACACAATGCACCAAAAATAGGACCATCTGATCTGATCCAAATTGGAAAGAAGTAGTTATTAGAATAGTTGGTTTAAACTATAATGTTGTCATCAGAGTTTTCAAGTTCTGAAAAAGAAATTCTTTTAAAACATTTTTCAAATGTTAATGATTCAGTATTTGCAATAACCAGTCCAAGACAGGTAGACCGTGGTGCCCTAATGTCAAGATACAGCAGAACTGACAAGAGCATGCGTAAAATTTTCTTGGACGAGTTTGCACAGAACGAAAATCGTGGTGAAGAATTTTACGACAAAGTTTTACTTGAATATGGAGATGATTCTGTTGCAGAGCTTGGTGAAGCCCAGATTGCAATTGAAGGTTTGTCAAACATTGCGGTAAAAAAAATTGAAGATCGCAGAATTGGTTTATCATATCTTGAAAAATCCTCTAGATATGTAGCGTGGGACAAGAAAGTAAATGACGAGTTCAAGTTTTATCGTGAAGATATCATCATGAAGTCAAAATTTGCAGATGCATACTTGGAAGCATGCAACTTTGACTTTGAAGTGTATTCAAGAAACATCCAGCCTGCAATAAAATACATGGCAGAAAAAGAACCAATAGAGAAACAACAGTTTCGAAACTCTAGTGGAGAAGATGTGCCATATTCTAAACTTGTAAGCGAGGAGGAAGTCAAATCTGCGACTAGAATTTACAATGCAACAATTCGCGCCAAGGCACTTGATATTCTCAGAGGAATACTTCCTGCATCTACCATGACAAACGTAGGCATAACAGGAAATGGAAGGGCGTTTGAGTATTTGCTTACCATATTGTATTCATCAGAACTTGAGGAAGAACGAGTTCTTGCAAGTAAGATCCAAAGAGAACTCAATACTACAATCAAGTCATTTGTGAGAAGAGCAGACGACAATCATGGAAAAGATCTCCAGAAATATTTGTCAGACATAAAGGAAAAATCATCAGCACTTGGAAAAAAACATCTAAAGAAAAAGAAAAAGGCAGAAAACTTGGCAGACTTGGTAGACTGGCAAGAAGAGAAAAAGGCAGAAGAGAAAATAATTTCTGCAATACTGTATGAGCAGTCAGGCGGAGCATCATATAGAGAGATACTCAAACAGGTAAAGAAAATAAAAACATCAGAGAGGAAAAAAATAATCAAGATATTTTCTAGTTTACGAAGTAACAGAAGACAGAGACCGCCACGTGCGTTTGAGATGACAGAATATACATTTGATTTTCTGACAAATTTTGGAATGTTTCGAGACTTTCACAGACATCGTGTGCTCACACTAGAGCGACAATTGCTTGCGGCAAATCATGGATACTTTAGGCCAGATGAAATTGAACAACTTGGAATGAAAAAAGACTTTGATGATTGCATGTACAAATCAAAGGAAGTATGGCATTCGATGAAGTCTGAAATGCCAGAGCAGGCTCAATATGTTGTAAACTTTGCATACAACTATCCGTATTTTATGAAACTAAATTTGCGTGAAGCAGTACACTTGATAGAACTAAGAACTGTTCCACAAGGACACCAAGACTATAGAAAAGTTGCACAAGAAATGTTCAAGGCAATCAATAAAGTCCATCCAAATCTGTCCAAAATAATCAAGTTTGTAGACATGAAGTCATACAGCCTTGAGAGACTAGAGGCAGAAAAAAGAATCGAAGAAAAACGAAAAAGACTAGGCTAGTTACAGCGAGTTTACGTACAATATGCCACTAGGTCATAGCCAAGATTTTGATTTAATTATTAAATATCAGCAGCACTATACTGATATCATGAATTGTGGATGCGGAAAAGAGGACCAGTGTATATCTCCGGACTGTAATTGTACAATCACTGGAATATGCACATGCGGGCCATCATGTCATTGCAGTGCAAATAGAAAATAGAAAAAATTATGGTAAAAAATACCACACACTAGTTTTAACACTTGCGTAGAAAAGAAATGAGCATATCTTCTAAAACAATTGTGGCATATCCACAAAGACTATGAAAACAGAATTGTACAATGGCAAACATCCCAGACTACAACATAAAACCACAAGACAATTCTGAATACCGTAAAGTTATTCGAGAGATATTGTAGGAACTATTATAGAAAACGAGTCAAGTAATTGTATGCATACTACTTGTTAATTTTCTTTTGTTTTCCAAACACTTGTTCCAATGTCCTTGGTTTACCATCTTTGAACACATCAGAACTACAGTACTTCATTGAAAAAGCAGCCATTTGCATTATGATAGATTTTAGTTCCTTTCCTTTTTCTGTTACAGTATACTCAATTTTAATTGGAGTTTGAGCATAGACTTGTCTTTTTATCAGACCACTCTTTTCCATCTCACGTAATCTTACAGAGAGTGTTTTTGGATTTATTCCCTCTACTGATTCAAGAAACTGGTTAAATCTTGTATGATTTAGTATCAGCATGTTACGAAGTATGTGTATTGTAAATTTTTTACCAACAAGTCGGAATGTATTATCCACGGGACAGCATTTCATCTGATCTGATAAATCTTTGAGTTCTTGTGGCATCAACTTACTAAAATCTCACTTGCTTTCTCTTTTATCACTTTCTAATTTATATACTTACCTTTGTATAGTGACTATAAGAAAGTAATATGGAATGCAAATCAGGAACATGCAATACAGAAGAAGATGCAACATGCTCATGCACCTCTGAAACAGATTGTGGTGATTGCGGTTGTGGAACAGTTGATCCTGTGAAACAATCAATGGAATTACTGCACAAGGCATTTCACGATGCACTGTATCAGGCACACGTGGAACGACTCAAAAAGAGAATTGATGCCACATTTGGCCCTTCACTTGACAAGGCAGCAGATGCAATGATAGAAACAGCAGCCAAAGTCTGGCAGTCAATGCTGATACAATCCGAAGGCAAGAAGGAGCTTGAATCAAAGTTGCAAAAAATATTTTCCGAAGCAAGTAAGAGATAATCTACTCCCAAAAAAAGTGGAAATATCTCGCTTTATTTTTTTAATAAATTACTAGAATCAAGCATAACAGAGAAGATTTTCTAGCATCAGAGATGAAATCACTGGATAAATCTTGGGATTTTTTTTACCAGATGAGATATTGAGAATTTCCCAGGACCCAATACGATTACAGTCAACAAAATCACAAATGCAAGCAATTCTAGCTCTAGTCCACTTTTTCCAGAAAATGACTCAAGTTTTTTTAGCCATACCATGACAATGAGCATTTCCATTGCAAGAAGGCTAGCAGTTATTCTTGTTAGCACTCCAACGATGAGAAGTACACCTCCAATCAACTCTAACAATCCAATCAACAATGCCATTTCTGCAGGAAGGCCTATACTTGAGAAAAATCCCGAAGAACCGCTAGCAAATTTACCAGCACTGTGAACAATAAACATGACACCTACTGCAATTCTCAATCCAAAGTGACTGAGATCATGCAACAAGTGTGTTCTAAGAGAAGCTTCTACCATGTTCAGATTACCTCTGCATATCATGCATATTATTTGTTTATACCACTTGCTAAGCTAGTTACTTGAAAATTCAGCTGTTTTTTTCTAAATAATTAATTCATGTAGCATACATTTGTTTTAAAAAATTAGACTAGAGATATGCGACATTCATTGTTTTTAATAATTTGTTGCCATATCTTACTTGTGCGCGTTACCTGTCGTACAGATTTTTTCTTGTAAGACACATGTGCATAGGTCATAGGGATCACTGGTACAACATCAACATTGGATTGCAGCGCTCAGACCAAAGACTGTACCAATCAAGTAATGGTTTTGACTTGACCAGTGATCTCCTTTTTTACTATAAAACTATCAGGTCGTCTGGAAATTTTTCAACTTGGACATTAACCTTAGATTTCTTCCAGTTAGTGCCCCAACACCTAACATCATTATCAAGTCTACTACAAGCGTTATTTCAATATCAAATGGACTCAGATTTTGTTGAACGCTAAATGAAGCAGTAAGATAGTTAGAACCAAGGAAAACATATCCCAAAATAAATCGAGATACTAGCCCTACTACCCAAATTACATATGGAATATTGCCTCCCTTTGCATGAATTTTGTCATCATCTACCTTCCAGATTATGATAGACTTGCCAACGTGCCTGTGTGAGAAATATGTTGCACCCATCAGAACACCTGCATACGCAAAGACATACCAATAGGATACGCCTGCCTGAAATGAGCTAAATACCGCAAACATGCTAATAGCAAAATAAGATATCATTGAAAAAATTATTTTATTTTTGTTTACAGGTCCTCCTGAAACTATCTTTCTAAACCTGAAAACTAGTACGACAACAATCATTGCCACAAATATCAGGATCTGGGAATCGGCCATTACCAAGTCACCAACAGAATCGTTGACATGCCAGGTTTTTTCTATTTTGATGGTTTAATCATTTCTTTCTAGGGATAATACCTAGTTATCAAGCGGTAACAGTATGTGAATTTCAGATCCCTTGTTTTCACCTTCGGATTCCGCCCATATCTTTCCACCATGAGCCTCGACTATTCCCTTGCACACAACAAGTCCCAGTCCAGTTCCACCGTGTTCTCTTGTTACAGTGGTATCAATTTGATAAAACTTGACAAAGATTTGGTCTAGTTTGCTTTTAGATATTCCAATTCCATTATCTTTAACAATAATTTTTGCATTTACCCCATTAGCACCCAGTACTATAGAAATTTGTCCATTTTCTTTAGGACAAAAATCAATTGCATTACTTAACAAATTGTGCATCACTTGTTCAATTCGCATTGAATCACACATGCAGAATAGATCAGGTTGTAATTGTGTCAACATACGAATATGATATTTTTCCATAGTCGGTTTCATGTTTTCAACTACACCATCTAAAACATGAGCCATGTTGTGTCGCTCTTTTGATACTCTTAGTTGACCAAGCTCAATCTTTTGTACATCCAAAAGATCAGTCATCAATTTTGACAGAGTATGTGCGTTTAGTTTTATAATTTCCAGTCGCTGTCTTTGTGCATCAGTTATTGTACCAAATGCGTCGGTAAGCAAAATGTCAATGTATCCTTGTATAGGTACAAGAGGAGTCTTCAATTCGTGTGTTATCATGGTCAAAAACTCTTCTTTTGATTTATCAGTTCTGCGTAACTGCTCATATTGAGCCCGTATGTGTGCCTCATTCTCCTCTATTTTTTTTCGAGCGTCATAAAGTTCTGCAATATTCTTGATTATCGTATTGCTTCGCATCTGGCCATCACCCTCATAGAAGGTAGTTGCACTCAGTAATGCTGGAAAGACTGCCCCATCTTTTCTTTTCATCCAGACCTCTTTGTTTGTTATACTATGGCCAGATTTCCATGAACCAAAGATTTGTCGCATATAGTCAATACTTTGTTCTGCAGCATGATCAAAGATCGACATTCCAATAATTTCTTGTTTTGTATATCCCAAGTCTAGTGCATAAGCATCATTACAATCAGTAATGTTACCATCATGATCTATTGTACGCATCAGATCAGGTGATGTCTCATAGAGACTTCGAAATCTTGTTTCAGCTGCTGCAAGTAAAAAGTTGATTTTTTTTAGATCATCATATTGTTCGTTTATTTTCTTTTCGTCTTGTTCTATCCTAGTTCTTGCTGCATAAATGTCAGATATGTCTCGAAATGCCACTGTCCTTCCAGTCAGATTACCACGTTCATCATACAAGTTGTTCCCAGAGAATAATGTTGGAAATGAGCTTCCATCTTTTCTTTTGAGCCATATTTCAATATTGGAAATCATTCCAGATGTTCTCCATTCTGCTATTCCTTTTTCTAAATCAGCGTGACTTCTATCTGCAGTGTGTTTTAGTATAGAAGTTCCAATAATTTCATTTTTTTCATATCCCAAATTTTTTGCATATGATTTGTTGCAGTTAAGAATTACTCCGTTAAGATCAATGGTACGCAAAAGATCAGGTGAGTGTTCATAGAGATTCTCATACTTGTTTTCCACCATCACGATAGAATCATATGCTTTCTTGAGTTCGTTGTATTTTTTTTCTAGTTCTTTTTCTGCATATTTTGCTTTATTCATAGAATTGTGCATCAGAGAAACATCCTGAATTGTAATAAGGTAAACATTTGATGCCTTGATTTCATCGCCTATTTTTGCCCCCTTGCATAAACCAAAAAATGTCGTCTTGTCCTTTTTGACTAGCTGAATTTCTATTAACGGGCCAATTCCAGTTTCTTGCATCTCTTTGAACCCATCAAATACAGTTTTTTTGTATTCAGATGTAGCAAAATCAAAACAAAGTTTACCGACAATCTCGTTTTTTTCATATCCAAAGTGTTCCAGCATGCGCTTGTTAGCATCAATGATTATTCCATTTTCATCTAGTGTACATACAAGATCCGGGGTTATTTCGTAAAACGTACGATATCGTTGGTCAAAGATATGTGGTGGAATCATCTTTTCTGCATTAATAATAACACATTTTTGGTTAATAAGATTTGGTCAATGAGATTTGAGTAAAAACGAAAAAGCCATTGGAATTACAGATATCATACCAGTACTGGACAAACATTGTCATTATTTTTCATTTTTTCGGTATTTCTTGCCCGTGTTTTTATCAAAATATATGAATTTACAATTATGATTAGGACAGTGAAGTATGCCAGAACCTACGTCAAACTCTACCAATACAGCCTCGCAATCAGGGCAATTTAGTGCCAATAGACGAGAGTCCGGGACTAGTGTTTAAAAGATTAACTCATTTTCTCATTAGATGCAAACAATAGATCATTGTGGCACCTACAGCACAATTTCATAATGAACGAACATGTTCTTTTCAATGCATATGCCGTATTACAGAGTGCAGATTCTCTACTGGCGGTAAATGTTCTTCGGGTTAAATCCCCCTGAACAACCGCTTGAATCTGTTATTTTTTCACAAATCAATAGTCAAAGAAAACATATCCCAGGAAAGACTCTTTATTTGTCCATTTTGCATATTGGAAACATTGGACATTTTCCAGTGCTATGAAATACTTGGACTCAAACATGGTGCATCGCTACAAGAAATAAAACAAGCATATCGGGAGATGGCACTACGATATCATCCTGACAAAAATTCTGCAGAAGGCAGTGAAACAAAATTTAGTCAGATTTCAGATGCATACCAAATCCTGCGAGTACAAAACAAAAAAGATGTCAAGGTTACACAAAAATTTGATGATATTTATCCAGAAGATGCAGTATCGGCATACCAACAAGCCCAGTCACTTGTAACAAAACACCAGTATGAAGAAGCAATTGTGTTTTATGACAGAGCATTGAAACGATTACCCCGATATGCAAATGCCTGGCTCAAAAAAGGTGATGCACTAGACCATTTGAAAAGACATGAAGAAGCACTCTATTGTTATGGCAAAGTATTGCACATAAATCCGGAGTCAGTAGATGCATGGAACTTGCAAGGAGTGTGTTTGTCAGATCTTAAAAGATATGAAGAAGCATTGGATTGCTTTGATGAAGCAACCATACTAGACCCAACACATGGACCTGCGTGGAACTTTAAGGGCGTATGTTTTTTCATGCTAGGAAGACCAGAAATGGCACTTGACTGTTTTGAGAGAGCAACAAAATCCCATCCCGAGTTTATATCTGCATGGCATAACAAGGGTGGAGTACTGATGAAAATGGGAAGAAAAAAAGAAGCCGAGAAATGTTATGAGAAAGAAAAAAATCTAAAGCAATGAAAATACCTAGTGGAAAATTAAGATTCGTATTTCACAAGCATGATTGATGAGAAGATAATCTGTATTCATCTTACAGAATAATCCTAGTATATCCAAATATGTATTGTAACATGAGATATATCACTGGTAAGAATGGTTTCAAGAAAACACCAAATATTTGAAAGACAGTTTCTTGCATTATCGTTTGCTGCAATCATGTTATTTTCATTTGGAATACTATCACATGGAATCTATGCATCTGCAACATATTCAATAACCAAGACCCAGTCAGGCCTTGTTGCATCTGATCCATTGAATAACCAGACAGAAACAATGCAGCAAGTCTTGTCAGACACGAGATACTGGAATTATTATGGAACTGCAGTGTCTGAAAAAAATACCACATATGACATTTACAAGGATTCTCAAGGATTACACATTGGAGAACCAGGACCCAATCCAGCACAATTTGGTGATGGTAGCTATTCAGGATATTATGCAGTTTCACCTGACACAACTGCATTACTAGTTCATGCCACACTAACTGCTACAAACCAGCCTGTCCTACACAATGACTTTCAAAACCAGCTAGAAATAATGACTACAAACGGCAAGGTAAACTATCTTGATTGCGCTGCAATAACAAACTCTGATGGCACATATTGGACACTTGTTCACGGTTATGGCAATGCAGTAGAGGCATCCCACTTTGATACACTATGGGTTGACACCAGTCCAAACCAGCCCCTTACAAGAGAATGCACCGTCATCACAAATGGTTCAAATTATTTGAAGCTCTACATGGACGACGTCATGGTCTATACAAGCAACACGCTCTCACTTGCCATGCCTGCACCATTTGATTACTATCTACAGACAATGAATTCATACTATAACCAGATGCGACATGGTATCTTCAAGGACTATTATGCAACAACTGATGAGAACATCAAGGTCACTGGCAATCCAACAAATGCTGCAACTGTATCACTAATCAATTCAACCGGAGGCGTCATGGCAAGTTCATCTATAACAGCAGGCTCTGCAACACTTAATGTTGGAATGTATCACTTTCCAATTGCTGCAACAATCCAAGTGACAGACTCTAGTGGCAATATCATCGCATCAAATCCTGAAAACATCTATGGAGGAGATGTGTTTACAGTCTCTTCTGGTGGGACTGCAACTGCACCACAACCTCCGACAAGTCTTTCTGCCAATACCATATCTTCATCTCAAATCAACCTGTCATGGAGTGCACCGTCAAACAATGGTGGTTCTGCAATCACTGGATACAAAATAGAGCGCTCACCTGATGGTTCCACATGGAATATCATCGTAGCAAACACTGGTTCTACTTTAACAACATATTCTGATACGGGTTTGACACCAAGTACTGCTTACACATATCGCGTATCGGCAATTAATGTAATTGGCACTAGCTCTCCATCAAATACTGCATCTGCAACAACCAGTGGTACAACAGCAACTGCACCACAACCGCCAACTGGCCTTATCGCTACAGCAACCTCATCTTCTGCAATCAACTTGTCCTGGAGTGCACCAAGTAACAATGGAGGCTCGGCAATTACAGGCTATAAAATAGAGAGATCAACAGATGGAGGAACTACTTGGAGTACAGATGTAGCAAATACTAGTTCTACTTCTACCACATTCTCAGATACAGGACTATCATCAAGTACAACTTACACATATCGTGTTTCTGCAATCAATTCAGTTGGTACCAGTTCTCCATCAGGCATAGCATCTGCAACAACTAGTGATACCACTACAGGCATTACTCTAAACAGCATCCAGTCAACTTCCGGTACAGTGTCAACATCAAACCAGATAACACTTGGCAACGTCAATGCAGGAACAGGCAGCAATCGTTTGTTGATAGTTGGCCTAAGTGCCAACAACAACAATGCAGTATCGGTTACATTTGGTGGAATAGCCCTAACAAATGCAGCAGCGTCATTTACCAATAACGATGCAGAATTATGGTATCTCAAAAATCCAAGTGGGACTGGAAACGTAGTTGTTACAACATCTGGACCCACTCAAGCAATAGTAGGAGCATATTCATTCTCAGGGGTAAATCAAACTAGCCCCATAGCAAACCATGCTACAAAACACAACACATCTGCAAGCAGTCCAAAAATTTCCATAACAACAAAGTATCCAAACGACTGGGTCTTGGACTTGGCTTCAATCTATGGTGGTTCTACGCTTGGTTCCCCAACATGCACACAGCAGTGGGATATCAACATGCCAGGCTCCATAACAGGTGCATCAAGTTCTGCCATAGTACCAACAGCAAAAGCCGTCACATGTGGTTGGACTGCAAGCAGCAATGACCTTTGGGATGATGCAATAATTGAACTAAAGTCAATAGGATAAAAAATAGAAGACCTTGGAATGCAGATACCATCTCTACATGGTTTTTGTTGTTCCGCGGTTTCTACTTGGTGTATACAATTATGTGAATATATCAGATAGTGTGTTTGATTCAAACATACTTTCAGCCACATTGTCATGAATTATTTTATAATAAACAAACACAGTCTTTTCTATCCAGATTTATAATTAATACTTGCAGATTCTCTACAAGCGGAAAGTTCTAGGGTCAAAGCCCTCAGAACAACCGCACTTGGATCTGACGCTTTTTTTACATTATTAGAAAACAGGATACTTATTTGCAAACAGAGTTTGGACTAGGATATACTTTCCAATTTTCAGTAGAATCTTTCTTAAATTCTATCAGTTGATGGCCCTTTCCATCGTAAACATATTTTGTGATTAATTTATCTGTCACATCAGAATATGGTGCAAAATAATATTCAGAGCGTATAACAAGATACGAGTCAGTAGAATTGCTAGTTTCATTTAGTGCAGGTTCAAGCGATAATTTGTAAAGTTTTTCCTCATCAGGAATAACCAAATCAGGTGTTTCATCATAATCCAGAGTTTCTTTATTCATAATGTTCATGTTGCTGCCGTCAGTTGGCGTAGTATAATATCCGATAAATCTGACTAGCATGAATTTCAATGGAGTTAGATCACCATTCTTATCTAGAATAACTGGCGAATATGCAATTTCATTATCAGATTCATAATTACAATACGAGATGTCAACTTTGAATGGGACACCGTCACTATATTCTTTCAAAATGGTTTGCTGTGAAATATTTGAAGACGTACGATTTTGTGATTGTATTAATTGATCAGTCTTGTCCACAAGCGTAGCCAAGTTCGTTGTTGACTTTTGCATTTCTGTTAGTAAATTATCAGTTTTGTTTATCAGCGTAGTCAAGCCTGTCGTTGATTTTTGTGTCTCAGAGACAAGCTCGTTGAAATGATACACTTCAACTATTGCTATCATGAATAGAAAAATTGCAATTATTGTACCTATTACGGTAGACTTGTGTGCTAATTTTTCTAGATGCATGGTAGAATCTAGAACTAGGAATCAGTATTAAATACTCTTAGAATACAAAATCAGATCATTCGTAGATTTGAATATCTAGAATCATGTAAGACTCAAAATTTTCATTTTCTATCGATGTGGAGGTCCAAAGATGGTAATTATTTTCGTGGCTGTCGTGGTGAGTGTTTTGTTTTGTCCTTGATATGTAACAGTAACTGTGGCAGTTGTATTACCCATACCAGTTGCATTATAGATTACACCACTATCTGGGCCCTGCAGTCTTGCTTGTTGTTTTGATGGGATCTCTTGTTTTGAGATAGCAAAGCATGAGATTCCCCTCTTGGTTTCTACGTTTTTATCAAAAGTCAAAGAGAGTGGAGAAAAACATCCACTGTTAACATAGACAGAGTATGGATTTGGGTTGTATACATTTGCATATATCAGAAAACTACTTCCAACAGGTACTATTTGTGGCTCTATTGATACATCTGTAATTTCAAGTGGCTGGTCGGTACTGGATACATCAGGACAGAAGGTACAATGTGATGTGCCACTAGGAGTTATCATGAGAAAGACGGATGCAATGACTGCAACAGACACTCCAATTCCAACAATAATTACTAGTGATTTCATTTTTCCAATAGTTTACGAATTGATTTTAATTCCTGTTTCCGTTTTTCATCAAGTTTAGGATAAGACATTTTGAGTTCTTGTAATGTATCAAGAATAATTTGAGAGACTATCAGATGAGTATTTTCCTTGTCATCGGCTGGAATTACATACCAAGGTGCACTTTTGGTACTGGTTACGATCAGGCAATCTTCGTATGCTTCCATGTATTGTTTCCAGAATTTTCTCTCTTCAATGTCAGCAGTGCTGAATTTCCAGTTCTTTTTTGGATCGTCAATGCGTTTGAGGAAACGTTTGCGCTGTTCATCTTTTGAAATGTGAAGAAAGAACTTTAGAATTATAGTACCATTACGATGTAGGTGATTTTCCATGGCCATGATGGAATCATATCGTTCTTTCCAAATTGTTTTACTGTTAAATTCCACTCCCTCACTTTCAAGTATCTCAGGATGTACACGAACTATCAGTACTTCTTCATAATGAGAGCGATTGAAAATGCCAATTTTCCCTCGCTCAGGAAGATTGTGAACCTCACGCCACAAGAAATCATGTTCAAGTTCTTGGGTACTAGGATGCTTGAAACTAGAGACTTGGCAACCTTGGGGGTTTATGCCAGACATTACATGCTTTATGGTACTATCTTTTCCTGCAGCATCCATTGACTGGAATATCAATAATACAGAGTATTTGTTTGAGGCATAAAGAAGATTTTGTAATGAACTTAGAGCTTCGACGTTTTCAGATAACATCTGTTTGTATTCACCTTTTGATTTGTAAATGGGTTTTATTCCAGTAGGCCATTTGTCAAGTTTTACTTTGTCACCAGGCGGTACAACATAGTCTTTAGAATTTATTTTCAATCAAGTCATATTACATGCTTGAACTTTTTATTCGTACTGTTTTAGAAGGATTTTAATCGAATTTAGAAAAATGTCTAGTGCTTATTTTTTGTGTTGTTGTATTAGAACATCATTTATGAATTGGGATATTTTTGTTGCAAATGCAATTGGACTGACTTTTTTGGTACTGGTAACAATGATTACATCTTTTTTGTATGGAAAGCTGAACATCATAAAGTCATCCTTGTCTGAATGATGATACCTTATTGGTCCATAAAGATCATCAAGCTTTCCACCCATTGAAATGTCAAATGCACACTCCATGTAATTTGTATTGTTCCACTTGTCAAAGCTTGGTTGGACAAATCCACGGTGGACTTCGTTATGAACCAACATTCCCTTTGCATCCATTATTGCAGCAGAGCGTACATTTCTATCTACGTTCATGATAGACTTACAAATTTGGTCAAATTTTACAGTCTTTGTAATTGCCATGTGAGATCCTATGAAAAGGAATACTAAAAACTACCGATCGCTTAAGAAGAATTCACTCATGCTCTTTTCCATGGGCGTCACTTGGACCAGGGTTTGAAGCCTTGTCCAATCCACTTTGTAAAATAGCAATTTGTTCAAGATTTCGAAACATCTCATCAGTTTCTTTCAGGAATACACACAACTCAAGTATCTGCCCATAACTCATTTTTGTCTTGTCAGGCACATCATAGTTATACGATGATAATAATTCCACTATAATTTCCCACAGTTTTTCAGCAGACAGTTTTTTCAATTCCTTTTGAAAATATCCGTGATGTGATTTCAAAAGCATACCATCCTGTGCGCTGACAAGTTCCAAAACATTATGATCCACATTACTTGTCATACAAGTGTATGATATATTGAGTGTGGAATGTATGAGACATATCTGATTCCGATTTGGTATCATTTTTGGATAAAAATTTAGATCGATAGAGTGGATTTATTCTAAAGGTAACATAATGTGAATCTCAGTTCCTTTTCCTGTTCCTTCAGATTCCGCCAGATCTTTCCACCATGGTTTTCAATCAGTCCTTTTGACACAGATAATCCCAGTCCTGTTCCGCCATATTCCCTAGTTGGAGATGCATCTATTTGGTAGAATTTTACAAAAATCTTTTCAAGTTTGCTTGGCACAATTCCAATACCATTATCTTTGATTATGATCCTGGCTTGATTATTTTCTTTACACAGGTTAATTGAAATTTTACCACTTCCTACAGTACTAAATTTTATAGCATTTACAAGGAGATTGATTAACACTTGTTCGATTCTCACTGGATCGCATGAACAGAATATATCATTTTCAAGTTTTGTAGTAACAGACATGCCATTTTTTTCTACCTCTTCTTTTATTTTTTCTACCGTCGTGTCTACAATCTCAGTAAGATTACAAATGCTTTTTGTTAGTTTCAATTGTCCAAGTTCAATTTTTTGAGCATCCAGTAGATCAGTTACTAGTTTTAAAATATATCCAGTACTAGAGTAAACAATGCCAAGTTTATCCTTTTGAACATCATTTAATGGACCAAACTTTTCCGTCAGTATCATTTCAATGTATGATTTTATTGGTACCAGTGGAGTTTTTAGTTCATGAGTTATCATGGCAAGAAAATCATTTTTTGCATCATCTAATTTTTTCAACTCATTGAACTGATCTTGTATACGATTCTGACTTTCTTCGAGTTTTTTCCTATATTCATAAATTTTTGTGATGTCTCTGATTACGGTATTACTGCCAATCAATTTGTTATTTTCATTATAGAGATTATTTGCGCTAAGTAGACCAGGAAAAACAGTTCCATCCTTACATTTCAACCAGATCTCTTGATTTCTAACTTGTCCAGTATTTTTCCACGTATCAAATGAACTCTCAATATCTGTTAGATTTTCTTTCGGAGAATGCTCAAAAATATTCTTACCAACTATTTCATCTTTTGAGTATCCCAGTCGTATAGCATATGCATTATTGCAATCAAGGATTATGCCATATGCATCTATAGTACGATAGAGATCTGGTGAATCCTCATACAAGTCTACATATCTTTTTTGATTACTAGTGGCTAGTTTCATCAATAGTTGAATATTCTCTTTTAATTTTTTTCTTGATTTCTCCAGATCTTCGCTTTTGTCATCAAGTGTTTCACAGAGTTCCATCAGTATGACATTTACTTGTTCTAGCTCTCTGAGTCTATGTAATTCATCTACTGGAAATATTTTTTTATTTTGTTCTTCCATAATTATAACTTACAAACATTTCATTTTGATATGCCATATCACAGTTATTGTTCAATATGTTTTCCATTAGAACCGTTTTTTGGTATTGTAAAAAATATTGTTGTGCCTTTTCCAATTTCACTTTCAAGCCAAATTTTTCCTCCTAATGCTTCAACTATGCCTTTACAAATCACCAACCCCAAGCCAGTTCCGCCGTGACTTCGCTTAAGAGATGTATCCACTTGATAGAATTTTTTGAAGAGATTATCTTGTTTTCCTTTAGGTATTCCACTACCATTATCTTTTACATAAAAAATAACATGATCATTTTTACGTTGTGCATTGATCTCTATATCTCCATTAATTTGCGGTACAAAATCAACAGAGTTTTTTATTAAATTAGCAAAGACTTGACTCAACCGGTATTGATCACTTACTATACTAATTTTTTCTTTAGTAGTGTTAGTAAAACGTATTTTTTTCTCGTGCATTAATTTTGAATGAATGTCAACTTGTTCATCCATGAGTTCATTGACCTCAAATTCATTTTTGTTAAACTTCATTCTCTCCAAATCTATTTTTTGAGCATCCATTATATCACCAATTAGTCGTTCCAGTTTAGCAGTCTCTATGCTAATTTTTTCAACTGCCTTAATCTGTTCACTGTTTAGAGGTCCCAGAACGCTATCATCTTCCTTGAGCATTTCAGAATACCCACTTATTGTTACCAGCGGGGTTTTTAGTTCATGCGAAATCATAGTAGTGAATTCTTCTTTGGCCCTATCTGTCTCCAATAATTTGACAGACTGGTCCTCCAATTCTTTATTTAGCTTTTCAAGTTTGTGCCTAAATAATTTGTCATTTTTAAAAGATCTATAAATTATAAATCCAAAAACTGATGAAATCACTACAATTACAACTAGTATAATTTCAGACGGATATAGAATTTCATTTACTGCACCATATGCATCATCACGTGGCTGAATAGATATGATTGCCCAGTTGTGGTCTTGTACCTGCACGCTGCCGTATGCTATCACATACTGAATTCCAGAGATAGTTTCTACTCCAAGTCCATTGTTTCCGCTGAGTGCTTGATCAACTTCTGTCAAGTGCGATGTTGATTCCAATTTTTTAAAATTATCAGTATAATTGTTTGATGCTATCACATTTTCATGTTGATCAATTATTACAATATGTTCATTTTTTCCAAAATCCATATCTATTAGTTTTTGTTTTATGACACTGATATCTAAAACTCCGCCCAATATACCAACAAGGCTCCCAGTACCGTTATGATACATCGGTGATACTATTGCTACAACGTTGTGTTTTGTTGTGGCAGACACATAGACTTCGCTTACATATACATCATGATTTTCAAGAGCTCCCTTGTACCAGTCTCTGTATGCAAAATTTAGTTGTGAATTTATGGTCTGAATTTTATACGGTTCGATAAAATACAGATCTCCATTCGGCATTGCATAAAAAATATACTCAAAGTTTTGATATACACCAATTATATTTCTTGCAAGTTCTCTTTTTGGCACATCAGTATCAGCAGGTATTCCTTTTAGTTCATATGAAATAGAACTTGAATACGGCGTACTTTGCATTACTTCATTTTCACTGCCTAGTTTGATTGCATTAATTGCATTACTTAATCGCAGTTCAAGTCTATCTGCCAACAGATTGATCTTGTTTTGCTTTTCATTGTTTAATTCCAATATAGAATGTGACATGTATTGTTGGAGGACTAGCGCCAATGCCAGAGTTATCAGAATGGTCGATGAAATTATTATGATTGGAATGGTAGATGGTCGATTCAATCACTGCACACCAAAATTAATTTGTGATTTATCATCATCTAGTACACACTACCTTGCTGTTCTTGTCACCATCATACAATCCATTTAATGCATCAATGTCACAGCCAGAAATATACGGATAGTCTGGAAGCATTGGGTGCATCAGATCATCAGGTGCAGTAGAGTGACCTAGTCCCAGAGCATGACCAAATTCATGCCTCATTATTGCCTCAAGTCTATCTGGATCAAGTGTATTTGCCTTGAAGATAGTTATCTTGGACTTGAGTATTTGGTTACCATCTATAATGGACTTGGTGTATCCAGAATATCCATCAGGATTTACATCGCTTGTTAAAATTATTTCAATATCACCCACTGCATCAGGTGATCCATTGATGTCAAATTTTTGTGGTATGTATAGAGTAGTAGATTTTGTGGAGGCTTGTTCAGTAGCTCCTTCCCATCCCACATAATATGTAGAAGAAGTTCCTTGTGGACCAGTACCTGTTTGAGAATCATCTATTCGCACAATTTTGGTAGACATGATTGCATCTGTCAAAGCATTTATCAGATCTTGTGAAACTTTGGCCTCATTAACTACATGAACATGAATCACTCTACCATTTTCAATATTCCATGATACCCAGGTATCCACAGTTTCACCTTGTAGGTTTTGAAGTACATAGTTTGAGTTGTAACCTGACATGTCACGAGCTGCTACTTTGATTATGGCTTGATTTTCATAATAAGAATATCCTACAAATCCTATTGAGACTACAATTGCAATAAGTGAAATGGAAACATAGTATTTTTTATGAATTTTATTTTCGCTCTTTGTACCATCTTGTACCATTTCTTGAAGAATAATTTTTTCTTGTTCTAATTCTTTTGATTTCTGTGATACACCAACTAGTTTTTCTTCTAGATCTTGTTTTGATTTTCCCAGTTCATCCATTTTAGAGGACATAGAATCATTGACTTCCTTTAAAATTATTTTTTCTTGTTCTAATTCTTTTATTTTGTCACTCTTAAACTGCTCATCAGTAGGCAGGGCATCTTTGTCTGAGCTAATTTTTACTCAGGCTCCTATAGTTTTCAATAAAACTTCTAATTTTACAGGTTTTTTAAGACAAGAGTGTGCTCCTTTTTTTATAAGCTTTTGAATTTCATCGTCAGTGATAGATGAGGCAGTAAACAGGATTATCTTGTGTTTGCTTATGCTTCCATTTTTGTGCAAGTGCTCTATCACATCCACCCCGGTAAACTCTGGCATTGCAAGATCGAGTAATATAACATTGAATCTTTCTTGTTCAATCAGGGTCAGACCATTTCTGCCATCATTTGATACAGTACATTCATGTCCCTTGCCTGTGAGATATTTGGCCATCATTTCCGTAATGGATTCGTTATCGTCTATTAGTAAAATCTTCATCATAATATCACATTTTAGATACTTCATTTGATATAAAATTATTGCTTATTTCCTTGAATCATAATGCAAAATCAACACACAAACAAACTATCATTTATTAATATGACATCATTTCACTAAATTTTTAAAACATTATAGTAAAACTATTGTTTTCATACTTTTCCAGTATAATAACAGTTAAGCCATTGCTTTACCCCTAAAAGGGAAGTTTTGAATAAAAATAACCATACTATTTTCAATCACCCAATTGAATCAAATTTGATTATCGAAAAACATCCAACTTTTAACGATTCAAAATTCTTTCAAAAAGGTATCAGACACATACTCCAAATACCATACATTCCAAAAGTACTACGTTTTACCAGATTTCGATCATTATAGTGTAGACATTTTATTTTATCCACAATAAAAATAGCATTGCAACAGCCAATCCCATGACTAGCACCGTAATCCAACCAACAATATTAGATATCTTGCCATTTGTTCTACCCTGAAGAATATTTTTATCATTACCAATTTTCATTATTGTGATGAGAAGCGGAATTGCAATAATTCCATTAATTACTGCTGCATAAATGAGCGCCATGATAGGGTCAATACCAAGAAAATTTATCCATAGTCCGACCATAGTAGATACGGCAATTATCAAGTAAAACCCCTTTGCTTGTTTGAATTTTTTATTCAGACCTTGCTTCCATCCAAGCTCTTCAGATATTGCATATGCCGATGAGCCTGCAAGTACCGGTATTGCCAACAATCCAGTACCAATTATTCCAAGTGCAAATACCGTCTTTGCCAATTCTCCGGAATTTGGAAATGTTTTCACCAATGGCTCTAATGCCTTGGCAGCTTCATCTGCAGTGGATATGTTAGTTATTCCATGAGCATAAAGTGTTCCAGCTGCAGTTGTTATTATGAACCACATGATTGCTTGTGAAAATATCATTCCAATTGCGACATCAGCTCTCATTGCATTTATTTCCCTTTTTCTGATTCGTGGCTTTCCCTCTCCCATTTCTGGTATTTTCTTTTTTGCAACATCTTCTTCAGCTTCTTCGGATGACTGCCAGAAAAATAGATAAGGAGAAATAGTCGTACCAAAGATTGCAACAAATAACATTGCAAAAGTTGGAGTAAATTCAATGTGAGGTATCACACTTGCAGTTAACATAGTTATCAAATTCCCTCCAACAATAAACGCAGTAATTACATATGCAAATAAGCTCAGGGTGAGATACTTGAGTATGGTCACGTATTTCTTGTAAGGAATAAAAATTTCTGTGCAAACAATTAGTGCAGTAAATAAAATGGTGACAAGAACTATAGGAATTTGTGGTAAAACAAGCTTGACTGATGCTGCCATTGCACCAATGTCTGCACCTATGTTTATAGTATTTGCAATTAAAAGCAGGCTGATAATTGGATAACCTATTTTTTTAGAATATCTATTTCGTATTATTCCTGCCAACCCGTCTCCCGTAACAAGCCCTATTCGTGCACATATCTCTTGGATGACAATCATCATTGGCAGTTGAAATAACACAAGCCATAGAGTTCCAAAACCAAATTGCGCACCTGCCTGGGAATATGTTGCAATTCCAGACGGGTCATCATCGGATGCCCCAGTTATCAACCCAGGACCTAGAGACCTGAAAAATGATTTAATTTTCATAAACTAGTATTCCCACCTGAATATTCCCCACATTTGCAGTTATACAAGTTATACTAGCATTGACTGGATACCAAAAAGCCTATTTCGACTTAGACATCTGCTGTGACCCAGGTATGATTTGCTCTTTTTTTAGATCACGCAAAAGTATAACAGATATTGCAATTATGCCAACTTGTATCATTTTTGTAGCCAGATCAATCATGCCTACATCAGTCTGTATTCCAACTATTGGAAGATTGATGTTTCTTGATGCAACATACAAAACGATCAAAAAGATAGAAACAAGAATTGAGAATACATATGGTGCTCTACTGTGAGGCTTGTTTTTTAGCATCCAGATACCTAGTGGAATGTAAACAATTCCAACGGTAGCAAAAAACATTGTTTGTATTTGTGATGCAATGTCTGCACCTTCAAGAGATTGAGTACACGATGTTACAAAATAGATTATCCCACATAATGTCATGAGTGTTGACACAATCATGATGAATTTTTTAGTAGTTTGATTCACAGGATTATTTTATACTTGCACATTTAATGTCTATCCATCATTATCATCAGTAGGAATGGAAATGATGTTTTTATTAGCTAGCAAAATAATGTTTGATTGTTTGATTACTAACTACATTTTACTTGTGGCACATCTAGTTGTTGGTTTTATTCTTGTATTTTATGCAGCAAAAGCATTCAAGAAAACAAAATACAAACCGATGCTTTTGTTGGCAATCGGATTTACCTTACTAGTATTAGGTGAAACTGTTGTTGATGACGCCTTGTGGTTTCTCAATAATGCAAATTTGCAACAAATAATTGAAGAAAGTTTTGAGATTACAGGGTTTATTGTACTTATTTTAGCTGTCAAAAAAAGTTGAAATGCAAAACGATGATCACATTCTATTAGTTCTTGGAGACAAGTATAGTAGAGACATCATATTGCTGTTAAGTACAAATGAGTTATCTGCGCAACAGATCTCATCTAAACTCGAAATTCCCGTATCAACCACTTATCGAAAAATAAAATCTCTTGAATTTCTCAAAATAATAAAAAAGACAAAGGTGATAAGAACTTTGGAAGGATTAGATGAGAGTTACTATACATGTGCAGTATCTGAAATTAACATAAAAATCAAGAATGGAAAGATTCTCTGTGAAATAGAACGTACTAACATGAGCAATAAAATGGTACGACTTTGGGAAAAATTTTCAGAGAAAGATAAAGTTGGATCATCCCACAAATCAGATATTGACACCATGTAGAATCCCCAGTTTTTCGATGTAAAAGAGAGAATTTATTTCTAATTTATGATCACTTTGTCTATTTTACCATCTTTTATGATGATAGTCTTGTCAGTCAAGGCTGCAAGTTCTGAATTGTGTGTAACCATTATGATAGTCCGTTTAAATTTGCTTGATAATTCTTTAAGCATATCAAAAATATCCTGACCCGTTTTGGTATCCAAATTTCCCGTTGGTTCATCTGCAAGAATTATAGCAGGATTATTAATCAAACATCTAGCAATTGCAACCCTTTGCTGTTGTCCTCCACTAAGGTTAGATGGTTTTTGTTTGGCCTTGTCTACTATTCCCAACTCTTCTAAAATTCTTTTTGCACGAAAGTTTGCTTCATCTGCGGACATTCCAGCAATGATTGCAGGAAGTTTTACGTTAATCTCAACTGTGGATCTATTAACTAAATTGTAGGATTGAAACACATATCCAATCAATTTATTTCTCACATTTGCAATTTCAGATGTTCCAAGTGAAAATATGTCATATCCATTTATGAAGACTTTACCCGATGTTGGCATATCCAGTGCGCCTATCATATTAAGAAGTGTAGACTTGCCGCTTCCAGATGGACCGATTATGGATACAAATTCACCTTTTTTTACAGTGAAGTTTATGTCGTTTAATGCAACAACCTTACCTGCGTTAGAATCAAATATTTTTGTAAGATGCTCAGTTTGCAATGCCACATCGTGTGAGATTTGTGGAAATTCTTTTGACACATTATGAATATTATCAACGCATACATTGTTTAGAGCACATCGTAACAGATTCAATATGATAAAGTGATCTCATCAACTAATTTTAGACACTTGTAGAATACCATTGTTGAGAATCAGGTTATTCTGTTAAGTATCTATTTTACTATCAGAACAGGACATTTGGAATGCTGAGACAGACCACTGGCTACACTACCAAGTAACAGTTTTTTGAAGCCCCCCAATCCGCGAGAACCCATAACTATGAGATCAACCTCGTGTGATTCTGCATATGACAATAATTCATCAATAATGGACACTCCTACCAATACCTCAGTTTTTACAGGCATTTTCAATTCATCAATTCTTGATTCTACGATTGAGACTGCAGCAACAGCATTTTGTCGCATCAATTCTAACGTCTCGGCATAAGATTTTCCAAAAGTTGGATCCATGGGGACTTGAGGTACAATACATGCCACTACACTAATTTTTGCAGCATACTTTTTTGCAAGATCTATTGCAAATTCAAGAGCCCTGTTGGCAGGTTCTGATTGATCATATGGAATTAGGATATGTTTAATCATGTACTTGCTTTAGATTTGATTCCTTTAAAACACCATCGTTAGACAGTTTCCCATCCAAAATGTGAATCTTTTAGATAGACAAGAACACAGTTTTACTCACAATAGATCTTTGAAACAGTAGAAGAACGCGTACAAGATTGAGGATATATCGTAATTTTTATAGGCAAAGACATCAGACTCACAAACATATCTCAAAATAACTTTCAAAAAATTCTCGTACCATTGGACGGTTCTCCAAACTCGATGAGAGGTTTGAATGTTGCAATTTCACTTGCAAAACAAAGTGGCGGCGCCATCACTGGGCTTTATGTTATCAGCTCAGGCTTTTCAGGAAATCCATCAATGTTAAAAAAATATAGAAAAGAAATGATAAAGAATTCAGAAACAATCATGTTTCAAGCTCAAGCTAGCGCAATAAAAAATGGAGTCAAATTTGATGGAAAGGTCATCATCTCACCTGGAATTGTCAAAACAATAGTTGGTTTTACAAAATCAAAGAAATTCGACATGGTAGTCATCGGATCAAGGGGTAAAAGCTCTCCAGATGCCAAATATTTGGGCAGTGTTGCAAATGGCGTACTTTATGACCTAAACACACCTGTCCTCATCGTAAAATAGTTAGTTTTCGAAAGGATCCAATCTACTTGACTATTAATACAGGTATTTTTGATTTGTGAACAACATCATTTGCTACGCTTCCAAGAAAGGCACTCTTCATGGGTCCACGACCTCTAGAAGCAATAACAATTAGATCAAACTTTTTGTAAGTTGCATATTCAGTAATCTGCCACGCTTCAGTTCCAAAGATTATTTTTTCATGAAACACTATACCATTTTGCGCACAGAGTTTTTTTGCATCTGCCATGAATTGTTTAGCTTCTTTCAGAGTTTGATTCTTCAAAGATGTGAGTAAAGGCCCAAGGTTAATCGTATAAAAAGGCGTAACACACAATCCGGTGATTTTAGCGCCACATTGTCTTGCCAAATAAATTGCTTCTTTTAGTCCTTTAAATGATCTTTCAGAACCATCAAGCGCTACGAGGATCTTGTTAATTTTTTGTTTCATATAGATCATTATACATGTCGATATATATTAAGAAATACTAAATTATCAAAATTGATTTCAAGTTATTATCAATGTGATCAACAATAAGATCTCCATACATAAAATTAAATAAATTTGTACTAGATATGAAAAATAAATTTCTCAAATGCATGTTATACTAGTATGACGCTATTGAAGCAAAACCAGTTATTGTTTCAACATCAGGATCGTTTGATATTGCCACTATTGTTTTTAGATTCATGTTTCCCTGTGCAAGAAGAGTGTATTCCCCCTCTTTTGCCATACAATAACCATATTTTGATCTTAGTTGGTCGAGTTTTCTTCCACTATCAGTTCCAGTCTTGTAATGAACATGTAAGTTTACAGCAGGATCTACATTGTTGAACTTTCTTTCATATTCCATCACTCTCATAACAAGTCCTGAATCTATTTTCTCCAATTTGGAAGAAATGTTTTCAAGTACGTAATCATACAGTGATTCGATTTCTTGTGACATGCAAATAACATACTGTAAAAAGAATTTAAGAAGAAATGACGATTTTCACACTTGATAATCAGATGTGAGTTCTTCAAATCCATAAGAATATGTCAATTATCACCTAGCGATACACAAATATGAGAAAATCAATACCTGCAGCTGTCCAATTCTACAATATCAGAGAAAATCTCAAACAAATTAATATGTAAAAACTACTTGATACCTAAAAGAGATACTGTTTCTGGATCATTATCAAGTACAATTGCAGTTCCAGAATCCTCTGCAGGATTTAATGAGTATACTGCATGGGGTCGGAACATTATCAATTCCGGCTGCTCCATCTTGGCCATTCTTTCAAATATTTTGGCACTAGTTTTACCGGTTGCAGAACGGCAGATCATATCAATAACCCGAGATTTCTCCTTTTCATCAGTTACAAAGATAACCTTGCCTTTCATCTGATACCCTTTTAGATCTTCTTTATCAAATACTGCTACGCTTATCCAGGGTACATTTTTGAAATTATAGTGAGATTTATGCCTGAAAAAATCAAGCCAGTATACTACCTCTTCTGAAAAGTAAAACGTAGTTCGTGGCGACAGATTACACATCCCATTTAGATCAATAGACCCTACTACGACAAATTTTTGTCTAGACATCATGCTTTGAACTTCTTTTGGAATTATCACCATGTTGAAATCTACTCCAATCGTTCAATTAAAGACAAGATATGATTATCTCAAATGATAATTATGAATCAGCATAACTATCATCATTCTCACATGAGTTTGACATATACGGTATTTTTTAGAATCATACAAATTACAACAGTAATGAATAACAAATTGGTAATTGCCTTGATTCAAAACATCAATACAAAAGCAAAGAATCAGAATTGATAATTTATGATCATATAATATATCACATACATCATAGTCTTTCATGGTAAATTTTCAAGCCCTAAAGTCTTGTGTAGAAAAAAACGGTGAAGTCATGATAAAAACTGACAATGGACAACAAATTGAATTACACAAACACAATGTCAAGTTTGACGATTCTACAAAAGAGATAATTGTAGATGCCTCTAGCGAGACATACTGGATTGACTCGGAAAAAATTTCTTACTATTGGATCCATAGAGAAGGATTTGAAAATAAGAAATAAACTATTTTTTTACTATTCAATTTGTAACATAGAGAATTTTCAATAAAAAAAATTAGAGACACCTTACAATAGAATCTCATGACATGCTAATGGTTATCAGTCTTGATAATCAAGATTGGATTAAAATAAAATTGTAGATACTTGTCCCATAATGAAATCTGTCATGTTGTTTGGAATTTTATTATCCACGGTATTGTTTAGTACAGCATATGCAGACTCGTATTCAATGAGAGGATCAGGAATTGCATTACTAAACTCTAATTTGCCACAAATGTACGAGTCAAGCATCAGAATTCTACTTTCAAATCAAACTACAGTTGATAGCGGCCTTGTAACAATAAGCACTAGTCAAAATACATTAATTGAAAGAATGGTAGCAGATCAATGGAAGTTTTCCTATGGCACAGACGGCTCATTTCATGCATCAGGGCCAGTAGTTTCAGGAAATAATACAGCATACAACATGGTCTTAGATGGCAATAGACTCCTTGCATCCATAGCAGGATCCTTGTGGAAAATAAGTGCCGAATTGAAAAATAATAACCAAAATTATATTTTAGAATACTTGGTAAACAGTAACAGTCATCCAATTGACAATACCACATCATATCTGACTGCCAATGTAACTATACCAAATGGCAATTCAGTCCAATCCAACATAGGTTTCTTTGTACCACTCAACTTGGAGACTTTACAAGGTACAACTGTAACATGGAAAAATCAAGACAATATTGGGCACACAGTTCAGAGTATAAACAATCAAGGAATCATCATTCCAATGTTTAACAGTCCGGTTCTAAAAACAGGGGACACATTTACCTACAAATTTGACAAGCCTGGTGTGTACCATTATTACTGTGTCATACACCCATGGCGAATTGGAGTAGTAACAGTATCCTAGTCACTTATACAATCTAGTAATCGTGTTCACTAAAATCCAAGCCAAGTGCAATACTCGCTATTGTAGTATTTGGAGTTGTTTTGCATTGCATTGCAAGTCCGGGTAAAAACTGGTGAAATATTTGTTTTAACAACTGTTCTGTGAAAAGTGACCATTTGATTCCCAGATTGTGTTGTATTATGAAATGGTGTACGCCACCCTCTGTTCTATGATCCGATATCATGCCAGACGCACGCATGTAATCTTCAAGTGCTTCAATTGCCCGCTTTAGATCATAATTTCCTTTCATTAACATTACCCAATCTTTTATCAGAGGAATCATGATGTCAATTATCTGGTTTATTTCATCGCCTGTCATTTCATCTCCAAGTTTTCGAAGGATTTCTTTTGGTACTGGAATTACACCTATTTTATCTGCAAATCTGTCCCATCTAACATATTTCTCTAAAATTTGTTTTACTAGAACATTTTGTGATATTTCTTTTTGCATTGCCTCAGTTTCTAATTCTTTTATAAGATATTCTGGAAGTCGATAGCTTATACTTCTAGTCTGTTCGCGTTTTGAAGTATGAGGTTGTCGTTTAACAGTCATTTCATCTTACGAGTGAGTTGCGACATATAATAATAACTATTGCAGGTAATACCATCATTTAGAATAATGTGGAAAAGTAAAACATCTTTGTTTCTAAGGATTTTAGAATATGATTAGACTGAAGATTCACATGATCAAATCCTTTAAAAGAATTTTTTAGAGCATCAAGTGATACCAAAATTTTGTTGATTTTAGAAATCTTTGATTATTTTCTTATGTTAATTCTAATCTACAATGATTTACCGCGATAAATCCAGTAGACAAATCATAGATTTTGAGAATAAAAAAGGTGAAAATTGCTAATGACTAGTGCTTGCGGGCTGTTGAATACACTCCAACACCAGTCACAATCCCAATTGCTACCATTCCTGCTGCCCATGCTGGCATTGCAAGTGGACCATATGGATCGCTTGCACTGCCATACGATGCACCCACTGTAGAACTTGAAGACGGTGATGCACCACTTGTATATGAAGAGCCAAGAGGAATTCCATTTTGTTGTCCTTGTCCAGATGACGAAGGTCCCTGCTGTGCAAAGGCATGTGGAGACATGATAACAATAGCAACCAAAGTTAGAACACCAAGTATTGTGCTTGTTTGTTTTAACTTTATTGTATTTGGTTTCATGAATTATATTCACAATACTGATAATAAAAGAGAGAACCAGATTATCAAATGTGATTTCATCTTGTTACCAATAATAATTATTTTGTTGACATGATTGATTGTACAATCGGTATGAGAAAGATTTTATGATTTAATATAAAACCACTGGTAAGATTATCATTGTTGGTAACAGGATAAAACCACATTTGATAATATACCTATTCGTTAATATCGTTGAAGATGCGTCAAGGCGTAAATGACAATAAAAAATATTCTTGTACCATATGATGGGTCACCATTATCAAAAAAGGCCCTAGCATTAGCCAAAGACATTGCAAGAAATTTTACAGCAGATCTAACACTATTGATGGTTATTCCCGTATATTATCCAATAAACGATTCCATGTTTTCAGGAGTAGCTGTGACAAATTACCAAGAGATAATAAAAATTCTCAGAGAGCAAGGAGAAAAGGAGTTAGGAAAAGTTGTGGAGAAATGCAGAGATGAAGGCACCAAGACATCATACAAAATTGTACATGCGGATGTTTCAAATGCAATTCTAAAGGAGACTAAAATTAAAAGCCGATATGATAATCATGGGAAGCAGAAGGCTCACAGGTATATCAGGGATAAAACGTCTTGGGAGCACTGCAAGACATATTTCAGAGCATGCACAGTGTCCTGTTACCATAGTGCATTGAGAAAATAATCATTCAAGATTTCCCCCATTGTGAAAAACGAGACAACCGCGCAATTTGACAACAATATTATGATTCATGTCGATCATCGTTATTACATGTAGCATCCAAACATACACTGCCGTGCAGTGCAGTCCTACTGGTTATATCAAAAAAAGCCGATATATCACTCATGCAAGTATTAATTCAAGGCAAATCCATTCAGGAACAAACAATAAAAGACATTCTGCTTGAAGTCATGGCAGACAAGTATTCCCGTATGATATTAGAAACAACCATGGAAATTCCAAAATCAGTCATTGATCTTAGCAAGGAACATGGCATACCAATCAGTACTGCATACAGACGTGTACAAAGACTACATGCTCTAAAATTGCTCGGAATATCAGGCTCGATTAATGAAGAGGGAAAAAAATACTTTTTGTACAAATCTAAAATCAAGTCAATTATGACTTGTTTTAACAATGGTACACTAGATGTAGAAATTGTTCCTAATTTCATACAAGATTAGGAGCTAAAAATTTTCTCATAATCACAACTGAGAATCATGACAGCGTCTTAAATTCAAATATGAGGTTAAATTTGTAATGACAACATTAGTGACATATACTGCTCCCGTCATAACATTAGATTCTGAGAATAGCATTCATGAAGCAATATCGCTGATGAAAAAAAACAATATAAAAAGAATTATCATTGTAAATTATGATAAAATTCCTATTGGCATAGTGACTGAACGTGACATTGGCAAGTTTTTAGAAAATGACAGAACATCAAGAACTTTGGATATCATACCACTAAATGAGATAATGAGCAGACATTTGATTACCATATCAAGTGAACATGAAGAACTTTTAGTACAATGTGCAATACGCATGGACGCATTTCAAATAAGCTCCATTGTCATCATAGATCAAAGCGGAAAACTAGTAGGAATTGTTACAAAATCTGATCTTGTGAGAAATTTCTCTACTACATTTGCAGGCATCTACAAGGTCAAAGACTACATGAGCATCAAGATGATAACGTGTCGCAAATCAGACTCTCTTACGTTTGCTCTGAGTACATTGAACAGAAACAAGATTTCAAGACTTGTTGTAACCGACAATGATGGCAAACCAATAGGTGTGATTAGCTATGATACATTTTTGAAAAATAGCGAGTATTTTAAACATGGAGTAAAAAATAGACTAGAGTATCTACCTTTGAAAACTTCAGCAGAAGAATTACAAGTTGGAGATTTAATTGGAGAGGAACTTCTTACCATAGAATCAGAAGATGATCTTGCCAAAGCCGCAAAGATAATGACTCGATACAAGATAAGTGGCATTCCAGTAGTGGATAATAATAGAAACTTGGAAGGAGTGATTAGTGCAACTGATGTTATCCGTGCATATCATGAAGTAAAAGTTCATGCCATATTACAAAAACAAGATCCACATTTTACATGAAATTAGACTATAACACATTTACAGTAAACATAGGTCAACATCACAGAACAATTATAGATATTATACATCATTTGTCAGAGTTTCATTGTAAAGATTAAATTCCAATATGATTTGAATTGTTTAAAAAATATCTTTTTTGTTTATTTTTCTAATAGATGTCTTGAAGCGGTCCCTCTTGCCATGTTGAGCCAAATTTCTAGCCACTTTGCTGCCTAGAGCATCAAAAATCTTTGAGATATCCCACCCCATTTCTGCATAGTTGAATGTTCGATACGGACTGAATATTCTGACTGTGACTTCATAGTGAGGCTTGTTTTTTATTTTATTATGTACAGTCTTGATTGATGCCTTGGCTTGTTCTACATCAGGAAATACTTTGATTAGGTTTCTAATTATTTTATCAAATTTGGTCTTGACAATCTCTGCGCTGGCATAATCTTCTGGAAGACCAACAATGAAAAGCGGTACAGCGCTTTCTATTTTTGATTCAAGTATGTTGACAATATCCTTGTAGGTGATTATTCCATGGACATGATCCCACAAAGTGAGCAGACAACAAGATGCATCATTTTTCAGCATTGCGTCTATAACCATGTCAAGAGATGCGTGAGTGTCAAGATTTGGAACGCGTGAACTTCCCATATTTCCAATTGCAGACTGGTATTCTTTGTGTAAATCCAGTCCTCGTAATCCACTTCCTAATCTCTCAGTAGGTTTTATCACTTGTATCAAATGCATCGAAGTCAAAACATGTGATACCTTGTTAGATTGAATCACTGGAAGATGGTCTATCTTTTTTGTAATCATGATTTTTCTTGCAGTTGCAAGAGAATCACTACTTTGTACTGTAATTGGATCTGTTGTAAGGATATGATTTGCAGGTATCCATTTCAAGTTCTGTTTTTGTAGCAATTCAACAATGTCTTTTATGTTGACTACACCAACTATTTTACCACCCTCAACAACTGGAACAGAACGCATTCTATAGTGAGATAAAATAGCAGCTGCTTTTTCTACGGTATCATCTCTAGTCAGGGCCTGAATGTTTCGTAAAATAGAGTGGACTTTCATATTTTCAACATCCGTGGTTCCCAAAAGTTCTCTTGTGCTCACAGTGAGCACATCTTTGCCGTTCATGCAAAATACATCATACGAGTTGGAATTTATCAAAGCAGCAATTGTTTTGGATACGGTATATGAAACATCGATGATGGTCGCTTTCCGTAGTATCTTGCCTATCTTGAGATCCCGGACTGGCTTCAAATGTTCATAGATAATTTGTGGTGAAATCATTTTATTTTTATTCTATTTTCAATTACAGTTCGAAGTATAAAAAGAGACTCGACGATTTTTGTTTCTAGTAATCGTCTCCAAAGACTATTTTGGCATGTCAAAATTCATCAGATCAATTATGCAATTTTCTCATGTCTGTATCTGTTCTTGATGAACCTAGCATGATATTTCCTAGGCCTCTTCATACTTCATCAGATTGTCATAGATTGGCTTTGGCACTCCAAAGTATCGATAAGTTCCACCATGAACAAAATCTATTTCCAGTATTTGCTCTGACTCGTCATATCCAATAATTCATATACTGCTAGATTTTACTCGTGTTTTCTCCATTTGGTACCACATTGTAAAGTGGTATCTCAAATCTATCTATTTCTATTCCAGTGACAATCACAATTATTTTTACAATCTACACGTTTACAATTACATCACGGTACAGATTGAAAAAATATTTTTCTACGGCAGCGATACCAAAAGTTGTTTATTTGTAGGAGCATACTTGATGCTCAGATGTGCAGATGCTTCTAGATCTTTTTGCTCTACGCCATTCTTTTCCAACAGAATTTTCCAGTCTCCAGTAATGGGCTGCAATGAAGTAATTGAGAATCTTTCAAGTGTACTATTTCCACCGGAATAGTATACAACATAGTTCGTCCCATCAAGTGAAATATTAGAATACCTTCCACTTGTACCTACAGTAGACTTGCTAACAAGACATGTTGATGATTCTCCAATCACACATGTGCCATCAGGTGAGACAACATGGAATTTGGTTGAATCATACAGTGGGAATGAGGAATAAAGAGACCTTGGAGTAGCAACAACATTTCCTTGTTTATCAACAAGTGATTCTATAGGACCCATGTTTTCAAGTGACACTATTTTTTTGGTTGTGTATATGTTGACGGTGGCATTATCTGATGCAATTGTATGACCATAAAATTCAGCAATTGCTTGTACAGAATGTACTGTGGTGTCATTGGTCCTTGTAACATTCCAGTCAAGATCCATTACAGATGGTCCCTTGTCAAATACATGGTCTACAAATTGTGATACTTGTTTACCATCAACAACTAGAGATACAGTTCCATACAGCATACCAGTGGAATTATTTGTAAAGTACACCTGTGGGCTTTGTATCAAACCTGCTGGAATGTTTTGAGGTATTACAAACCCAATTGTTCCATTCACAGGATATGCAGGAGAGACTCCAATAGAATACTGATCAGACTCGCTTTCAAATCCCCCAGTATTGTTTGCATATATCCAATAAGTTGTTGCAGGTGATACAAGATAATCCTTAGGCAGTGTTGCATTGACAAGATATACGTGAGATACAGAAGTTAAAGTAATGTTTGCATTGACTTTATCATAGCCAATTGTGGTGTTATCACCAATCTTCACTGCCCTTATCTCAGCATCATCAAGAGGAGATGAGCTATACACTAGACCTGATACTGTTACGTTTTGGTTTGTAATGTACTTGTCATTTGACTCTGCTGCAGATACGGTGTTATTTTCTATGGCTAGATTTTCATCAAATATCTTTGGAGCATCAGGACTGCTTGTGCCAATTATCGGAATCGGTGTAAAGACAACTGTTTGCTTGCATTTTGTCACATCTACTTTGGCAGTAACATAACCCGTTCCATTTCCTGGCGTAATCAACATGTCAAGTGATTTTGTGTCCGGCTTTAGAGTAGCATCATATGATAACACATACTGTTTTGCCAGGTCGTGTAATCCAGAATATGGCTGGTGCAATGAAACTTGAGCCTGTACCACTCCACTTGAGGTTGCAAACTCAACAGTTGGAGTAGTGGAATCAGACGAGCCCACTGTAAATTGGACTTGTTGTTGATCACAGACATCGTATGTTACATCATACAGTGTGACCCCTGTTGACAGCATGCTTGCTGCAGTCTCTGTACCTGTTGGTGCAGGAGTTGGGACTCCAGTACCATAACCTCCACCACCTGATGCAGTCGGGATTTGAGGAGCTGTCGGTGCTATAGAAACTGGTTTTAGAGTCCAGGTTACAAAGCTTGTAAAGTGTTTGGTCCACATT
>CAYWWR010000007.1:0-32493 GCA_964462165.1 uncultured Nitrosopumilaceae archaeon
TGATAAGATCTCATAAGCTTGTTTTATTATTGTTAAGCTAAGTTGTTGAAGTGATTATTTTATCCTGAGAATGAAATAAAAATCATCTCTGTTCTAGTGTGTGTCAATAACGAGAAAAATGTAAATGTGCTATACCTCAAGTATTCTAGCAAGCTTGTTTTATAATGGGTCTGATTTCTCATCTGTTTGAAATGAAATATGTTGTAATCTCTGTAATCTTACTTGTAGGCTTTGCATCTTTGTCTTTTTTAATTGTTGAAAATAACACTGGCGTATCAGAATGGGATCATACATCATTTACACAAGTGAACAAACCTGGTAACAAAATTGTAGATAAGATGATGGTTGATCTGAGTAAATACGGACGAGAAATAGTGTGGATTGGAATGACTGTGTTACTTTTTGTTATTGGTAAAAAAGATGGTCGCAAGGCTGCAGTTTTGCTTACTATCACATTCTTGGTTTTGATTCTTCTTGGAACTGTGCTAAAATCTGAGATTGATAGGCCAAGACCTATGCCCCTTGGTGATAATCTGCTTGTACCTGGTGAGACAGATCCATCATTTCCATCAGGACATGCAACAATTGTATCTGGAGGCGCAGCTATACTTCTTTTGAGATTTAACAAGGGAAAACAGCTGATTGCATCGATAGTGCTTGCAATTGAGGCATTGCTTGTTTCATATTCTCGAATCTATGTAGGCGTACACTATCCGTTAGATGTAGTTGGCGGAATATTGCTTGGCACTGGTATTGCATGTGCCGTAGTTGCATCAAGCAAATATCTGGAGCCGATTTTTTCTCGTATTGATTCTATGAAGAGATGATTTTAACACACATGCATATTTCGTATTCTTCTAGTTCATAATTTCAGATCTCTGTTTTTTACTGTATTTGGAAAATAATTAATAATACAATATTATGACCTAATTCCATCTTGCCAGTTCCGATAAACACAGGCGACACAGCCTGGCTTATGATAGCATCTAGCTTAGTGCTTCTCATGATTCCTGCATTGGGTATGTTTGAGGCTGGTCTTTTGAGACAAAAAAATGCAGTCTCTGTCTTTATGCAGATCTTCTTTGGTCTGGCCCTACTTAGTGTAATGTGGTTTACAGTTGGCTTTAGTCTAACTTTTGGACCTGATACTGGTGAAGGTCTAACCGGAAATACTGATTGGAGATTCTTACACGGTGTCTCACAAAAGGAAGGACTTCCTTATGCTCCTACCGTACCGGGAGTCTCATTTGCAATGTTCCAGATGATGTTTGCTGTAATCACACCCTTGATTCTTACTGGTGCTGTGGCAGAGAGGATGAGGTTTAGTGCGTATGTTTTGTTTATTGTTGCTTGGAGTGCACTGATCTACTATCCTTTGGTACACTGGATTTGGGGAGATGGATGGTTGCACAAGCTTGGTGTAGTTGACTTTGCAGGTGGAATGATAATTCACACAACAACCGGTGTTGGAGGAATTGCAGCTGCTCTAGTACTTGGCAGAAGACTTGGATTTGGTCCTGGTATAATGGTTCCACATAATATTCCGCTTGCGGTTCTTGGTTCTTCTCTTCTCTGGCTTGGTTGGTTTGGATTCAATGCAGGTAGTGCATATTCGGCAGGTTCTCTTTCTGGTGTCACAATTGTAAACACGCAAATGGCATCTGCGGTATCATGTCTTATCTGGGTTGTAATATTTTGGATACGGACAAGAAAATCTAGTATTATTGCCGCAATCAATGGTGCAGTTGCAGGTCTTGCAGGCATTACTCCGGCCTCCGGATATGTTGGAGTTGAATTTGCTGTGGTGATTGGAATTGTAGTAGGGTTTGCATCATCACTTATGGTGCCAATATTCAAAGAAAAATTAAAGATTGATGATGCTCTTGATATTGGTGCAGTTCATGGTATTTCTGGAATTATCGGCTCACTTCTTGTAGGCGTATTTGCCAACTCTGCAGTAAACCACCTTGGAATAAATGGTTGGCTATATGGCAATCCGGGACAATTAGAATCTCAAGCAATTGGGGTAGGTATTGCAGTATTGATGGGATTTGGTGGTACGTGGGTAATTCTCAAGATATTGAAGGCCTTGATTCCAATAAGGGTAAGTCCTGGTGTAGAAGAGGCAGGACTAGACATTGAAGAACATGCAGAAAGGGCTTATTCTGACGAAGAAGAATATGGCAAGCTCTGATAACTTAGAATATCTTAAAATATAAAATTGATCTTTATTATGTTAGATGGGTGGATTTGAGAAAAACTGTCCTGTGTGTGGCAAGAAGTTTACCAACTTGATGGAATATACTAATCACATTGGTGTTGATCACAAAGATATATCGCCTGAACAAATACTAAAAATAAACAAGGAAGACAAGTGGTCGTTTTCAAACAAGTAATGTTGTCATCGCTTGTCGTCGTCTTGAAATTTCTTTAAAAGTACATCTATCTTTTTGTCAAGTTCTTGTATTGCATCAAACGAATTTTCATGCGTGTCATCAAAATCTGCAAGTTTTTTTAAAATATCACTATGATTTTCCTCCAGTTTTTCTATTCTACCAAGTATCATGTCCTGTTGTTTGGAT
This sequence comes from uncultured Nitrosopumilaceae archaeon, assembly GCA_964462165.1. GTDB lineage: Archaea > Thermoproteota > Nitrososphaeria > Nitrososphaerales > Nitrosopumilaceae > Nitrosotalea. The sequence continues at coordinate 2,583 of CAYWWR010000007.1, forward strand.
GTCCTGTTTTGTCTATTGTAGATCCACCAACTGACGATTCCTCCAATTATTGCACCACCTATGATTCCAAGGTATGTTGAGGCTGCGTTGCTCATGTCGATACAATTCTTTGAGATCTCTGTCATGCATCCCCAAATATCTAAAACTAGAGGTAACATATTGATATGTTAAAAATAACGCATATGGCGTTTTTACATTGTCTATGAGCATCAGTTAACGAGGTTGTGAAATGATTGTAAGTGAAATGATTTGAGCACGATAGTGTTGTCTATGGGAGATAATCGCCAGTTTTATGATTGCTTGATCTTGTCTAAAAATTTGGCTATTTGTTCTTGATATGAAAATTCATCAAGGTATCGGTTCACATTCTCGACAATCTCGTGTTGTGATACCCCTGAGAGATCTTTGAGAACCTTGTTTAGGTACTCTGGATGCTCGTAACATTCTGTTATATCGCAGTTGAATTCTTGACACAATTCTGTCTGTACCTTTTCCAAGGTGTTCATGCTTGTTTTCAATAATGTGTGTTCTATGGCAAGAACCACCATTGTTTTACATGCTTTATTATCTATTTTACTCATGCCTTACTTCCTGTTTTGACACGTTTTTTGATTTGTCTATGTATTGCATACTTGTTTGCAAGATATGTTCATTTTACACATGTGATATGAAAAGAAGCTGGAACTTGTATGAGATCATTGATTCCAATTTGGTATCGTGGTGGATTTGTAGCGTATTGTTCTGTAGGGGAAAATTCCTAACGGCAAAGAAAATAAGACTTGTGCATGATTGTAGATGTGTAGTTCAATTATATGCCATGGTGATGATTAACTAGGCAATGTCAGACAACAACGACAACTCTGATTTTCTTGTCAAGGCACAAGAACACATTGAGGTAATTAGCACAGAGGATGAAAGAATCAAAATAATCGGAGAAGAGCTTGCAAATGATACTGGTAGGGCAATTTTTGGCAAGATATCACAGGGAGTTTCAAGCACAAATGATCTGGCAAAATCACTAAATATTTCACTACCTCTTGTCAATTGGCACATCACTCGTTTACTTGGTGTCGGATTGATAAAAGTAGAAAAAATTGGACTAAGCTCAAAAAATAAAAAAATGAAATATTATGGTCCTGTAAAAACAGCATTTGTAATTGTTCCGCCTACAAATCCTGCTGAAAACAATGTCTCAAAAACAAAAAAAGATGCCATATTTTTACAATTGCGTCATTATCTGGCAAGTATTGCAGCATTTGTCATAATTGGTCCTGTAATTTACCTTGTAGGACAGAATCATACTGTAAACCAAGAGTCGATTCAAGCTACGCAAAAAAGTCTTCCACATGCAATTGGATCCTTGGGAAATAATGCTTCTATGGTGCCATTTGCTGCATCACGTGTACAAATAAATCCAGAACCAACTGTCGTATCTGCAGATCCTGTGATGATTGCAATTGCATTATCTGGAGCAACCGCTGCGTTTTTTACAGTATTTTTTGGGATATGGGCATTTCGAAAATTACGAAAAATAAAAAAATAATACAAAATTGCACTCTAAGAAAGTTTTGATAAAAAATACATCATGTTGTTTATTATAATCTAATTTTTTTAAACAAATTGAGTTAAACTGAAATTTAATCAAAGCCTATAAACTCTACAGACGTATGATATCTAATGACAACTCGGAAAAAAACTATGCTTGCAACAATATCTGCAATCTTGATTGTTTCAACTGCGATATTTGCAAGCTTGGAGGTTTCTCAACAAGGGGCTAATGGACAGCAAGTACCTGTAACACCAACATCACAAGAAAGGACAGCGTCTGTCACAGGTTCTGCAACTGCTTCTATTGCACCAGATATGGTTACTATTCAGTTTGGTGTTGATACTGAGGCAAAGACCGCACAAGGTGCCACAAGCACAAATTCTCAAATGATGAATGCTGTGGTAAGTGCTGTCATGAACAGTGGTGTGACCAAAGACGAGATCAGTACAGCTGGGTTTTCAATCTATCCAGTGTATAATGACTCTGTACCTGATCTGATAACTGGTATACACAAGAGTGTTCTGACAGGTTATCAGGCTTCAAACACTTTGTATGTAAAGACAACCAATTTATCGCTTGCAGGAAATGTTGTTGATGCTGCAGTTGGTGCGGGAGCAAACAGGGTAGATAACATATCATTCTCGCTTTCTCCTGATAAACAACAAAGTATGCAAGATAGTTTGTTAGGACAGGCTGTTTCGAATGCCCAATCTAGAGCCCAAAAGGCACTTGATCCTCTAGACCAGAAGATTATTGGAGTAAAAACAGTGAACTTGTCAGAGTTTAACCCTGCTCCAGTTCCAATGTATTATGGCGCAATGTCCATGGCTGACAAGGCAACACCTGTGTTTACTGCAAATCAACAAGTAACAACTACTGTAGATGTAACATTCCTAATTGGGGACAAGTAGTTTTACATTTTTTCATTTTTTTAAATGTATGTTGATACTGTTATAGTAAAATAATTGTCCTGTACTTGTTATGCCTGAATGTCCTTCAGGCTCATACTATGTCTTGATGATTCCACATCTCAAAATTTTTGTCTCCAAAAATCTCATATATCATGAACGCGATATATGATAGTTGGAAACCGCATATGTTATGATCAACTGCGAGATGGGTGCGGAGGGGACAATCGTAGAGGGTGTGAAATCAATTGACTCTGTAAAGGAAGTATCTGGTGTGTTTGGTAACTATGACGTCATAGTGAAATTGGAATGTCTAAACATTGATGAAATACGCGAGACCATAGCGACAAAAATCCGTTTGTTATCAAAAGTACGATGTACTACCACACTAGTGTGTGCTAACTAGACTCAATACGAAGATGCCAGTGTTCCATTCTGTTATTATAAAAATTATTAAAACTAAAATGCGTCTTGGCATGTAAAACATTATTCTATGTTTGTAGGGCGGGAAATGAAAATCTAACACTAGTCAGTTGGCTTTATTTTTCTTCGATCCGTAAAGAAAACTATCACACCTATTACAATCACTATGATTCCAAACTGACTAATAGTAGATAGCTGGTTGCTAATGGATAACATGTGATAATTTGCATCAGCAATATCACTTGAATTGGCTGGATTGATGGTAGGAATCAAATCAAGAACAATTTGGGACATGAAATGTCCTATTAAGAACATCACTATCCCTGCCAACAAAATTCCTATGCCTCTACTAATCTTCATATTTTTGCGAGTCTTGGAAACATAATTGCTAATGAAAATACTGCTATGATGACAATCAGAGATCCTGTGGGAAATTCTGGTACTGTGTGAGGTTGTGATACGACTCCTGAAATCTCTGAATCTGAAAAACTATTTCCATTTAGATTCTCAAACCCTATGGTGATAGGACCAGCATAGTTTGCTGGAAAATTAACCTCTTCTGTATTTGGGTCGCCATTGTTGTTGGTTGTACCACTATTGTGGAATAACAAGCCATTTTTACCTTCTATGATAGAAAAATCATAATCTATTGAATTTACTGTCTTGTTTACTAGATATGGATCAAGAATTTGAAAACTAAACTTTGTTGTATGGCCTGCTAGAATCTTTGGTGGATCCCAGCTAAGGCTAATCTTGTATTGGGCATTTCTTGTATATTGCATGATCGGAAATGCTGTTTCATTACTTGGAGATAGCGTAAAGTCCATCTCGGGCTTGGAGGAGTTTTGTTGCTGTGTGGCAATTGTGTTTACTTCTTGTTTGTACAATATCAGGTGTATTATTCTCTGATCATCTGAAGAGTAATCATCTATGCTTACTGCATTGTCTGGCAACGCAACTCCATTTACATATGCATCATACTTTGTAACTATGAAACTAGAAAATGTTCTTGGGATCTTTAACTCTTGATGTACTACTGTTACTTGTTTCAGGTTGTCTTGATTCCAGTTAAATGGCATGGAGAAACTCATTTTTTTATTATTAGAATCATATTGGAAATTACCAATTTGATCATAATATGCAGTTATTGTAATTGTCTGTTTTCCATCATCACCATCGGTTATGGGATATTGAGTGGTTATTGGAATTGATATTGCAGCATTGTATGTTTTACTTACTTGATAGTTATATGAGCCCATTGTAAGTACGTCTATCTTGAATTTATACAATCCTCCTGATGCAAAAACTGGACCCTTTATCTGATAGCTCCCGCCATGACCTAAAAGGCCTGGAAGTATTCCCCCTTCCTCATTTATTGTAATTTTATCTGTTGAATTGTCTGGCGCTACGTCAAATAGAAAATTTCCATTATCACTCATGAATACATGTCCAAACAGCGCTTGGTCATTTTTAAAAGCTGAGACCGCAAGTGTTACTTCAGGTATTGGTTCCTGAGTTGACGCATCCTGTAAAATGAAGTTTATCTGGGTGCCCACATGGTTGTTGTCAATCAAAAATGGCGACGAATTTATTGACAGCGTGACATTTTTGTTTCCAATCATTTCGGGCGGCAATATCTCGCTTGCAAGACCGTCACCATATGCTGACATGAAAACAAAGCTTGGAAGAAATACGCATGAAATTGTGATTAGAATTACCAATCTTGTCAATTTGTAATCTTATCTTGTTACTCTAAATAAATAGTAGGCATCTTCTCATCTGATCGCATCAACTAGATTCTTTGTGTATTGTAGAGTAAACCTTTGAAAACTAATTTGATTATTGTTCTATAGGTTTGCAAATGTATCTGCAAAGTTGTATGCCGTTCTCTCAAGCAAGACTGGATTGTATTTTTCTATAATTTCATGTACCATGTCTATGTTCTTCAAAAAGTATAATTTCTTTAGTTCTATGATTTTGATCTCTACTATTTCATCATCTACGAGTTTTGCAAGAAATGTGGAGACTGTAGATGGAGCTTTTTTTACTTTCTGAACTATTTCGTTAAATAAAAGTGGTTTACCTTCTAATAATGATAATAGGATATATCTTTGAGTATCGCGTCTAAGACTTGTTATCAATACTGATTCTTCTTCTGTAACAAAGAGCGGGTAGAATCTAGTCTCTCCTGATTTTCTGTCTATCTTTACACTGCCGTTTTCCTCTAATTTTCTTGCGTGGTAGCTTAATACTCCATTTTTTAATCCGGTTTCTCTCATTATCTCTCTGAATTTTATTCCGGGGTTTTTTTCAATGATGTTGATTATTTCTGTTTCTCTATTCATGATTAATCCTTCCTAAATACACTAAGCGCAAACATTCCCAATGTTGACAATTCAAAGAAATGTCCAATCTCACCTGCTGGAAACGGACCTAAATAATATGTGTATTGCCATGCTGCATCTACAAGTGATAATGCTTCAGCTATTACAAAAAGAGAAAATGCTAACATTGTAAAAAATAATCTTTTTGTCTTGACTCTAGAATATGCAATTGCTGATACTATGCTCAAGAAAACTGCCAAGCTGATTCCACATAGGTGAATCAATATGTGAAAGATCTGAAATTCGTGGAAAATATGTGGTAAAATTACTGGTATTGCCAAAACGCCTATAATTGTAAACATTATCACGGTAAGCAAATTAGATCTGTTTTCTACGATGTTGCTATACATGGACATGACATACATTGGTCAAAAATTGAATTTAAACGAACTGGTACAATTCTCGAATATCTTTCTAGTTTTGTGAGTCATATTCTATACAAATGGTATATTCGATAAACGTACCACTTTACTTATTTGATAAAATGTTGGTGTAATGATGGCATAGTTTCGACTTCATCCTACTCTGTTCTTTGTTGCATGGCTGGTGCGTCAGTGCAACAAAGAACTAGAGTTGAAATTTGAAAGTGTTTAGCATGTTGCGTTTACAAGTTTTTGACATGATTTTTCATCTGTGATGTTTTACAAAAGTGACAAATGTCTGATGTTGATCATTGATTATGGAAATCTGATGATTTAATCTTTGCAGAATTGATCCTCTCAAGAGACGACTTTTTTGTTTCATAATATAATCGTGATATTTGATTGGATTCTGATTCTAATATGTATAAAGTAATTTCATTTTGGTATTTGGAAATTTTTTTTATGTTGTAAATTTTACTAGAGTCCTCCTTTTCTCCTATTATTCTTACTCTTTCGCCTGTCTTGAATATTGAAATGGTCATATCTGACTTGGATATTATGATGTAATAAATTAAAAATCATGTGGTACAATCATCAAAGTCATTATCATTTTATGATAACACTTGATCATTGATCTAGGAAAATTATCAATGTCTTGTTATCTTTGATCCATATATCAAACATGAATAGTAATTTAAGTTAAAAATTCATGTGATTTTCTTATTTGATCTGAAGCTTTTCTTAAATCCAATACACTTTTAGAATAGAAAAATGCAATCAAAATTAACAATCCTGAAATGGTTGGAGCCATGACTTGAACATAATCAAAACCTAACGTTGGAATGACAGGTGAACTATTTTCTTGACTGTCTTGATTGTTTTGTGGTTGTCCAGCTGATATTGCCACGGTAACAAGCGCACTTGCTCTCTCTTCGGCCATTATGATGTTTCCTTGAGAATCCGATGTTAACCATTGCACCCAACTATTTGGAGATGGAATATTTTTTTCAATTACATCTCCAGTTCTTGGGTCTATTATCGAAATCTTGTCAAAAGTATGTTGTGCAACCCATAGATTGTGGTATTTGTCAAAAGCCATACCGTATGGAAGATTGTCTGAATCTGGATCTAGTTGTATTTTCTTGAATGTTTTAAGTAGTGGATCAAAAATGGATATTGCATGACCTTCATGTTCTGAAATGTATATTTTTCCTGTTTGGGAATCTAAAATTATTGCAGTAGGTCCATCCATGGTATAATTTCCAGATGGCGTAAATTCTGTTACTTTGTTGTTTGAAATATCCATGCTGGATATCTTTCCAATGCCCTCAGCTACCCATAACTTACCATGTGTGTTGTCTACTGCAATATCTAATGGGTCTGACTTGTCTTGCAGCTTTATTGAATCAAACTTTGTTGTATTGGTATCAAACTTGATGATCTCATTAGTATTTGCAGATGTGATCCAGATCGTATTGTTGCTATCTATTGCCATGCTTGTGAGAACTCCTTGATTTGGAATGGGATAATTTTGATTTGAGTTATTATCTGGATTAAAATGTCCTAGAATTTTTTGTGAATAATCAATGTACCAAAGAGTATCATACGAATCTAACACCATGTATACTACACTGTTTAATCCATTGATTTTGTGTTCAGTATACTTGTAAGTTCCTAGATCAAAGTCAAATATCTTGCCACTTTTGAGGGTTGTATCTCCTACCCATATCTTATTTCTATCACTGTCGTAAACTGGATATCTTGGTGTGCTGTCGTTTCCAGGAGTTTTATATTCCTTCATATCTATCTGTAAATTATTTAGTTTTGGTTTGACAAACAAATTGTACGTCGATATTAAATTGAGAGAGTTTTCTTTATTCTGTATTCCTTCAACTCTTACGGTCCAATGTCCTGGAAATCCAAAATCTGTATTGGCTGTAAAAGTTCCAACATCTGTTTTGTTTGTGTTGATTGTGATCGGTCCTATCCCACTATCTGTTTGTGTAAGTTTAAGCTGTGTAGACTTCATATCTATTTGATGTTTATTCGAGTCTAGAAATGATATGGTGAAATCATTATTTCCTGTAGTAAATGGATTCATTGATAGTGTTATTCTACTTCCATTCTCGATGAAACCTGTTTGAGAGAATTCTTGTGTATTGGGATTGTCATTTATAGTGAGTGCAAATACTGTATTTTGCAATGATTGTAACTGATTTTCAAATTCGCTTGATGGCAAACCTGAATCCACTAGGACTGCGACAGATGCAATTAATACCATGCCAATAAATGCCTCTATCTTTATAGCTGTATCAAATTTGGAAAGAATCGGTTTTGCGTCTCTGATGGTGCTTTGTATTATTGTATTTCTTGTGGTTCTGTTTAATGTTGTAGAAATTATTTTATTGTTTACAAATGTTTGATGGTATACACCAAGCGCTATCATGGCAGCCGCAAGCAAGAGCTTGATTATGAGAACTTTGCCATAAAATGATGCTAACGTCAGAGCTAGATTGCTTTCTAATGCGTAGAGCAAAAATGGACCCGTAATTACTACTGCACCAAGAACTGCAATTACAAGTGTTGAGAACCTTGGAATGAGAATGGATAATGTGGACAGACTAATGCCTGAACTTGTAATCTGTTTTATGTGCGGCATCACAACAAATGCTAGATAAATTATTCCACCAATCCATAATGATGCAAATACGTTATGGCAAAAGTCAAGCAGTAATGGTACTATTTGACCTGTGGCTGATCCATGACTGATCAAACTTGTAGTCAACAGTACAGAAAAACTTGTAACTAGTAGCAATATGGAATGTCTTCTTGCAATAACTGTTGAAGATTTTCTTGTTTTTTGATATAATGTAAGTGATAATCCAAACAATATTGATGATGTAATCATTCTTAGAACCCATATGTAACCAAACTTTGTAGAAATTGCGTCTAGTATACTTGCATTTATGGACAATGCTTGTACAATTATCATTGCAAAACCTGATGCTAAAATAATGATAGATCCGAGTACTGCCATCTTTGTCATACTGCTATCTATCTTAGACCTGATCTGTGATAGAGAATCGTTGAGTCTTGGTATTCTAGATATTGGATTCCACAACCATAGGGTAGATGCGGCAATGCCTGCAACAATGACTTGGCCTAAAAGAGATGGAAATCTTGCTACAGCTTCTGGTATTGAAAGATCTTGATAACTACTTGATGTTAGATTACTTGCAATGTTCTTTGGAACGGTTTGTCCTATTCCAAAAGCAAACGCATCTTCTGTAACATGACCATCTGTTTGATCTAAAACTTTTGTTGATATAGTGTATATTCCATTTTTTAGGTTTGATGGGAGTGATACGCTCAGAGCCGTTTGATCATTACCAATGTAATGCTGATCATTTTCTTGAATCTGGTTTCCATCTGAGTCTAAAACTTTGATTTCACTATATCTTATATCTATGGGATCACTAAAGTACACATCTATTTCTGATGGTGGTATTGAAAGTGATTGTGATGCAGTCGGATCGCTTTTTTCTATAAATGCATGTTCATAAGATTTTGGGGCACTTGGAATGATGATAAATGAAATTACTATGGCGATAAGAACTAGTTGTAATTTTGTTTTTTTGTTAAACTTGAACATTTGATGATTTGTAATATCTAATTTAATATATTGTTCTTACTCAGTTTGTGGTACAATCATAGTGGAATACAGTTTGTTGTTTTACATGGCTTAAATTTTTAAGAGACCTTGTATTCGATTGCTGTACTGAAAGAGTTTTAAATGATATTGATCTCTATTTTGATGTGAATAATCCATTACTTGCACTATTGTTATCTGTGATTCTCATATCTGGTCTGATTTATACACATCCTGCATTTGCTCATACTTTTGGTAATGATGAAAGCGCTGCATGGCTTGCTAAAATGGCAGAGATTAAAACAGAATCTGGGTTGGTTGCAAAACATGTTGGTGACACAAATGCAATTAGTTACTATTCTAATACACTGGGTACATACTGGAATGCAAATGATACCATACAAATGGGAGAAAGAAACACCTTATTGCAAACAGAAATACCTTCTACAATAAATACAACTCTTTCTGATGCACGGGCCGGAAATCAGGGTGCTGTAAATGTTGATGTTTCAAAACTTGATGCATATCTTGATGAATCAATATCTGTGAGAGTTGATCCTGATAAGCTTAACAATTCAACTATACAAGCATTGGCTGTTGTATATGTATTAAAAGAAGCACTGGGACAATACGGTAAGGCCATAAATTCACCTACTGATCTAAATGACATGTCGCAAATGAACATGTCTGGAGGTAGTATGTCTGGAATGTCTGGAGGTAGTATGTCTGGAATGTCGTCAATGTCAAGTACTATTGTAGATCAAAATGCATATGAAAACTCGGTAGGTCTCACAACTGCGGCACAAAGTATGTTTAATGATCTTACTACTAACAACCAAGACAAATCTGGCTCAAACACAAAAATATCTACGGCGTTTACAAAGCTAATTCAGGATCTAAATAACAAGGCTGACGGAAACACTGTGATGATGGATGTTCATGTCAATATTCATCCTGTCATAATAAGCGCTTACAATATTCCTGGTGCTACTAGTGCAAATGCGGCAGTGCCAGAATTCCCGTTACCTGCACTCTTGGCTGTAGTTTCAATTGCGGGCGTAGTTGTTGTAACTCGATTCAGATCACAACTTGGATTTTAAATCTGTAAAACCATGACTATTAACCAAGTCTTGATTCCTACTGTTTTTTTACTATTTATCGCGGTTATCATATTCGTTTCTCCAACTTTTGTAAAGCCTGCTGAAGCACACATCACAAAGGTTTTTGGCAATTATGTAGTCCAAGTTGGTTGGGATGATGAACCTGTGTATACCGGATTGATGAATGCTGCACAAGTGACAATAAAAAAAGGAAGTGGAGATAGTGCACAACCTGTGATTGACGCACTAAAAAATATGAAAATTTCTATGAAATACGGAAGTGTTACAACTCCTCTTGATTTTCTTCCTAGTAGTACTGTTGATGGACAATATCATGCAGTATTAATTCCTACAAGGGTTGGAACATATAGTCTTGTCCTAAAAGGAAATGTGGAAGGTCAAACAATTGACACTGAAATTTTACTAGATGATGTAGGTAGTATTGATACTCTAAACTTTCCGCCATCTACTGACTCATCATCTGATACATCTGTAAATATGGATCAGATGGGTACGGTAGTAAATCAATTGACAAGTGATATCGAAGATGCAAAAAGTAATGCAGATGCTGCATCAAATAGTGTCTCAAATGTTGTACAGTCTTTTCAACAAGTCAAGGATACAACTGATAGATTGTATATGATAAGTATGACTGGAATTGGAATCGGTGTTGCAGGAATTGTGATTGCAGTGATTGCAGTTACACGTAATAAACAACAAAACTAATCTTTTTTGAAATTAATTCATCTGTTAAATCATGATCTTTGAATGTTAAATTAAAACTAGAATGCCATGTGACTGAATAGCACAACAGTTATAGCAAATATGCATGTGGCATTCTAGTTGTAGTATTTTATTTGTTATACAATTAAAATAATTTGGTACAGTTGACAAATGTACCAATGATGTTATTATTATAAACCGCCACCAAATCTTATGAAAGACGAACAACCCACACTTCCAAAAGAGAAATCGAAACGAAAGTGGCTTTCGTTTCTGAAGAGAAACAAAAACTAGGCTACAACTGATATCTTTTGTTCCTAGTGAATTCTTTGATTTTGAATCTATCTTGTTCCTAGTCTTATCTTTGTACGATGTATGTGACTAGGTTTTGTTAATTCTAGTCTATTTTATTTGGAATGACGTGTGTTCTCATAACAAGGAAATTAAGAGATTTGAGATGCAAAGGAATTTGCTATAGATTTGCGGCAAAAAAGCCACTAGGAGGATATAGATTTGCGGCAGGACAACGACCCTGTTCTATATGTGGAATATTTGTAGACTCGTTGTCTATTGGAATACGATGTCCTTGCTGTAATAACAAACTACGACTAAATTCCAGAAATACCAAGTCTAGAAAAAACAGGTTTAACCTAAGTGATTATACGCTCCTGGAAAAAGCAAGTAACTTGATGAAATCTATTCACGGTGTTATGCCAGAATCAGATCAAGTGATAACAACTAAACTAGTTTTAAATAAGTAAAGAGACTATTTGGAATTGATAAACATGGATACTAAAAATTCGCGTGAAAAAGAGGAAAAACCGGGAAACGAAAAAGAAGTTAAAGTAGATGATAAAATGGTCCAAATAATAATTGATAGCTCAACAGATGTATCTCTTGACGATTTTCAAATAAACGACAAGAAAGTCTTGTCACTACTAAATCAAGACAGTAATGTCAATGACAACCAATATACATTTAATGGACTTGTACGAAGGTTGGGACTTCACCAACAAAGCTTGACAAGATCCTTGCATAGACTAGAGAGTGCTGGGCTTGTAAAGAAAACAGATTATGGTTACAAGCTTACAAAAAGTCTTGACTCTGTACTTGTAAAAAAATCTCGGATTGATCTTGAGAATCTTTCCAAGACAATTTTACATCAATATGCTCAGTTTGAACAAATAATTCAGCTCTACATCCCAACTACTGTCAAAGTTGAAGATATTGTGACAAAATTACTCGGTAAATGGTTTGGTACACTTAGATGGATTGGTATAGTTGAGGGAGATGGAGGATATGTGTTACAGTGGACAAGTGATGACAAATATCACGTCAATCTCAAACTAGTCACACGATATGCAGTTGTGGAAAGTGATGCGGTGGAAATAAAAGACAAGTCAGAAGCCACTATAAACGCACACCGAATACTTGAACATATAACCAAATTGCTCAAAGAGACTCAGATACGGAATAGTGAGAAAAATAGATACAGCGGCTCTTTTGACATATACAACTGAATAGTCTATAATTTTCTTTTAGAATTTTATGACACAAAATATTATAAAATAGTGAATTAACGTCTTGAAATGGATTCTCATTCTGAACCGTACCGGTTAGCCGTGATCTCATATGTAGAACTTGTACTGATGAGACGCGGCAATACAAATTACCATCTGGTATTGGCAAGGCTTGATTCTCTTTATGATTGTAAAATTGGAGACTGTTATGATAATCCACAATACCTGAAAACAGTGCTCAAGGATGTATATGGTGAAGATTACCATTCTGTTATATCTCAAATTAAATCATATCTTGGAGAATTGACTGATGTTCAAGAGATAGTTGATTTTTTTAAAACAATGGAAGTTTAACAGACCCCTTAAGAGGTTCTGTCTAATCTTAGGGACACGGACTCAATAATTCTCCGTGTCAAGGGCGGGACATGAATTAGTTATTTTTCATCTAATCAGTCTGTGATAAGCGTTTTTTCCATTCTGTTAATCCTACATGATTTTTTTCTTCATTAGTGAAAAATCCTACAATTTTCTTTGCTTCATCTGCTCTTGATTGCAAAAGATCTTTTCTATAGTTTTGTTTATAGAGTGATTCAATGAAAAGCGAACTATTATTCATATAATTACTCAGTGTAGAATACTGTTCATAGGTGATAAATCCTAAGACATTTTGAATTAGTGTTAATTTAGTAAATCTATCTTTGAATACATCTGGATTAATCTCATCAATATCTTCCAAAGTAACTTCTTCGTATTGATTATTGAAATTAAATTCTCTTGATTCCAGTTTTTGAAAAATTGGCTTCATGGTAATAACATCATCATCCATATAGGATAGAATTGATTTTACTATGGAATTTCTATTTTCTTCCCATGTTTGTTCATGTTTACGTGGATTTTTTATTACGACTAACCACATGGCACAAACAAAACCAAATAATACAATCGCCATTCCTGCATACGTTTGTATAAGAATTTTTTGCTGAGGGTTTGACGAAGATCCAAATATGGATTCTATTATGGCTTGTAATGCAACAACAAAACCACCACTAGTTATGGCAATAACCATCTCCCTCGCAGTTTGATATCCCATGTAGATTTTAATCAGTATCAAGATCTTTTAAAACTCTACTAACTCAATTGACTAGCATTTTGAATCAATGTCAACCATTTGTTATCGCCTTCTATCTTGATTCCACATTTCTCAGCAGGAGTTTTACCATCCAAGCCCATGTGCGGTCTAAGATAATTATGATACATCTGATAGCCGTCAAACATAACTGAATCCATTTTTTTGATTCCTCGCATTACCTTTTCTCTATCTCTAAACTCTCCGTTTAGTCTCTCCATCTTATTGTTATTCATATCATGTTTGAAATGGATATGTCGAATGTGTATTGTTCTCTGATTGATCGGTTGTGTCCAAAATTCGTTTTTGTATGCTTGATGAAAATTATATGCACCATCGGTTATCAAAACTTCGGGCTTCTTTTGTGCTATTTCCTTACCATCATGGAATAGTTTTCTGACATCTTCCTTGAGTTTTGTATTTGCTACCTGTGAAGCAATCCAAAACCTAGTTTCATCATCCATCAATGCGTAAAGGTATTTCATATTGCCACTGATTTTTACAAATACCTCATCAGATCTCCAAGTATCGCCAACTTGTGGAGTTATCTTGTTCAGATACCCTTTCATTAGTTTGGTGTATTTTGTAATCCAATTCAAGACAGTTTGATGAGATACGTCTACACCCTGCAATCTGAGGAATTTCTGAACACTTCTTAGAGATTCACCTGTAAAATAGAGTTGCATGGCAGTTGTGATTGATTGTGGAGTTCCACCCATCTTTTCAAATCCTAGATTTACTATGAATCTGTTTTTGCAGTCTTTACAAGAAAATCTCTGAATATCTCCATGCTTGTTGTGTCTAATTCCATGTTTCACAATTTTGTCAGACTGGCATTTTGGACAAGTTGAAACAGTGATTGGTTCTATTGTTATTTGGTTTTGTTTTCTTACTTCATTTCTGATTTTGATTGAATATTCTACTGCGTGAATGTGTTTACAACAAACATGTCTGTAAATGTGATCTGGGCATGTGCAACGCCAAACATTATCAGATCTTGTTATGTCATAGTGTTTTCTTTTAGTTTGAGAATGAACCTTGTAACTATAATCGCTTATTCGGTAAACCTTGCTTTCAGATGCAATTTGTTTTCCTTTTTCTTCACGTGGATTTGATTCTTGCATGGTTATAGTATATCTACGTAGATATATTAATATTGTGATTATCTACGTATATACATAAATAGTCATTAACCATATGATTATTGTGCCTAAATGGAAAAAGGATGCAACTGAATTTGTTGTCAGTGTAAACTATCATGAGGTCAGAGGTTATCAGAGTTCATTGCCAAAACCAATTATAGAGTTTTTGGGAAAACCAGAATTAATTAAATTTGTAATTGTTGGAAAGAAAGTTGAAGTTAGATCACACAAATAGAATTTGAGCAGTTGATTTCAAATATGTCTAGTTATGTATGCAGTAACATTACAAATTATAACAATTGTTAATCCTTCATAAAATACAAAAAAAGGATCAAATTGAATCGTATGTCCAGCGAAAGTGTATACTGATGTTATGACATTTTCAATTACATGTTGACTCTCTAATCCTAACCATATTGCTAATCCGCCCATTGTATTACCACCAAAAAGAATAGCGTAAGGATGCTCCAAACCATATGAATCACGTACTAGAAAAATTCCAAGAATGGAAAAACCTGTCAAAAACAGATACAACCAAAATTGAGAAAATATTACGCCTACTAAAGATACTAAAAGATTCATTAAATTTGTCTTTATTGAAGTTTCACTTACAAAATGTCTTTCTTTATGTACTCCCATGTATAGAAAACTTACCAATCCACTACCTACACTCATGAACATGGGAAGATATTGTTCGTATGGCAATATTCTATAAGAAATAACCTGTGATAAATATAGTTTGAAATTATCTCATTTCATAATTTTTGTGTATTGAAAAGTTGTGATTATAGAAATTGACATCATAATAACGAAAATGATCATTATCATTTCAAAATAATTATCATTCATATAATGACCTTTCATCAAGGCTCCAATTATGCTTAGAGGTATTAGTGAAAAAATTGTAATAGCCATAAGTATTCTTTTTTTTCTTATGTCCCGATCTTGACACGGAGAAGAATTTGGTTTATGTCCCGTCAATTAGACAGCACCCCTTAAGATCAGACTTTTATGTGATGAATGTATATTATACATGTGATTACAGACAGTTCCACAAAAAAACATGGTTTACGAATTCTAAAAGGCGTAAAGCTAGTTCTCAAAAGCATTGTGTTGGATATTGAAGAATCCGAGTCGCCCAAAAACCCATAGTTATTTTACATGTTTATTGTGTTGTAGATTGCTTCACACAGACTAGTTTACTGTATTATTTTTTTGATGTAACCGGCTGATGTTCTAATTATACACAGATAGTTACTTTTTGATAGTTTCTTGGTTTTAAAAAAAGAAAATTAGTAGCTGGATCTTAGGCATTATCTGTACGTATCTTGCGAAATGCCTTTCCAGGTTCTACTATTCCTGTTTCAACTATTGGTTTTTCTCCAAGTGACTTTTCAATTGCCTTTCTACCGAGTTCGATTGCTTGGTCTAACTTCATGTCTTTGTTGTACTCTTTTGTTATTACATCAAGTGCAGTCTCCGATGCTTGACCTATTGCAAATCCCGAACCCCTGAAGAAAGTCCCACTTGGGTCTACTTGATACAACTGAATTCCAGTCTGGTCTTCACCAACAATTATTATTGATGCAGCTTGCGGCCTTACTGCATATGTAGTATAATTGTGGAGAGAACTACTGAGATGTTTTGCCAAAGAATCCATATCTATTGGTGTTTCATATGTGAGTCGATGTTTTTGCGATTCCAGTCGTAATGTATCAATTAGCTGCAGAATGTCTCCAATGTATCCTGCACCTGTTGCACCAATGTGGAAATCGATTGGAAATATCTTCTCAGAAGGTTCCATCAATGGATGTGTTGGCTTTATCTGGCTTGCAATCATTGCAAAATTTGGAGTCTTGATTCCAATGGTTGTAGAACCTCTGTTTACAGCTTCAAGGGCACTGTCTACTAGAACTAGTCGTCCTTGTGGGCCGTAGAATGGAAATCTATTGCCGTTTTGACTTTCTGACATTTATGCCACTGCCTCATTTTGCAAGTTTTGTATGGCCAAAATGTTGATACCGTTTCCAGAACCTGGATCTCTTTCCATTGCTGCAGATACTGCACGTGATGCAATCTCACTTGCCTGCTTGTTTGTTATGTTCTTGTTGTACAAACTCTCGAGCACACCATATGCGATAGGTGAACCTGATCCAGAAGATGCGAAATCTTCTTCTGTAATTGCCCCACTCATGTCTGCTGCAAAAACATGTGCGCCGTCTCTATCTACTCCTGCAACCAATAATTCTACATAGTATGGTTGATAGTTTCTAAGACCTGAATAGGTGATATTCGCAATCAACCGTGTGGCCTCTTTTATGCTCAAGGGGAATCCCCTTCTCAATTCTATGAGTCTTCGTTCTGCTTTTGTCATCTTGATGATGTGTTCTGCATCTGAGAGCTGTCCTGCAATTGCAACAGCTAGTGTATCATCTATTGTTGCAATTTTTTGTACTATTTTTGATCCGATGAAAAAGCCTTTGCTTGCTCTTTTATCTGATCCTAGCACTACTCCGTCCTTTGTCTTGATTCCTACTATTGTTGTCATGATGTTAATACGATATGTGGGAATTAATTGACTAGGGATGATGAAAATTAGTCACTCTGAACAAACAAATAGTATTTTATTAGTTGTTCTAACAGTGATGGTATCATGAAAGATATCAATGAAATCATGCCAAAAGTTCCAAACATGCGATGGGGTGCATTAACCAATGCATTTCCAACCAATGACAAAATAAAAGAAATGGATAAACTCTTTCCACATGATGGTAGATGGCATACTGTATTTGAGAAACCAGATCAGGTCTTCGTTGATGGTGTGAGAATATGGAAAAAAGATCCAAACAAATTGAGCTAAATTTTAATCTGAAATAAATCTCTGGTTTGCAATTCCTACTATTTTCAATTTTGTATGTCCTCTGATTGAATTGATTGTAAAATATGGCTCGCCCCATCTTCTATAGTGAACTAGTTTTTCATCTTCTATCATGTGTACTGCAATAACTTTTCCTATCTTTGGAATGTTGACTGGATGAAATGTTGCTAATCTTTCCTTAATTGTTTCATCTTGCTCTGTTTGCATGAATATAAAATCAGCCGCACCGTATTCGTATAGTTCCATTACTGGGACAAATGGATTTGATGTTTCATCTACCACGTGGTTTATCATGTAGCTGTTGAAATGATATCTAGCATATTCTTCCATATGTTCTGCCTCGTTTCGATATGTCCAAGGCGAATCTCTATCAAATACTATGTTGTATGTATCTAGTACCTTATTTTTCTGACCGTCAATTGATGAATATAGTGCAGCAAGGCCAAATCTCTTGGCTTTTGCATTTGTCAGTCCAAATAACTCGTAAAATACCTCGTAATTTCCAACCTTTTTTGATTTGTCTATTGAACTCATCATGGGAACTCCCATGGCTGCACAAAGGGATGTATGGTATGCTTCTGCAAATGGTCTAAATGATTCAGTTGCTTTTTTCTTTAGTTTATTCAGGTGGGATAATTTTCTTTCAAATTCTTCAATTGGTTCGTATTCAAATGTCTTGGATTCATCAATTGCATCTATTCTATTCAAAGCCTGTTTTATCGACAACATAGTTTTTTTATCGATCTGGTGTTTTTCTATTATATTTTCTAGTATGATGTCAGTTTTGTTTGGCATGTTCTGTTTTTGTATTTTGGCATAGAGTTAAATTTCCTTTGGGACTAATTATCCAATAATTGGCACAGCGTATAAAACAAGCAGATCCATATAATCAAATCCTACAACTTGATGATGCCATTCGTTTTGTTGGTAGAATAAAGGATCGAAAACTGGTTACTTTTGTTAGACAATCAAATGCGGCACCCTTGCTTGATGAAGAACTAAGTAATATGGTACATTATCAAGCATCTGTCAAGGCATCTTGGGATGAAATGTTTAACGAAAAGCTGGGCAAGACTAACTGGATGATAACCTCAAAAGAAAAAGTAAAACTCATCACTTTGTTTCTTGATGATGGACTCTTGATATTGTCAACTGAACCAGATTCAGAACATGATGATATAATCCAAAAAATAAAAAACCTGAACGTAAAATTATAGTAGTATTAAAAATTATTATGTTGTAATTGGCTAATTTTTATCAGCTGATGTTATGAAAACTAAGCTTTTCTATTGAAAGAGTCCTATATCTGATAGCGTCTATATAATAACTGAAAGTTAGGTCAATATGTAATTCACATAATATGTGTCTCTTAGTCAGCATTTTGACCCTATGAATTACACTTTCTTGGAGGGGTCCTACCAAAGAAACCTCTCCAATTTTTTTTATTTTGGGATGATGTTGAAGCTATTTTAATTTTCAGTGCATAATGTGATGATTCTCTAATTCTACATCTGGATTTTGCTATTGTGATAACCATTGTTTCTTTTTACCATACTCTGTAAGGGTATGGTATATGCGATTAAACGACTCTTGTTGCATGGTTTCATGTTCAATCGTTCTCTGAATGATGGTTTATAGCCTGATTTGTTTCTCACGAATCATTTTCATTATTTCATCAAACATTTGTTTTATTAGTTCAGATTCTACGTCTTCTGGCTCTTTAGACATATTATTCAACTATGTTGAAAAAACTTAAGGATTATTTAATTGAGATACATTATGGGATACATGAGCGCTAATACTATAAAAAAGGCTAAGGCACTCGCAAAAAATGGGGTAGTCATGATTGACAATGACTTGTACCAAGTAAAATCTTCAAGTGATATTTCTAAATCGTATATGGTAACATCAGATAGTTGTGACTGTGAAGGGTTTAAGAATTTCTACAAATTTCATCATGGAAAAGGATTGAAGGCAAATTGCTCACATCTAGAAGCTGTAAGAATTTTCAAAGGTATGTCTGATGAAAAACAAAATTCTAAAGCTAAATGAATTGTAGAAAATGATGTTGAACTGATATCACACAGCACCTTTGTATAAAATTAAATATTCCTCTGGTCTATCTCGCTCTTTTTTTGCTTGTAGTGCATCTTGATATCTTTCATAATGTGCAATAAAGTACAATCTTCTTCCAAATGATTCAAAGTAATCAATTCCACACAAATCAAATCCTGATTCTGGCGTTAATGTCTTTTTTTCATCCTCTGTTACATCTGAACTCATTGACTAGTATATCGTTACGCGATATTTCAAACTAACTTGAAATTAATTTTTCTTGGAATCTGGATGTAGTATAACTACTGACTTGTTCATTAATTCCTTGGTAGGAATCACAACACTCTCGTTTTTTTCATTAGTTACTATTATGTGAAACATTTCTGATGATGTAATGGTTCCAGATATGTCTCCGATTCTGATTGACTGGCCAACTTTGTATATTGAACGGTGTCCAGATGTTCCTGCTATGGCAGTTGGTAAAATATCCTTTAGCGTGAATCCCAAGCCAATTGCTATTGCAATGCCTATTGCAATTGCTATACTCCATGAAAATGCTGAAACAAGTGTAGGTATAACTGTCTGTCCTATGCCAATTTGAGTGAGACCTACTGCAAAAACTATGCTGTATATTACTATCTTGACTCCGATTCCAATGTATTTACTTCCACTGTAATTATGAGTGACAAGTTCATGATTTATCCACTTGATAACATAATTTGCGATGATAGAACCGATGATCACAATCATGACAAATGCAAGTACATTGGGTATCCAAAGCCACAATGATGTAAGTGCGCTTGTGAGCTGTTGCAGTTGTAATTCATTTATTGCAGCTACTATGAAAAACAAGTACACAAACCACTTGACAGTTGCAGCAATCAAGTGTGCAGAATCAATTTTCCCTATTGTTTCTTCAATAACTCTAGATTCTGAAATACTTTGAAGATTTGCTTTATTTAGAATCTTTTTTGTTGTCTTTTCTATTACACGCGCTACAATTTTTCCTACTATTAGGCCTATTGCCAACAAGACTGCGGCAGCAATTATCTTTGGTGCAGAGGTTGCAATTTCAGTTGCGAATGCTTGTAATGCCTCTGTTTCAGGGCTGTAAAACTGGTTTGTGATGGATGTGTCTTGTGCATATGCTATTCCTATGCCTGATGATGCAAAAAATGTTGTCAACAAAATAACGTATTTGAAATTTTTAATCAAGTTACACATGACCAAATATCTGGCACAGATATACGTATTGATAAGCTAGTATTATGACAATTCAGCTATGCTGTTTAATTTTGCATGATTCTAGTTTAAGATGATATCTTTGAGCTCTTCTGGTTCTTCTATGACATGATCAGGATGAAACTTGAGCAAAGCATTTTTGGTGTTGTAACCCCATGCTACTCCTATTACTCTAATTCCTGCCTTTTTGGCTGCCTCTATGTCTCTTATTTCGTCACCTACATAGATTGGATCTTCATGTGGAATGGTTTTCTCTTTCATCATTTTTTTCAATAATCTACTCTTGCCAAAAACTGCTCTTCCTGAATAGACAAAATCAAACAATTCCAGATCATTTTTCTTCAAAAATTCAACTACGTTTTCTCTAGAATTTGTAGTCAATATTCCCAAGACACATCCATTTTCTTTGAGGTATACGAGTGTCTCTTTTATGTCAACTACTGTCTTTAGATTGATGATCTCTTTATTCATTTCAAATCTTATCTTTCTTGCTACAATTGGAAGTTTGAATATTGATATTCCAAGATGTTTTAAGACTGCACTTGGTTTTTTCTCTCGTAGTTTTGGCAAGTCACTGAGTGGAATCTTTTTGTATCCATAATGATCTGCAAACTTGTTTGCAATTCTTATGACTACTGACAGTGTATCTGCTATTGTACCGTCAAAATCAAAGATTATGGTATGCATTGGATTTTTGCAAGAAACTGCCGTTAAAGATTGTTGTGGATTGTATTTTCATTATGCATTGACCATGAAATTGTGTTTGTTATTGACTTGTGGACTGGTATCAAGAACAACTTTTGTATTTTGATATGTGTAATCATTTCTTTCTGATCGCACAAATTTGGTTTAGTAGGTTTAATTGGTATTGACTAGCAATTGTGATCAAACATTCTAAAAATATAATATCGGCAGATTTTAACCCCTGATAATGAAATCTTCTCTTCTGGATGAGGCATACGAGCTATGTGAAGAAGGCAAATATGCCTTGGCACTAGAATTCTATGATCTAATTTTATTCCAGGAACCACGAAATATTACCGCCTTGATAAACAAGGGAGTTACGCTACAAACACTTGGAAAGCACTCCAAAGCGATAAAGTGTTATGATGAGGCGTTAAAGATTGAAAAAAATAACCTGGATGCTCTGGTAAACAAAGGTTCGGTGTTACACACGCTTGGAAAATTCCATGATGCCATAGATTGTTATGATGATGCACTAAAGATTCAACCAAAATATGCGTTGGCAATAGCATACAAGGGTCTTTCATTGGGAGAGCTTGGTTTACTAAAAGATGCGATAAAATGTTTTAACGCTGCTCTAAAGATTGATAAAAAGTTTGACTTAGCACTAAATAATAAAACCATTGCACTTGAACTTTTAAAAAACAACACTAAATTAAAACCAAAACTTCTCAAAAAGACTAGTACAATAAAATAAAATTTGCTTAAACTTGTTGCATTTGTGCTTGTTGAACAAACTTGTCAAATCCAAATTGTAATGCATCTGAGACTGAACTGTCTGGAACAAGATTGATCATCCATGCTAAAAGTCCTGATGTCTTTACATCTAAAGAAATATTTGTAATTGTTCCTCCGTCTTTTTGACCGTGAAAACCCCATGTCTTTTCTAAATTGGTGGTCATGATAGTTCCCCTGAGGTCTCCTGATACTACATCAATTATGTAATTTCCATCTGAATCCGTCTTGCATATTGCTTGGGTGTCAAAAAATATACCGTTTATTCCTGCGTTGATGTCGACAAGTCTTGTATTGTTATCTAGTATTTTGACATATTTTACATTGTCGGGAAATATCTTGGAATATTGTGATATATCAGATATTGTGTTGAGTAAAGATTCTTCTTTCACGTCAGAAACCTTTTGTAACGTGATCATTCTGTCAGCGTAGGATGATGGAAACGAAAATACTGCACATGTTATTACAATTGTGAAAAAAACAAATTGTAATGATATTTTAGCATGTTCTTGCATGACTTGTCACTATGTGTGGGACTTTGATGATCTTACATGTCTTTGATGTGATCATGGTATAATATTTGACTTGTTAGTATATAACTATTGGTATACCAATCATTTGTATACCAGTATATGATATAGATATCATGCGTAAACTTGACCTAAGTGATAGCATTGGAACATTGATTGCACTTGCATCAAAATCACAAGAACGACTTGCAGAAATGGAAATGAAAAAGCAATTGGGGTTAACTCCTGCACAATGGAAAATTATTCTAGTTCTCAATATTGTTGATGGGCCTACACAAAAAGAGATCGCAGAAAAAATTAATGTTGATGGAAGTACACTTGTACCTGTGATAGATAAAATGGTAAAAAATGGTTTGGTAAAACGAGTAGCAGATTCTGAGGATAGAAGAAACAATAGGATATTTCTTACAAAAAAAGCTGAATCAACAGTGGATTCTATAATTGTTATAATTCTACAACTTCGAAAAATGATCTATCGTGGCATATCTGAAGGTGACATTAACACAACCAAGGCTGTTCTAAAATCTTTGATTGCAAATTCTGATTCTATAACCAGTGAAATCAAATCCGCATCTGGAAAGGACACTCATGAATAAATCAAACCTGAAAGGATTTTTCATTCTCCTACTTTTGTTACCAATATATCTTTCTTATGCGGAACCCGCAACCCCTGGAACTGTTCTAACTTTTTATGTGACTGATTCTAACTTGTCTACTGATCATCGTGCAGTGATGACGATATCGACATCTGGACTTGTTGATTTTACAATAAATGGAGTTTCAATATCTGGACCTGATGAAATGGTGGAAACTGGAATGGATACTGGAGTTTTTCAGCTTGAACTTACATTACCTGACTCTGTAGGCGGAAAACCTCTACAAAATGGCGATGTTGTACTGATGACATATCATCAGAGAGCCGATAATTCTGGAAATCCTACTGATGTGACACAATCCGTAGTTCTATCAAGTGCACCATCAAGTCCTGTGGAAAGCTCTTCTCCTAATGTTAGAATTGGACAGTATTTCAAACTGGATATATATGCGCCAAATTATAATCTTGATTCACAGACACCTGATGATATTCCGCTTAGTATGATTGAAGTCCATATGGGTGGGGCTCAAACTACATTATCCGATAGTGCATTTGATGTTAATCCATATACCATGAGGGAGACTGGGCCTAATACTGATACGTTTGAAGTAAATGTCAAGATACCAAAATCCATTGCAGGATTTCCTGTAGAAATGGGTTCTACGATAGAATTTAGATTCAATGATCCAAACATGCCTTCAAGCGTATTTGTAACAGTGGGAGGAGGATCATATGATGAGCCTACTTACAACTCTGGTCCAAGTGGAATATCTAGTTCAAGCTCTGATCCAAGTGCATCTCCTTCTGGTTCTAATACTGCCCAGTCTTTGGTTCCTCAAGCACTGGTATTTTATGCATCAAATTCAATTGGAACCAATGTCAATTATATCAATTCTACAGCATTATCAAATCTACAAGAACCACAATGTAGTCCAGTATCTGGCTCTTTTTTCATGATGGGCACTACAACTGTAACTTGCGCTGCAAAGGATCAAAGTGGTAATTCTGTGATTAAGACATTTTCAATATCTGTGGTGGCAGATCAAAGTCATATTCCATCTTGGACCAAGAAGACAGTGGGATTTTGGTGTGCTGGAGAAATATCTGATAACCAGTTATCGACTGGTATAAAATATCTTGTTTCAAATAATATGATGTCTGTACAAGGAGATTCTGTAATCTCTACACCTGATAAGACAACTCTGTGTCTTTGGACTGATGGTAAAGCAGCTGATCAAGATGTGATAAGTTCACTCTATCTTCTTTCTAGATAGTCATAATTTGATTATTTTCAAAATTTAAAACTAATTCAATCTCTTCATCATATATGTGATGACAAAATCTTCTCTAAGATCTTTTTCTTTTAACCGCTCTGACTCCAAGTAGTATTATTCCAATGATGAAGAATATGTAACCGCCCGTAGTTAGTAATTGGATATAGTTACATGATTCTTGTATTTGTGAATTAAAAATTTGTGCTGATTGTCCTAAAATGGAACTACAAAGAGATGAATATTGAAATAAAGATACGGATGACATGATGCCCAGAATGATGAGTATTATTCCAGCAATTGCAGTACCGGTATATTTTTTTTGCTTTGATTGAGATTTTTTGACATTTTTTAACTTATTTTTGCCCTGATATGCACCACATATTGGACAAAATTCATGGGTCTTGAATATTTTTGAATTACATGTAATACATGGTTTCATTGTTGTATCTTGGGGTAATTGTTGAGAACTCTGTTCGTTTTTTCTCTTTTTTTGTTGGGTATTACGAGTATCGATAAAATTATGTTCATCATGAAATGCCCCACATTTTGAACAAAAACTAAACATTCTTGGTACTGGAGAGCCACATTTGGGACATAGATCTGAAAGATTACTGTCTGTTGATGGGTTAATCTCTCCTCCATATCTCTGCTTTACATTTTGTATTTTATTTTCTAATGATCCTAATTTTCTTATTTTTTCAATTTCTTCTTCATGTGGATAAAGATATTTTGAAACTAGCATGTCGACGTATTTCTGGTCCGATGGATATAGGGGCTGTTCACTGCGTAATCTTTTAGATATGGAATCCAACCTAAGCGAATCCCCATAGCCGAACTCTGTCAATTGTTCAACAAGTTCGATTAATTCTTCATTCATGAATCAGTAGATATAATCCACTGATTAAAAGAGGTTTTCATTCATATTGTAATGTGATCTTATATTGTAACATTACGTGTTAGACCAAAAAGTCTGGAAAAATGGTCTCTTCTAGATAGAATTTAATTCTTGTATGAATATCATGCTGTAGATGAAAGCTACTTTTGGAGCAGGGTGTTTTTGGTGCATAGAACATGTTTTTCGAAAAAATGGAATTACGTCAACGAGTGTTGGATATATGGGTGGTAAGACAAAAAATCCTACCTATGAGGATGTCTGTACTGATATGACGGGTCATGCAGAGGTTGTGCAAGTAGAATATGATCCTTCCAAGATTTCATATGGTGAAATTCTGGACATTTTTTGGAATAATCATGATCCTACAACCCTAAATAGACAGGGGCCAGATGTTGGAACACAATATCGATCTGCTGTTTTCTATCATACTGTAGAGCAAGAAAAGGAGGCATTACAGTCAAAGGAACGTATTGATAAATCTGGAAAACGTGAAAAGAAAATTGTAACTGAAATAGTGCCCGCAACAGAATTTTACAAGGCAGAAGAGTATCACCAACAATATTATGATAAATGTGGAATAGTGTGAATCCTCACATATGATTTACAAAAACTCTTTCAAAACAGATCCGTTTTATATTTGGCCATTGATGTATGTGACTAATTGAATTTCAAACGACTTGGTAGGCTGGTACTTTTTTTTGGTCTGATAGGGCTTGGAGCATTTATCTTTCTAAATCTTGATCTGGCACATCGTAAAAGAGAGATGTATCTATTATTTGCATTATCTATTATTTCCTTCATATCTGGTTGGGTTGGGTTGTTTCGGTATTCCAGATTCTGGAATATGCTTGAATGATGACATAGTTCAGTATTTGTTATATGTGTAATAATTATTAGAAAATGTTATATTTCTAGAAATATTTCATGTAATATTTTTTTCAATATGTTTTTAACATAAATTCTTAAATAATTTAAAATTATACTATATGTATGATCGTAGAGTCACCACAAATGGCTTGACGATGCGTGGTCTGGCAGGAATCTTATGTGAATGCGCGCAATGGCGTTGATTCTAAAGGAGGTAATCTCCAAAACCCTGCAATAAAGACCACGCCCTATGTTTTACTCTTTTTGAACCAAAGTTTTTTCTGAAATAAAATTATGGCAATTACAATTCCTCCCGCACCTGATAGGCCGGCTATTATCAGATACGTAAACACATTCATGTAGAAATTAAGAACACCCACATTGAATGCATATGATAACATTCCTCCATTTTTAAAATCAACAAGATCAGCTCTGATTACGTGGTTTCCAGGCTCGTTGAACGTGTAATCTAAATCCCATTTTCCAGAATCGTGATCTGCCGAAGGAAATGATTCAACCATATCATCATTATAATAAATTTGAACTCCCATCCTAAAATTGTCAACGGGGTTTTCATTCTGGTCTAGAACTATGAAATGTATTGTTGTATCTTTTCCTACCTCTGGAACGGGAGGAGTGGTTTCAACTTTAACCTCATAATCTCCGATTCTTGCTGAATCTGTACTAAAGGGAGGATGTGCTATCTCGTATATTCCCAGTCCTACAAAGAAGCTCAAGTATATCGGCAAGAAAAGATAAAATCGTTTATTCATAAAATGACTTGGACTTATTCATATATTACATTGCCTCTATTTGCCAAATTGGAAAACATACTAAACACATTTGATGATGTTAAGTGTGTACGATATCACATTCTGCTAAAGAATTAACAGGATTTGAGATACTAATAAAGACAGATACTGCCAATTTAATATTGAACAAATTGATATCAAAAAAATTTCTTGTGATCACACTAGTTGTGGCAACAATGATCTTGTTGACATGTATTTATCAAAACATTGGAACCAATGTCATACTTTCAGATGTTATGTCTAAAAGTGATCCATATGTCAAGGAATACTCTTTACCATCAGGTTCTGCTCCAAATGGATTGGTTGCAGACAAGTCCGATTTGGTTTGGGTGACATCAAAGAATGCCACGCTTTATTCAGTTGATCCGAAAAACGGGGAGGTGAAAAATTATGAGATCCAAGGTGGGAGGACATCCTATGAAAACATTGGTGTGCATTCTGCCATGGTTTGGGCTATTGTACAAAATAGTGATGGGAAAATTTGGTTTTCACCTCTAGGGTCAACATCTGTCTGGAAATTTGATCCTTCCAGTGGCATTTTTGATTCGTATGTGTCTAAAACTGGGGCGCCATTTCAGATAAAATCTGCTCTGGATGGTAAAATGTGGTTTACTACGTTACGTGGAGATACAATAGGAGTAATAGGAAAATCACAAAATAATTCTTACATGGTCTCTACTTTTAACACTATTTCGCATGCAAATCCTGCTGGAATATTTTTACAAAATGATTCTGTATGGGTAGCCAATGTGGGTTCTCAAAATATTGTCCAGTATAAAATTGATCAAGACAATTACACTGTGAAAAATATCTCAATTATTAGAAAAATTCCACAAGATAATACAACATTATTTTCATCTCCAACTGATCTGTTTGTAGACAAGAATACTTTGTGGTTAACTGAACATGGCACAAGCTTTCTTACAAGTTATGATCTTGATAGTGGAAAAATAACTCGATATCCAACATCACAAAATACTTTCAACACCACCACTCTTCCTTTCTGGATTCGCGGAACTACCAATCCAAAAGTTTTATGGTTCAATGAGCATCAAGGAAATAAAATTGGACGCTTTGATGTTTCTAATAAAACATTAACAGAATATTCAATTCCATCATTACCAAAAGATGGTTATCTCACTTATCCTCTTAATATTTCACAAGATCCAATGGATGAAAAAATTCTCTGGTTTTCTGAATGGAACACAGACAAGATTGCAGAAATAAATGGACATGTTCCAATCCCATTTGAACTAAATCTCAATGCAACACAAATAACATTGAATCATCATGGTACAGCTGTTGTTGATTTAAAGATTATCGATAATACGCATAATTCTGACCAACTATTTTTGAATGCTTCTAGTTCAATCACCCCTACTGCGGCACTTGGAAATTTAACAGTAGGGTTTTCTTCTAATGTGATAACTCTTCCTCATAATGATACTCTGCAATTAACCATGAGCGATAGAGGTGTAATTCCAGGAAATTATACTGTTGGAATAGGTGCATCTGACGGCTTGGTAACAACCACCAAATTTCTTGGTTTATCTGTACTACCTTAGTAGTTTTATGCCTATTATTTCTCAAAAAAATGACTAGTAACTATGCATTTTTCTAGTGCATACTCTTTGATCTCAGAAAATCTAAACTCTTCTATTATAAAATGGATGAAATCCTCCTTGTATTGGGGTAATTCTATTTTCTTCTTTGTAGTCTTGTCTTCATAATGTTCTATATCTGGAACTCTGCCAAGTAGGTTCTTACACATATCTCTTAATTGATCAATTTCAAATTTATCCAAAAGAAAATACTTGCTTGAGAGTTCCTTGTAAAATATTTTATCTGCAGTCTCCATCTCGTTTTTTATCTTTGTTATGTCTGAATCTCTATTTTCATCATCTTTTGATCTTCTGTCATAATTATCTTGATGCATTTAATGTGAGAATATTTTTTCCCAAAATATATACTATGAAAATTTCTTAGAAACTTTTCTAATTCTTTCTCATGTTGAATATGATTCAATATGGAAGAAAATATCAAAAGATCTAATTTTACAGTAATCTGCTGTGATTCTATAATGGGTGCATCTTACACATTTCCTATTGAATTAACTGGTTGGTGCTATGTACATCAAAAAACACAATCTAATTCAATGTGTAGAAAAGCAGATCTAATGTAACTGTGTATTTTATTATTTGTTGTATTTTGCTAGTGGATCAAGTTTGGAGAAGCATGATTTTGATAACTTTGAATTTGTTTAGAAAATTATGTCAATTCATAAAAACTCGATCAGTTTTTGATCGAAATTTTTCACTTTCAAAACATACTGTAAGATCTTTCACCTTTCCAGTCATGGTAGTTATGTAATTGGTTATATATGGTACCACTTTATAAC